>CADCTL010000049.1 GCA_902805625.1 uncultured Acetobacteraceae bacterium
CCGTTGCGGCTGCGCGCGCCGCGCGGGGGATGGCGGCGCTGCCCGCGACGGCGGCGCGGGAGGCGGCACTGCCAGCGCGGCGATTCGATCCTCTCGGGCGGCCGTTTCTTCCTCTGCGGGCCGTGACGGCGGCGGTGCGGCGAAACCTTCTCCCACCGGCGCGGCGGGAGGCTCCGGCGGCAGCAGGCCGGCGGCAGCCATCAGGTCGGAGAGTGGCAGCGGTGGCGCTTCGGCCGTCGCCGGAGAAGCGTCGGACGGCGGCGCAACCAAGTCCGGGAGCATGGTGGCGAGCAAGTCCTCGGGTTCCAGGCCCTCGGTGGCGGACTCGCCCATGGGCGCAGCGGGCGGAGCCGCCTCGCGCAACGGCCTCGGTGGCTCGACCGGCGACAAAGCGTCGGGTTCGGCCGGAGGACGCGCGTCGAGCCAAACCACCTGCACGGGGGACTCGGGCGGGGGCGCGATCGTGGTGGCGCGCCAGGCCAAGACGATGGCCACGGCCGCCGCCGCGCCGGCGTGCAACGCGAGTGAGGCGGCGGCGCCCAAGCCGAGGCGCGCCGGCCGTCCGGTCCGCGTGTCCGGCGCAGCGAGGCGAGCGCCGCCCGCCTCCGGCATCGTTGGCCGGCGGTCCACCTTTCGCGTTTCCTCCCTTGCGGCGCGGCTACCGCCGCGTCGGGCGCGAGCTTCGCCCCTTCCGGCGGGGCGCGGCAAGCCGCGCCCCGCCAGCCCCGCTCATCAAGACCCGGCGCGCAACCGCTCCGCGTGCCAGCGCAGGTGGTCTTCGACGAAGGATGCGATGAAGAAGTAGGAGTGGTCGTAGCCTTCCTGCCGCCGCAGGGTCAGCGGGACGCCGGCGCGCGCGCAGCTCTCCTCCAGCAGGTGGGGCTTGAGTTGGCCTTCGAGGAAGTTGTCGCCCATGCCCTGGTCCACCAGCAGGTCCGACACGCGCGCGCCGTCGTCGATCAACGCGCAACTGTCGTGCGCGCGCCAAGCGGCGCGGTCCGGGCCAAGGTAGCCGCCCAGCGCCTTCTCGCCCCATGGGCAGTTCATGGGCGAGGCGATGGGCGCGAAGGCGGAGACGGCGGCGAAGCGCCCCGGGTTGCGCAGCGCGAGGGTGATCGCGCCGTGCCCGCCCATGGAATGGCCCATGATGCCCTGCCGGTCCATGTCCGCCGGCAGCTCCGCCGCGATCAGTGCGGGCAGTTCGCGCGCGACGTAGCTCTCCATGCGGTAGTGCTTCGCCCAGGGTTCCTGCGTCGCGTCCACGTAGAAGCCGGCGCCGAGGCCGAAGTCGTAGGCGCCCTGCGGGTCGTCCGGCACGCCCTCGCCGCGCGGGCTGGTGTCGGGCGCCACCAGCATCAGCCCGAGTTCGGCCGCCACGCGCTGCGCGCCGGCCTTCACGGTGAAGTTCTCCTCCGTGCAGGTGAGCCCCGCGAGGAACCAGACCACCGGCACGCGCCGCCCCTCCCCCGCTCCCGGCGGCACGAAAACCGCGAAGCGCATGTCGGTGCCCGTCTCCGTCGAGCGGTGGCGGCAGACGCGCTGCTCGCCGCCGAAGCAGCGCGCGCGGGAGACGGTCTCCAGGCCCGTCACCGCTCAATACACCACGACGGAGCGGATGGACTTGCCCTCGTGCATCAGGTCGAAGGCCTCGTTGATCCGGTCGAGCGGCATGGTGTGGGTGATCAGGCTGTCGATGTCGATCTTCCCTTCCATGTACCAGTCCACGATCTTCGGCACGTCCGTCCGCCCGCGCGCCCCGCCGAATGCGGAGCCCTTCCACACGCGGCCGGTGACGAGTTGGAAGGGGCGCGTGGCGATTTCCGTGCCGGAGGGCGCGACGCCGATGATGATGCTCTGCCCCCAGCCGCGGTGGCAGCATTCCAGCGCCTGGCGCATGGTGTTGACGTTGCCCACGCACTCGAAGGAGAAGTCGGCGCCGCCGTCCGTCAGGTCCTGGATGGCCTGCACGACCTTGTCGCGGCCGACCTCGTCCGGGTTGACGAAGTGGGTCATGCCGAACTTCTTCGCCATCTCCACCTTGCCGGGATTCAGGTCCACGCCGACGATCTTGTCGGCGCCCACCATGCGCGCGCCCTGGATGACGTTCAGCCCGATGCCGCCCAGGCCGAAGACCACCACGTTCGCGCCGGGCCAGACCTTGGCCGTGTACACCACGGCGCCGATGCCGGTGGTCACGCCGCAGCCGATGTAGCAGATCTTGTCGAAGGGCGCGTCCTCGCGGACCTTGGCCACAGCGATCTCCGGCAGCACGGTGAAGTTCGAGAAGGTGCTGCAGCCCATGTAGTGCCACAGGGGCTTGTTGGGGTTTTCGCAGGAGAAGCGGCTGGTGCCGTCGGGCATCATGCCCTGCCCCTGCGTGGAACGTATCGCGGTGCAAAGGTTGCTGCGCTGCGACAGGCAGGTTTTGCACTGCCGGCATTCCGGCGTGTAGAGCGGGATCACGTGGTCCCCGGGCTTCACGTAGGACACGCCCGCGCCGACCTCGCGCACCACGCCCGCGCCCTCGTGGCCGAGGATGCAGGGGAATTTGCCTTCGGAGTCCAGGCCCGAGAGGGTGTACGCGTCCGTGTGGCAGACGCCGGTGGCCTTGATCTCCACCAGCACTTCGCCCGCCTTCGGGCCGTCTAGCTCGACCTCCTCGATCGAAAGCGGCTTGTCCGCCTCCCAAGCCACCGCCGCGCGTGTCTTCATGCCTGCTCTCCCCCAAATTTCCGCGCCGTCGCGGCGCTCCGGGCGGCAGGTTCATGCCACTGCCTCCGATGCGCAAGGCGCGCACCGCGACTGGAGACAGGACGAGAGAAGCCGCCGTCCGCCGTTGTCGAAATCCTCGCCTTGCTGACGCTGGCGCTGTTGGGGGGCTGGCTCTGGCGCGCGGGCCGCCCCCGGGCGGACCGGACGCGGGCCACGGCCGGCGCGCTCGCCATCGGCTGCGTCCTGGCGGCCGCGGCGCTGCCCGGCAACGCCGCCTTCTGGCGGCGCATGCACGCCCTCCCGCCCGACGGCGGCGGCTTCGCCGCGGGCGCCGAGGACCGCTC
>CADCTL010000050.1 GCA_902805625.1 uncultured Acetobacteraceae bacterium
CCTGGTTGATCAAGGTTCCACGCAGCGCGCGCATTCGGGTAGACGGTATTCATTAGGCCGTCGGAACCAAGCCGCGGCGCCAGCACCGGGGAACGAACACCACATGGCGGACATCGGCGGCACCAGAGGCGCGGACCGGCAGATCGGCGGCGCGGAGAACGACACCCTCCGCAGCAGCGCCGGCGACGACGCGGTCCAGGGCGGGGCGGGCTTCGACACCTACGCGCTCAACCTCGGCCGCGGCTCCTTCGTGGTGACCAGCCC
The DNA here is from genome assembly GCA_902805625.1 of uncultured Acetobacteraceae bacterium. Classification (GTDB taxonomy): domain Bacteria; phylum Pseudomonadota; class Alphaproteobacteria; order Acetobacterales; family Acetobacteraceae; genus Craurococcus. Next base: position 265 of record CADCTL010000050.1, read on the forward strand.
CTCCGAGGGGGTGTTCGTGTTCCGCCCCGCCGCGGGCTCGATGCTGAACTTCGGCGTGGACACCGTGTCGGGCTGCGAGAGCTTCCGGATCGTCTCGTCCAACACGACGGTGACGGTGTCGGCCGCCGACCTGATGGCGCGCTTCAACTTCGGCCACAGCCACGCGCCGACGGCGGGCGACGACAAGCTGCTCGGCGGCTTCGGCGCCGACAGCATCAACGCCGGCGGCGGCGACGACACCGTCGAAGGCGGCCACGGGAACGACCGGCTGGCCGGCGGCGCCGGCACGGACGTGCTGCGCGGGGGCGACGGCGCGGACGTGTTCGTGTTCCGCGCCGGCGAGGGCGACGACGACCGGGTGGAGGATTTCCAGGTCGGCCTCGACCGCATCGAGGCCCACACCGCCCACGGCTACGAGACCTGGGCCTACGAGGGCAGCGACGCCGCCGGCAAGACGGGCACCTGGGTGCGGTGGGGCTGGGACGGCGACGCCGTGTTCCTGCCCGGCGTGTCCGGGGTCGGGGTGGACGCGCTGCTGGCCTAGGCGCGCCGCCCCCCCCGGGGTGCCGGTTCAGCCGACGGGCGAGTACTCGTAGACGCGGACGTAATCCACCGCGATGTCGACGCGGTCCGCGCCGGAGGCGTTGGCGTTGCCGTACCAGGCGTCGTCGGCGCCGCCGACGTGGCCTTGCAGCCCGACCGTCATCGCCTCGGTCGGGATGTGGTCGGTGAGCGTCTTGATGGCCTTGCCGTCGAGCGTCATGGTCAGGCGCTCCGGCGTCCACTCCACGCCGTAGACGTGCCACTGGGTGGTGTCCACGTCGAAGTGGGTCGAGGCGTAGACGTCCTCGCCGTCCGGGCCGGCCCAGTGGTTGGTGAACATGCCGTCCCCGTGCGGGGTTTCGAGGATGTCCACCTCCGGCGGCCAGTGGTCGTTGCTCGCGGGCCAGAGCAGGAAGCAGGGGCCGGCCCCGTCCACCTCCTGGCTCACCTTGGCCCGGATCTCCACCTTGCCGTAGAGGAAGCTGTGGCCCGGCGCGTAGTCGGTCGGCGTCGTGGCGACCCCGCTGGTTTCCCAGATGCCGTCCGCCTGCTTCTCCAGGCCGATGGTGAGGTTGCCGCCGCCGACCGACAACTGGGAGTTGTCCCAGCGGAAGGCGCCGTTCCAGTACATGGCGTCGCCGCCGTAGGTGATCGGCCAGCTGGAGCGGTCGATGGCGGTGCCGTTGAACTCGTCGCCCCAGCTCACCGCCGAGCCGAACTCGGAGGTGCCGCCGGGCGGCGGGGCCTCGGTGAAGGCGAGGGTGGCGGGCTTGGCGGCGTCCATGACCGCCTGCGCCGCGCCGGACACCGCCGCGCCGTTGTAGGTGGCGCCGTCCACGTAGAGGTTGCGGTCGGTGGCCGCGGTGCCGCCGTAGGCGTCGTTGAGGAACTTGACCTCGACCTTGTGGGCGCCCGCGGCCCAGTCGCCCTTCAGCGTCAGGGTGTCGCTGACGCCCGACCCGTGCAGGGCCTTGGCGGTGAAGGTGCCGCCGACCTGCTTGCCGTCCACGAACACCGTGTACTGGGCGCTGCCCTGGTAGGCGTCTTGGCTGAGCTTCAGCACCAGGCTGTCGGGGCCCGAGCCGGCGGTGAGGGTGGTGGCTGCCATGTTCCGCTCCTGCGATCACGGATTTGTGATGTGCAAAAGCGATTTAATCCGGCTCCAGAATCAATTCCAGGCAAAAGCTTCGTAACTACCGCATTAATTATGTTGACAGAATGAAAGCGCGGGGATCCGGCCACTTGGTCTGGGCGGCCGTGCCGGACGGCGCCGGCGGATGGCCGGCGGCCCCGGTGGTCCGTGCTGGAGGTGAAAATGGCCCGCAGAGGCCGGCGTGGGCCCTGTCCACTGTCCGCCATGCGTCGGCCCACCGTGGGGTAGCAGGTCCTAGGGCGGGCCGACCTGCAGTTCGGCAGCGGAGCATGGCCACCATATCGTTACGAAACAAAACCACGGAGGGGCGGTTGTTGGTGCGCCCCACTGCGGGGCGTCTGCTCCTTCGCTAGTGAAACTGGGCGGTGGGATTGATGCGGCGCCGCGGGCTTCGCGGCGAACAGCCCCACCGCCACCTTTCGCTCGTTCGAGGCCGGCGCCGTGCAAGCGCTTCGGTCATCGCGCGGTCCACCCCAGAGATTCCGGCGGCTTCCAAGACATTGGCTGTAACTTCCAAGGCATTGGACGGGAACGCAGGCGATGCGCACCACCGAGGTAGTCGTGGCCGGACTTGGCGCCCTCATCGTCGCGGCGCTGGTATCGAGTGCGTTCTACGGCGCAGGGCCGGTGGCCACGCTGATGGAAGCGGCCGCGCCGGTGCCGGCCGGCGGAAGCGGCCCGGCGTACCCCTCGGCCCCGCGCTTGTGCTTCCACGGCCGCGAGGCCGATTTGCTCGACCTTCGCCCCGCTGGGCAGCCTTGCCCTTGAGGAGGCGGCGCATGGCTGGCACGCCCGCGCTAGGCGCCCACGGGACTGCCGTGAAACTGGGGGTCAAGCGGCGATGGTGGCTTGCGGGTGACGGTCGTTGGCAGGCTGGAAGCGCTGCCCGAAGCCGCTGCCGAGCGTGCCGTTGTAGACGGCGCAGCGGACCTGGAGCAGCCGGTCGGCGCCGCGCCGCGACCAGCGCATCTGCTGCGATTTGGCCATCCGGCGGTTCACCAGGAAGTTGGCCGTGCCCTCGGTCAGCGCCGTGCCGACCCGCAGCCCGGCCCGGTGCCGCTCGCCGTAGTCGACCAGCCGGTCGCTCTGC
>CADCTL010000051.1 GCA_902805625.1 uncultured Acetobacteraceae bacterium
CGGAGGGCGCCGAGGGTCCGTCCCGGAGGTGCGCATCGTTCGCCGGCCGCCCCGCCGCCGCCCACGGCCATCCGTCAGTTCCGGCCGCGGCCGCCGCGAGGGCCGCACCGCTGGACGGCGTCGCGCCCATCGCGGCCCGCAACCCGGCCAGGAACGCCCGTCCGGCCGGGGTCGGCAAGACGAACACGCTGCGGCGGTCCGTCGGATCGACCTTGCGGCGGGCGAGGTCGAACTCACCCAGCCGGTCGAGAGCACGGGAGATGGACGGCTTGCAGACGTTGAGTTCCTGCGCCAAAGCCCGGACGGTGTGCGGGCCGTCGTCCAAATACACGCAAAGAAGAACGGCGAGTTGCCGGGCCGTGAGATCGGGCTGTTCTCTCCGCACCATCGCCAGCATGGTGTGGTGGAGTTGCGGGAGCAGGCCCTGTCCGGTCAGGCTTGCCGTGCTGCTGATGTGCATGCTGCGTCACCCGGCTTTTTGTTTTGCTGCCGGCGAACATTGCACAACATGCCGACGCAAGGGATCACATCGGCTTGTTGCTGCACCGCAGTGATCGCCGGCGGCCGGCGCGGTGCGCTGAAACCGCGCGCCACCGCAATAACTTGCGCTGCGTCCTTGAACGGCCGCTGACCTGATGGGGTGGACGGTCTCCGCTCTGTCGCACCGCTGCGCCCAGGCCCGCGCGGGGTGCTTCCAGCAGCCGCAGAAGCCCACGGGCTGCGGCGCGCCGAGCGCCAAGCCGGCGACCCGGCGCCCCTACGTGCCGTTGGGCTCGCGCCGCCGGTTCTCCCGCCAGCCGGCCCCTTGCGGGTCGTGCGCGAGGTGGGAGCCGGCGACGCGGCGGCAGTGTCCAACCCCGATTTGGCCTTCTCATCAAACAGGGATTGCACGTGGAAGCCGAGCCACGCGGCCTTGCCCTGACCTAGGCGGTGTGGACGCAGCCTACGGACAATGCGTTGTCATTACACGGCCGGCTCGAGATTGCCTGTTCGCGGCGCCGCCCCGATAGTCCGCCAGTAAGCCGCCGCTCGGGAAGCTGGCCCGTTCGCTTACTAAGCTGCTTGCCGGGCTGGGGTCCGACGACGTCCGACCGCCCTAGACCCGTTCTAAACCCCTGAGATCACGAAGCTTTCATGGTAGCGACGGGCGGACTTGAACCGCCGACCCCGGCATTATGAGTGCCGTGCTCTAACCAGCTGAGCTACGTCGCCGCACCGGAGAGGCCGGGAGTTAAGCCGCTGTTCCCGCAGTGTCAATCAGCGCGGCGTCCGCCCGGCGGATGAAGCCGCCGCCCAGCACGCGCTCGCCGTCGTAGAGCACGCAGGCCTGGCCGGGCGCGGCGATGGCCGGAACCGCCGGCCGCACCCGGAGCAGTTCCGCGGCGGCGTCCCATTCGGCGGTCGCGGGCTGCGGCGCTTCCCGCGCCCGCAACTTCACCTCGCACGCGAAAGGGCCGGCGGGCGGGGGGCGGAGCCAGTTCACCTCGCCCGCCACGACCTCCAGCCGCGGCAGCGCCGCGCGCGGCCCGACCACAACGCGCCGCCGCCCCGCGTCCAGCGCGGCCACATAGAGCGCCTGCCCCTGGTCGTCCCGGGACGCCGCGCCGAGGCCGCGCCCCTGCCCAACCGTGTAGCGCGCCACGCCCGCGTGCCGGCCGAGCACCCGCCCGTCGAGGTGCGCGATCTCGCCCCCCTCCGCGGCGTCGGGGCGGAAGCGCGCCACCACCTCGTGGTAGCGGCCGGAGGGCACGAAGCAGATGTCCTGGCTGTCCGGCTTCTCCGCCACGCGGAGGCCGAGCCGGGTCGCCTCCGCCCGCACCGCCGCCTTGTCCGGGAAACCGCCGAGCGGGAAGCGCGAAAAGGCGAGCTGGTCCGGCGTGGTGGCGAACAGGAAGTAGCTCTGGTCCCGCGCCGGGTCGGCGGCGCGGCGCAGTTCCGGGCCGTGCGCCCCGTCCACGCGGCGCGCGTAGTGGCCGGTGGCGAGCGCCTCGCAGCCCAGGTCGCGCCCCAGCTCCACCAAGTCGCGGAACTTCACGGTCTGGTTGCACCGCACGCAAGGGATCGGCGTTTCGCCGCGCGCATAGGCGTCGGCGAAGTCCCGCACCACGGCGTCGCGGAAGCGCTCCTCGCGGTCCAACACATAGTGCGGGATGCCGAGCCGGTCGGCCACGCGCCGCGCGTCGTGGATGTCCTGCCCCGCGCAGCACGCGCCGCGCTTCGCGGTGGCGGCACCGTGGTCGTAGAGCTGGAGCGTGGCGCCCACCACCTCATGCCCCTGCTCGTGCAGGAGGCCCGCGACGACGCTGCTGTCCACGCCGCCGGACATGGCGACCAACACTCTCATGCCGCCGCGTCCAAGCCCTGCTGCCAGAAGCGGGCTTCCAACCGCGCCGCCTCGGCGAACACCGGCGCCAGCAGGGCGAAGCGGGCATCACCGCCGTGGCTGCGTCCCAGCGCGTCTATCCGCGCCGCGGCGCCGCCCGCGAGGCGCTGGTAGTCCTCACCGGCGTAGGCCGCGATCCAGCTCTCGTAGGGGTTGCCGCGCACCGTGCGCCGCCCGTCCGCCTGGACGCGGAGCGCGACCTCGCCGTAGCCAACCGTGCAGGGCGCCAGCGCCACCTCCAGGTCGAGGATGTCGCCGGCCAAGCCGCGGTCCATCACGTAGCGCGTGTAGCTCACCGTTTCGGCCGATTCCGGCGACGCCCGCACCTCAGCCTCCGGCAAGCCCCACTCCGCGCAATACGCCAAATGCATCCGCGTCTCGTCCAGGATGGCGCCGATCGCCGCCGCCTTCTCGCGCATCGCCTCCACGCTCTCGGCCTTCACCACCGCCAGCGCCTCGGCCCGCGCGAAGTGGAGGAGGAACAGGTAGTCCTGGACGAGATACCGCCGAAACGCGGCGAGCGGGAGCGTGCCGTCGGACAGCGCCCGCACGAAGGGGTGCCAAGTGTAGGCCTCCCACTCGGCCGCGCAGGCATCGCGCAACCGGCGGAACAGTCCGCCCTCGGCGCCGAACTCCGTGTCCCAGCGGTTCACACGCTACCCCTGGGCGTTCCGCGTCCCGGCGGGCAGCCGCACCACCAAGCCGTCGAGCGCCTCCGTCATGATGATCTGGCAGCCGAGGCGGCTCGTTTCTTGCAAGTCGAAGGCGAGGTCGAGCATGTCCTCCTCGTCCTCCGTCGGCTTGGCGAGCTTGCCGAACCAGCCGGCGTCCACGACCACGTGGCAGGTGGAACAGGCGAGCGAGCCTTCGCAGGCGCCCTCGATGTCCACGCCGTGCTTGTGCGCGATCTCCAGCACCGAAAGGCCGAGCGGCGCGTCCACCTCGCGGCGCGAGCCGTTCTGCTCGACGAAGAACATCTTGGGCATCGTCCTGGGCTACTCCACCGGCTCCGGGGCGCGGGCGGCCGCCAGGCGCCGCCACGCCGCGGCGAGGCCCGCCGCCGCCCGGTCCACGTCCGCGGGCGAGGTAAAGCGGCCGATCCCGATCCGCAAGGTGGCCCGCGCCTCGGCCTCCGGCAGCCCCAAGGCCCGGAGCACGTAGGAAGGCTCGACCGCGGCGGAGGAGCAGGCCGAGCCGGTGGACACGCACACCTCCGGCGCCGCCGCCATCAGCGCCTGCGCGTCCGTCCCCGCCGGAAAGGTCAGGTTGAGGTTGCCGGCGACCCGTCGCTCCGGGTGGCCGTTCAGCCGCACGCCCGGCACGGCGGCGTTGAGCGCGGCCACCAGGCGTTCGCGCTGGCCGGCGATGCGGCCCGCGTCCAGCGCCATCTCCGCCGCAGCCAGCCGCGCTGCCTCGCCGAAGCCCACCGCGAGCGGCGCCGGCAGGGTGCCGGAGCGCAAGCCGCGCTCCTGCCCACCGCCGGAGAACAGGGGCGCCAAGCGCACGCGCGGCCGCCGCCGCACATACAGCGCCCCGATGCCCTTCGGCCCGTAAATCTTGTGCCCCGACAACGAAAGCAGGTCGATGCCCATGCCCTGCACGTCGAGCGGCACCCGCCCGGCGGCCTGCGCCGCGTCCGTGTGGAACAGCGCGCCCGCCTCCTTCGCCAGCGCGCCGATCGCGGGGAGGTCCTGCACCACGCCGATCTCGTTGTTCACCGCCATGGCGGACACGAGCAGCGTCGGCGCGTCCGCGAGCGAGTCGCGCAACGCGGCGAGGTCCAACAGCCCGTCCGGCCCGACCGGCAACACGACCGGCTCGAATCCCTCGGCGGAAAGGTCCCGAACGCTTTCCAGGACGCACTTGTGCTCGGTGGCGAGCGTCACCACCCGGCGCCGTCCGTCGCCTTGCGACGCGGCGAAGCGCGCGGCGCCCTTGATGGCGATGTTGTTCGCTTCCGTCGCGCCGGAGGTGAACACGACCTCCCGCGCTTCCGCGCCGATCAGAGCCGCCACCTGCGCGCGCGCCGCTTCCACCGCGTCCTCGGCCTCGCGGCCCATCGCGTGCTCGACGCTGTGCGGGTTGGCGAAATTCTCCTCCCACCAGGGCCGCATGGCGGCGAGCACACGCGGGTCGAGCGGCGTGGTGGCGTGGTTGTCGAGGTAAACGGGGCGGTTCGGGCGCATGGCGCCTCCGGACATGGCCTCTCAGGCGGCGCGGCGCGAGAGGCGGTCGCGCATGGCAGACCAGGCCAGGACGAAACGCTCCGGCGCGTCCTCCGGCGCATTCCAGGGCAAGGACACGCGGATCGCGCAGCCCGCCGCCGCGCCGAGCCCCATGGCCGCCAAAACGTGGCTCCGCGCCACCTTGCCGGAGGAGCAGGCGGCGCCCGCCGAAACCCGCACCCCGGCCAAGTCCAGCGCGATCACCTGCGCCTCGGCTGAAACGCCGGGCAGGAGAATGCAACTCGTGTTCGGCAGCCGCGGCGCGTCGGCGCCCACCACCACCACCGCGTCCGGCGCCGCCGCGAGCACCCCGGCTTCCAGCCGGTCGCGCAGCGCCGCCAGCCCTTCCGCCGCTTCCGGCCGCGCCGCCACGGCCGCCGCTGCGAAGCCCGCGATCGCCGGCAACGGCTCCGTCCCGCCGCGCCGCCCCCGCTCCTGCCCGCCGCCCGCGACCAGCGCCGGCAGGTGGAGCCCCGGCCGCAACAGCAGCGCCCCCGCCCCCGCCGGCCCGCCGAGCTTGTGGCCCGAAAGCGCCACGCTGTCCGCGAGCCCGGGGTCGAGCGCGACCCGCCCCGCCGCCTGCACCGCGTCCACATGCAACAGCGCGCCGTGCGCCCGGCACAGCGTCGCCGCCTCGGCCAGCGGGTGCAGCACGCCCGTTTCGTTGTTCGCCGCCATCAAGCAAACCAGCGCCGGGCCGCCACCCGCGAGGAGCGCCGCCAGCGCCTGGAGGTCCGCCCTGCCGTCCGGACGCACCGGCACCGATTCCGCATCCGGCGCCGCCGCCAGGACGGCGGCGTGCTCCGTGGCCCCCGCCAGCACCCGGCGCCCCCGCCCCAAGCCGGCCACGGCGAGCGCGTTCGCTTCCGTGCCGCCCGCCGTCAGCACCACCTCACCCGCCCCGACGCCGAAGCGGGCCGCCAAGCCTTCCCGTGCGTCCTCCAGCACCCGCCGCGCCGCCCGGCCGGCGGCGTGGACCGAGGACGGATTGCCCGAAACCTCCAGGGCCGCGATCGCCGCCCGCCGCGCTTCCGGCCGCAAGGGCTCTGTCGCGTTGGCGTCGAGGTAGAATTCCTCCACCCCCGCCCTCACAGCCCGCCGCCCGCGAGCTCCGCCGGGAGGTCCTCGTCCAACGGCTCGATCGAAATGCCGAGGCCAGGCGCCGCGGCGCGGCCGAGCACCTTCCCTTGGACGACGTCCGCGAGCGTCACATGCGCCAGGAACAGCCGAATTTGCTCACCCAGCTCCGCCCAAAGATCGTGCGTGAGGCACCGCCTGCCCAAGATGCACCCAGGCCCGCCTTCGTCGCAGCGGGTCGCGCGGATGGTTTCCTCCACGGCGTCGGTGATGTCGGCCAAGGTGATCTCCCCCGCCGGCCGCCCGAGCCGATACCCGCCGCCGGGGCCTCGAACAGACGCCACGAGCCCGCTCCGCCGCAGCCGCGCGAACAACTGTTCGAGATAAGCGAGCGACAAGACCTGAGCGTCGGCGATCTCGGCGAGGCTCACTGGCCGGCCAACACCGGCTCGCGGGTTACCAGCCTCGGCGCGCGACGCGAGTTCCACCATCGCCATGACGGCATAGCGACCTCTGGTGGAAAGTCTCATGCCGCTACTCTTCCAAATCGGATCAACACCGATAAATCCTTGCCAGCACGACGTGCCGGCACGCATCTGGGCCGGTAAATCCGTTATGAAACCTAGCGGTAACTGCCTATATTCAAGGAGCCCCGGAATCCGGAAGCCTGGCCGGGGCGCGCAACGACACCACTCGACACCCGGCCGACGCGGCGTTCGCCCATCGGGACCGGATCGAGCCGAAGCTAATTTGTCCGACCCCGGTGGTCAACCATCGGGAGCGGGCGGCGGTTGTCGTTGCTTGCCCGGCGTTGCCGCGCCGGGATGGCTTCCCCATCAAGCGCCACGCGCGCGCTCAGTGTCGGGTTTCGGTGTGCCCTCGCATCGCCGCCCGGTCGAGCGCTCCGGGCGTGAAGCGGAACAGGAGCTCCTGGACGATGCCTGAGGTGATGTTCGCCGGTCCGGATGGTCGGCTTGAGGGCCGATATCACCACGCGAAGAGGCCGAATGCGCCCGTCGCCTTGTTGCTCCACCCCCACCCGCTGCATGGCGGGACTATGAACAACCGCGTCGTGCACGCGCTGTACCAGCGCTTCCAGGCGATGGGCTTCTCCGTGTTGCGGTTCAACTTCCGCGGGGTCGGGCGCAGCCAAGGGCGCTACGACGGCGGCGTGGGCGAGATCAGCGACGCGGCCTCCGCGCTCGACTTCCTCCAGGCGGTGAACCCCAACGCGCAGAGCCTCTGGGTCGCGGGCTACTCCTTCGGCGCCTATGTCGGCATGCAGCTCCTGATGCGCCGGCCGGAGATGGGCGGTTTCGTGTCGATCGCGGCGCCCGCCAGCCACTACGACTTCGGCTTCCTGGCCCCCTGCCCGTGCAACGGCCTGTTGCTTCACGGCGCCGACGACGAGCTGGTGCCCGAAAGCGCGGTGCGGAAGCTGGTGGAGAAGCTCAACACCCAGCGCGGCATCGCCATCGACTACCGCGTGATGCCCGGCGCCGGCCACGTCTTCACCCCGGAGCAGACCGCGCAGGTGGTGGAAGCCACGGAGGACCACGTCTCGGCCGTGCTCAACCGCAGCCGCATGGCGCTCGCCGCCGACTGACGCGGCAGCACGGGGAACGACGGAACGCAAGGCCGGCGGGGCATCCTCGCCGGCCTTTCGCGCGTCGCGTCCGGCCGTTGGGCGGTTCATCCCCCGGCCGGCGCGCCGCGCGAAGCTTGTTCGCCGAACCGGCCAGCGCGTCGCCGGCCGACCGCCGGATCTCGGATGGTCAGCGTCCCGCTCGCGCCCGGGCTTCTACTCCGATCCGGCCGCGGGCCTCGCGGCGAACAGCCACCCGGGCGACGACCGCGCGAGGTTGAGCGGGCCGTCCAAGCGGCTCACCGGCGGGTGCAGCTTGCCGACGAAGCGGAGCGGCCCGGTCGGGCGTCCGGTGGGCGAGCCGCCGGGCGGCTCCGACGTGATTTCGATCAGGGTGTTCTCCCGCGGCCGGATCGTGCCGGCCGGCAGGTTCACCAGCCCCTCGGAGGGGATGACCCCCAGCGAAGTCGGCGCGTCGGCGCCCGGCGGCAGCGCCCAAAGCTCCGACACGCGGCCGGGTTCAGGCGGCGGGCGCCCGTTGACCGAGACGAGCCGGATCGCGCCGTTGCTGTCCGCCTCGACGAACCACGCGGGCGCGTCCTTCCCCGGGACCATCATCGTGACCAAGGCCGGCCCCGGCGGGGGGCGAAGGAGCGTGAACGCGGCGAGGCACGCGGCGGCGAGCCACCCCACGCCGGCAAGGGCGACGGCGGGCCACCGCCGAGGGCGCGGGGTCCGCTCCTGCGGCGAGGGCCGCCCCTGCGCCAGGGTGCGCTGTTGCGGCAAGGCGCCCGCGATCCTGTTCCACAACCCCGGCGGCGGCTCCCCCTCGGGCGCGAGGTCCATCAGCGGCGCTAGCCGGCGTTCCCACGCCGCGACGGCTTCCCGCAGCGCCGCGTCCCCGGCGTCCATGGCCCGCACCACTTCCGCCGCGGCGTCGGCGTTGATCGTGCCGAGAACATATTCGGCAGCCAGCGCGTCGCGTTCAGCGGGATCGTGCGGGATCATGGAAGAGACTTCCGCAGCCGGTCCAGGGTGCGGCGCAGGTTGGATTTCACCGTGCCGACCGGCAGCTTGAGCCGCTCCGCGAGCTGCACGTGCGAAAGGCCGTGCACGAAGGTGAGGAGCACCGACGCGCGTTGGGACTCTTCCAGCGTCCGGAGGGAATCGCGGAGGTGGCGGGCGGCTTGGCCTTTGGCGGCGTGTTCCAAGGCGTCCGGTTCCGCCGCCCCGTCGCCCAGCGCCGGGTCGTCGGTCGGCACCTCCCGCCCGCGCCGGCGGGCGATGTCGAGGGCCGCGTAGCGGGCGATGCCCCCGAGCCACGCCGACGCCTCGCCGCGCGCCGGATCGAACTGCGCGGCGCGCTGGCTGACCCGCAGGAAAGCGTCCTGCACAGCATCCGCGGCGAGGTCCGGATCCCGGAGGATGGTGTTCGCTATGCCGAACAGCCGCCGGGCCTGCCGCTCGTAGAGCACGCGCAACGCGTCTTGGTCGCCGCCGGCGACAGCGGCGAGCAGGGCCGAGAGCGGCTCGCCGACGGGTCCGATGCGACCGAACGCCAAAGGTCCGGGAGGGTGCATGGATCGAGGCTAGGACGCGCAGGGGAAACATGGAAATAAGGCCGGGGGGCAGGTCGCGGCGCCGACCCGGCGGCGGGGATGCACGCTCCGGCCAAGCCGTCGCCGCGCGACCGCAAAAAGCCGGCGCGTCGAGATCGTTTGTTGCCGCAAAAAACCAGGGAGGACACCGATATGGCCCGACGCCGAACCCTGCTCGCGCTCGCCGGCGCCGCGGCGCTACCGCGCCCCGTCCGCGCCGCCGAGTGGCAGCCCGATCGCCCCATCACCATGATCGTGGCATTCGCCGCCGGCGGCGGGACGGACGCGGCGGCGCGCACCCTCGCCCGCTTCATGGAGCGCGACCTCGGCCAGCCCGTGGTGGTGACGAACCGCGCCGGCGCCGGCGGCGAGATCGGCTGGAGCGAGCTCGCCCGCGCCAAGCCCGACGGCTACACGATCGGCTTCACCAACACGCCCAACATCATCACCGTCCCGATCGAGCGGCAGGCGCGCTTCCGCTTCGAGGACTTCGCGTTCATCGCCAACATCGTGGACGACCCGGGCGGCGTGTGGGTGCTGGCGGACAGCCTCGTGGCGTCCCTCCCCGCCCTGATCGCCGAAGCGCGGCGGCGGCCGGGCGAACTCTCTTACGGCACCACAGGCGTCGGCTCCGACGACCATCTAGCGATGCTGGCCTTCCAGCGCCTCACCGACACGCGTTTCCTCCACGTGCCGTTCGGCGGCTCCTCCCAGGTCCGCACCGCGCTCCTCTCGCGCAATCTCTCCCTCGCTGTGGTCAACATGGGCGAGGGCGTCGCCGACTGGCGGCAAGGCCTCATCCGCCCGCTCGGCGCCATGGCCACGGGCCGCTGGGAAGGCGCGCCGGAGGTGCCCACCTTCCGCGAGCAGGGCTTCGACGTCGTCGAGGGCTCCATGCGCGGCGTCGGCGCCCCGGCGGGCGTGCCCCGCCCCGTGCTCGACCGGCTGGCGCTCTCGGTGCGCCGCGCGGTGGAGCACCCGGAATTCAAAGCCGCGGCGGCGCAGCAGATGTTGCCGCTCCGCTTCCTGGGCCCGGACGAGTACCGGACGGAGCTCGCGGGGATCAAAGCCGGCTACGAGCGGTTGTGGCGGGAGCATCCATGGCGGGAGTAGCTTTCCCGAACAACCGGCGGAAACGCACGGCGGGATCGGAGCGGAAGGAAGCTTCCGATGACCGGCCGACCCGAATGGGTCGGGACCATCCTCGCCGTGGTTGGACAGACCTACGCTGAGATCACGCCGTTCGGCTCCGAGATCGCGCAGGTCCGCGCTGACGTCATGAGCCTGCTCGACCGGTTGCAGGACACGGTCACGGCCACGGGCGACGACGACACGGGGAACTTCGGCGCGGCCGAGCGGGCCGAGCGCATCGCCTGCAACTCGCGCGAAGAGGTCCGCGGCCGGAGCGACACCCTGAATGCCCTGGTGCGCACGCAAGGCGAGCAGATCAATGCCTTGGTCCGGCAGGTCAAGCATCTGCAATCAGACCTCCACGGCATCCGGGGCGAGACTCAGCGGCGTTCGACCCGCATCCCAGGCATGGCCGCCCCTCCACGCCATGCGCGCGGCGCGGTTGCGGGCACGCCCGGAGCGCTTGATTGTGCCGAGAGCGCGGCCCGCTAGCCGGCTGGCGCACGGAGCCGAAGGACCGCAACCGCCATGCCTACCTCCGCCGCCAGCGCCGCCCCGAGCCTCCGCGTGTCCGTGGGCGTCCTCCTCGCCTGCGCCATGCTCGCCGCCGCGCTGGGCATGGGCCTGCGCCAAACCTCCGGCCTGTTCCTCGCGCCCATGACGGCGGCGCACGCCTGGACCGCCTCGGGCTTCGCCTTCGCCATCGCCCTCCAGGTCCTGGTCAACGGCATCACCCAGCCGCTGTGCGGCCAAGTCGCCGACCGCATCGGCGGGCGCAAGGTGCTGATGGCGGGCGCGGCGTTGCAAGCGGTGGCGGTGGCCGGCATGGCGCTCTCCTCCAGTCTGCCCGCCTTCACCTTCTTCGCCGGCATCGTCATGGGCGTCGCCGTGTCCGCCGCGGGCATGCCCGTGGTGATGGCCAGCCTGACGCGCTTGCTGCCGGAAGCGATGCGCTCCCGCGCCACCGGCCTCGGCACCGCGGGTTCTTCGTTCGGGCAGTTCCTGGTGGTGCCGCTGGTGGCGTTCGGCATCGAGGGCTTCGGCTGGCAAGCGGCGCTGCTCGGCGTCGCCGCCGCCTCGCTCCTCATCATCCCGCTGGCGGTGCCCTTGAACGACGCGCCAGCGCCCGTCGCGCCCGGCGCCGCCGCGCCGGACCAGACGGCGCGGGAAGCGCTCAACACCGCGCTCCGCGATTCCACCTTCTGGTGCCTCTTCTTCGGCTTCTTCGTTTGCGGGATGCACGTCAGCTTCATGTCCGTCCACCTGCCGGGCTTCGTCGCCTCCTGCCACCTGCCCGCGGCGGTGGGCGCCGGCGCCATCAGCCTGATCGGGCTGTTCAACGTCGCAGGCTCGCTCATCTCCGGCGAGTTGGCGGGGCGGTGGAAGCGGCGGGAGCTGCTCGTGGCGATCTACGCCGGGCGCGGGGTGCTGATCGCCGCCTTCATGATGGTGGAGAAGACCACCGCCACCGTGCTCGCCTTCTCGGCCGTGATGGGCCTGCTCTGGCTCTCCACCGTGCCGCCCACCGTGGCGCTGTGCGCCCGCAACTTCGGCACCCGCTGGCTGGCGACGATCTTCGGCCTGGTGTTCCTCGGCCACCAGCTCGGCGGTTTCACCGGCGCTTTCCTCGGCGGGGTCGTGCTGGACCGCACCGGCTCCTACGACCTGATGTGGACGATCAGCGTCCTTGCCGCCGCCTTCGCCGCGCTGATCCACCTGCCGGTGCGCGACGGCCCGCGTGCGCCGGTCGTGGCCGTGGCGGCCTGAGAGGCGGTTGTCAGAACTCGCGGGCAAGGCGTCCTGCGACCAGGAAGATGCAGGCGGACCGGAGCAGCTACTGGACGGTAAAGCCGAGCCGGTCATGGCGGAGCGCGAGGCGCTTCTTCTCCAGCACCCAGGCGAGACTGCGCTCGACGGGCCAGCGCCGCTTGCCCAGGCCCGATCCACGTGGGCGACCGCGCTTGTGGATGCAGGGCTTCGCGCCGAAGCTTCGGCGTGGGTTTCGATGACGCTCGGCGTCACATCCTTTGTCGGCGAACACGGTGCGGACGCGCGCCACCGCCGCGAAGGCGACCAGGAACAGCAGTGCGAAGACGAGCGTGTCGTTGACGTTGGCCGCCGTGGCGACACAGGCCACCGGCACGCCATCTCCGTCCACCGCGACGTGGTGTTTCGTGCCCCGCTTGGCGCGGTCCGTCGGGTTGGGTCGTGTGAGGTCGCCGCCGCGCTCTGCGAGCACCGAGCAACTGTCCAGGATCAGGTCGGAATGCCCCCGCGCCAGCAAGCCGGTTTGGCACCAGCGCCCCAAGCAGCGGCGCAGGGTCGAACCGCTGGCTTGGGCTTCCGTGGCGGTCAGGCCGCGCCGGGGCGTGCCCTCGCGCAGGAACGGCCGCGAGGTGGTCAGCGCCAGGACGGTGTCGGTGGGCGGGCGCCCGCGTCCAGGGCTGCGCGGCGGCCCACGGCGATCAATCGCCGTAGCGATCAGGCGCAAGATCCCGCCGCCCAACGTCGTCTCCCCTGGCCGTCGGATCGGACATGGGCATCGGCACCGCAGGGGTGATCCGAGTGGGCCGACTCAACCGAGAGCGGCTGTTGCGGCCTCCCGCCGCCGACACGCGCGCGGTCGGGGGCGGGTTCCCGCCGGCTTCGCGGATGCGTGTCCATGCGCCTCGGAGCGGCGCGGCGGATCCGGGCTTCTCCCTTGTGCGGGACGGCCCGCTCCGTCCCGCGGGAGGGATGAGCCATGGCGCTGACCACAGGGGGCCCCGGCCCCGACACCCTCACGGGCACGGCTGAAACGGACCTCATCTTCGGGCGCGGCGGCGCGGATTTCATCTCGGGGCGTGAGGGCGACGACGCCATCTTCGCTGGCCCGGGCGGCGACACAGTCGCCGGCGACAACATCCCCGTCCCGGGTGTTCCCGTCGGGCCCGACGACGTCATTTTCGGCCCCTATCCGCCCCGCTTCGGCCAAACGCCGGGCGACAACCTGATCTTCGCAGGCTCGGGCGACGACTCCGTCTTTGCGGGCTTCGGCGCCGACGCCGTCCTTGGAGGGGCAGGCAACGACACGATCAACGGCTACGGCGCCGCCGGCGTCAGCCCCGTGGGCAACGCGGGGATCATCAATGCGGATGGCCCGGACCTGCTGTTCGGCGGTGCCGGCGACGACCTGCTCCGCGGCGGCGGCGGCGGCGACCTGCTGCACGGCGGCACCGGCCAGGATACCTTGGTCGGCGGCGTGGACGTGGACACGCTGACCGGCGGCACGGGACACGACGTGTTCGTCTTCGGGCGCTTCTTGGAGCCCTTCGCCACCAACTTCGCCCTCGATACCGGGGTGGGGCGCGGCAATCGTGACCTCATCCTCGACTTCCACCAGGGCCAGGACCGGTTGGACCTCAGCGCCTACCGGAACATCACGGCCCGCCCGGGCACGCCGGAGGAGCCGGTCTTCCTGGGCACCGACCCGTTCGAGGCCAGCTTCTCGCCGCAGGTGCGCTACTTCGTCGAGGGCGGCCGCACGGTGGTGCAGGTGACCTCCTCCCTGGGCAACCCACCGGCCGGCGTGCAGCCGAGGGTGCCGGAGGGGCCGAGCGCCGAGATCGAGCTGGTCGGCGTGCACCATCTGGGAGCGGACGACTTCATCCTGGCCTGAGACGCCCGGAGGGGAGGGGCGCCACCGGCCGATCAACGGCCTGAGCCCGCGACCGGTGCCGCCCTCCTTCCGGCCGCTGGCCGGCAGGGTTGAGCACAGCTCTGCGGTCGAGCGCGGCGCTGGCCGAGGGTGATGGAACGGCAAGCGCCCCGCGGCACGCCACGGCAACTCCGGTCCTCCAATTCGCCCCGGCTAAGCGCCTTGCCGATTGCCGGTCGCATCTCGGTTCGCCCGCAAATTCTGAGAACCGCCACGGAGGTCCGCGCCGGGCGGCCCCCTCACAACGGCGCGCCGCCGGGCGGCTTCAGCGCCTGCAACACGAAGGAACTCCGTGTTTCCTTCACGCCGGGCATCCGCAGCAGCGCCTTCAGCGCGAAGTCGGCGTAGGCCTCGAAATCCGCGGCCACGACGTGCAGCAGGTAGTCCATCTCGCCGCTCATGGAGTACGCGGCGAGGACCTCGGGCCGCCCGGACAAGGCGGCCTGGAACCGCGCGACCACGTCCTCCGCGTGGCTGTCCAGGGCCACCAGCACGAAGGCCTGCAAGGGCAGGCCGAGGCGCGCGTGGTCGAGCACGGCGGTGTAGCCCGCGATCACACCCTCCTCCTCCAGCCGCCGCAAGCGGCGCTGGCACGGCGTGGGCGACAAGCCGACCTCCTCGGACAAGGCCACGATCGAGAGGCGGCCGTCGCGCCGCAAGGCGCGCAGGATGCGCCGGTCGGTGGCGTCCAGCTCAGGAGGGGTTTTCGCTGGTTTTTTGGCCATCGTGAGGGTTTTCCACCCCTGCGGAGCGCCCGAGGGCTTCGTTTCGCATCGAACCACCATGCGCCTTCGCGGAGAATGGCCGCAACCAGGAGGATGCGGCCCATGGACCTGAACGCCCCGCCGGCGGCCCTGCCGGAAGGCCTGCGCGGCGACTATGCCGCGGCACGGCCGGACTTCACCGTCGTCCAGGACATGGCGGCCTACACGCAGGCCGACCACGCGACTTGGCGGACGCTCTACGCCCGCCAAGCCGAGTGCCTGCGCGAGCGCGCCGCCACCGCGTACCTCGAAGGGCTGGAGCGCCTCCCCTTCCGCGACGGCGTGCCCGACTTCGCGGCGTCCTCGGCGGTGCTGGAGCGCGCCACCGGCTGGACCCTGGTCGCCGTGCCCGGCCTCATCCCGGACGACGCCTTCTTCGACCACCTCGCCGAGCGGCGCTTCCCCGTCACGCACTGGATCCGCAAGCCGGAAGAACTGGACTACATCGTGGAGCCCGACATCTTCCACGACGCCTTCGGCCACGTCCCCATCCTCCTGCAACCGGACTTCGCCGAGTTCCTGGCCGCCTACGGCCGCATGGGCGCGCACGCCAAGAGGCTCGGCGCCCTCAAGCCGCTGGCGCGCCTCTACTGGCACATGGTCGAGTTCGGGTTGCTCCGGGAAGGCGGGCGCGTCCGGGCCTACGGCGCCGGCATCCTGTCCTCCGCGACCGAGACCCTGCACGCGACGGAAGGGACGGCGCCGCGCCGGCTCCGCTTCGACCCGTGGCGGGTGCTCCGCAGCGAGTACTTCATCGACGACCTCCAACCCACCTACTTCGTCATCGAAGATTTCTCGGAGCTCTACGCCGCGATGGACCGATTGCCGGCGCTGCTGGAAGCGGCACGCGACGCCGCGCCCATACCGCCCGGCGCCGCCGCGCCGGACGACAAGCCCTACCCGCTCGCCATCGGAGGCTGAACGCCATGGATATCCCGCCCGATCGCACGGCGCTGGCCGGCGTCGTTTCCGACACAAACCCGATGGGCACGGACGGCTTCGAGTTCGTGGAGTTCACCGGCCCGGACGTGCCGGCGCTGGAGGCGCTTTTCGCGCGGCTCGGCTTCGCGCCCGTCGCGCGCCACCGCAGCAAGGCCGTGACCTTGTGGCGCCAAGGCGGCGTAAACTTCATCCTGAACGTCGAGCCCGGCGGCTTCGCGCAGAGCTTCCAGCGCGAACACGGCCCCTCTGCCTGCGCCATGGCCTTCCGCGTCGCGGACGCGGACGCGGCGCTGAGGAGGGCGGTGTCCCTCGGCGCCAAGCCCTTCAAGGGCAGGAACGGGCCGGGCGAACTCGACATCCCGGCCATCGAAGGCATCGGCGGCAGCCTGCTCTACTTCGTGGACCGCTTCGGCCCGCGCGGCTCGATCTACGACCAGGACTTCGTCTGGCTCGACGGCGCGGAGCAGACGCCGCGCGGCAACGGCCTGACGGTCATCGACCACCTGACCCACAACGTCCACCGCGGCCGCATGGACGTGTGGTGGGGCTTCTATGAGAAGCTCTTCAATTTCCGCGAGATCCGCTACTTCGACATCGAGGGCAAGCTGACGGGCTTGAAGAGCCGCGCCCTCACCTCCCCCTGCGGCCAGATCCGCATCCCGATCAACGAAAGCTCGGACGACAAGAGCCAGATCGAGGAGTACCTCCGCGCCTACAAGGGAGAGGGCATCCAGCACATCGCCCTCGGCACGGACGACATCCACGCCAGCGTCGAAGGAATGCGGGCGTCCGGCGTAGGGTTCATGGACACGCCCGACACCTACTACGAGCTGCTGCCGCAACGCATGCCCGACACCGGCGAGGACATCGAGCGCCTGCGCCGCAACCGCGTCCTTATGGACGGCGCGCCGACGCCGGAGGGCGGGCGCCTGCTGCAGATCTTCACGGGCACCGTCATCGGCCCGATCTTCTTCGAGCTGATCCAGCGCAAGGGCGACCAGGGCTTCGGCGAAGGCAACTTCCGGGCGCTGTTCGAGAGCATCGAACTCGACCAGGTGCGCCGGGGCGTGCTGAAGCCCGCGGCGGAGTAGCTGCGCCGCGCGGCGGCGCGGCAGGCCGAGACCGCGTCCGTCCTCGATGAAACGACGGCGGCAGCCGGGCGCAGATCCGCGCTTCACCCGCCGCGTCTTGCGGCCTGCGCCGCCCGGCCCGCGGCGTCGTCGGTGGCGGCCTGGGCCTTCCGTTGCAGGCGGGACTCAGTGGCGGCAGCCCTGTCCCGCATGAGCTGTTCGATGCACCGCTCCGCCACGCGCGCCTCGGCCAGCGCCGCCCGGCGGTCCTTCAAACGGTCCGCAGCGTGGGCGGCGCCGAGCGCGGCCCGGTCCCGTTCGGCGAGGCCCCTGCCGATCCAGGCGGCGTAGTCCGCAGGGGCCGCCGCTCCCTGCTCTGTCCGCAGCGTGGCATCGGTGTCCTGCGCACGGCGCTCGGCCCCGAGCAAGCGGTCGGCCTCCTCCGCGACACGCCGCCGCGCAACGCCGGTCTGGAGCCGCCGCAACCGGGCTAGGGACGCCAGCGGATCAGGCCGCGTCGCCATCGTCATCCTCCATGGCGGCCGCCAGGGCCGCGAAGGCGCCCTCCACGCTGCCGCGCTCCCCCTTGCCTTGCGTGAGCACGGCCTCGATGCGAGGCGCCAATCGCAGCGCCTCGTCCACCGCGGGATCGGTGCCGGCGCGGTAGGCGCCCAAGCGGACGAGGTCGGCCATCTCCGCCTGCACCGACAGGAGACGCCGGGCGCGCCCCGCCAACTCCCGCTCCTCCGGCGAGAGACACCCCGGCACGGTGCGCGACAGGCTCCGCAGCACGTCCACCGCGGGATAGCGCCCCCGCTCGCCGATGCTCCGGTCGAGCACGACGTGGCCGTCGAGGATGCCGCGCACCGCGTCGGCCACCGGCTCGTCGTGGTCGTCGCCCTCCACCAGCACGGTGAAGAGGCCGGTGATGGCGCCCGCTGCGCCCTCCTCCCGCGGTCCGGCGCGCTCCAGCAAGCGCGGCAACTCCGCGAAGACGCCGGGCGTGTAGCCGCGCGTGGCCGGAGGTTCGCCGGTGGCGAGGCCGATCTCGCGCAAGGCCATGGCGAAGCGCGTGACGCTGTCCATCAGCAGCAGCACCTGCTTGCCGGCGTCGGCGAAGTGCTCCGCCACGGTCATGGCGGCGTAGGCGCACTCCCGCCGCATCAGGGCCGTGCTGTCCGAGGTGGCGCAGACCACCACGGAGCGGCGCATGCCCTCCTCGCCCAGGTCGTCCTCAATGAACTCGCGCAGTTCCCGCCCGCGCTCGCCCACCAGCGCCAGCACCGCGACGTCGCAATCGGCGCCCGCCGCCAGCATGGACAGGAGGGTGGACTTGCCCACGCCCGACGCGGCGAACAAGCCGAGCCTCTGCCCGCGGCGGCACGTGGCGAAGGCGTCGAGCGCCCGAACGCCGAGGTCCAGCCGGGGGCCGAGCCGCCCGCGTCGGCCCGCGGAGGGCGCGGCTGCCCGGACAGGGCAGAGAATGGGGCCCGGCGGCAGGGGGCCGCTGCCGTCGAGCGGCCGGCCGAGCGGGTCCACGACGCGCCCGAGCCAACCGTCGCCCACCGCCAAGCCCGCTCCCGTGGCCCCGAGCACCGCCGGGGAGCCCACGGGGACTCCGTCCAGCGGCTGGAACGCCACCGCTTCCGCCCGGCCGTCGCGGACCCCAACGACTTCAGCGGCAATCGTCGGGCGTCCGGTCGGCTCAATCGATAGACGCGTGCCGACACACAACCATGGCGCGAGGCCCTCCACGGTCAGGGAGGATTGCCCGGTTGCGACCACCCGCCCGGCCAGTGTCGCCCGCCGCACGAACGAACACATTGATTCGGCCTCAAAAAACCGGCTGCGCGTCACTCAACCATGGCGTGCATAAACGCAAACCCCTTCTTTACGTCGCCGCGTCTCAGTTTTTTATACGTCTAAGAGGTGAAAATCCTCTTCACTACGCACGCATAAGTGGTAGTTTTGATCTCGCAACACACGCCGGAGATACCAGGATGCGTATCCTTTTGGTTGAAGATGATCGTGCGGTGACACAAAGCTTGGTAGCGACGCTGAAGGCCGCTTCCATGGTCGTAGACGCGGTCGAGACGGGAGAAGAAGCCTTGGAGTACTGCCGTCTCTACGACTTCGACATGGTCCTCCTGGACCTGAGCCTGCCGGACATGGAGGGGTACGACGTCGTCCGCCGCCTGCGTGCCGCCCGCTTGGCCACTCCGGTGCTCATGCTCTCGGAAATCATGTCGCCTCAGGCCAAGGTGAAGGGCTTCGCCGCCGGCGCCGACGACGTAATCACCAAGCCTTTCGACACGCAAGAACTCGTGGCCCGCATCCAGGCGGTGGTCCGCCGCGCAAAAGGCTTCGCCCAGTCCAGCCTGACCGTCGGCGACCTGACGCTCAATCTGGGCTCGCGCGAGGTCATGGTCGCGGGGACGCCGATCCACCTCACCGGCAAGGAATACGCGATCCTGGAGTTGCTGGTGCTCCGCAAGGGCATGGTCCTGACCAAGGAGGCGTTCCTCAACCACCTCTACGGCGGGATGGACGAACCCGAGGTGAAGATCATCGACGTCTTCATCTGCAAGCTCCGCAAGAAGCTCGCCCAGGCGGGCGCCGACAACGTCATCGGCACGGTTTGGGGCCGGGGCTACATGCTGCGCGACCCCGCGTCCGGGCACTTGGCGGCCGCGAAGGCGCAGACCGCGGCGGCGCCGATGCTGGCGCGGGCGGCCTGACGGAGGGCCGCGTGCGCCGGCGGACGCGCCGGTGCCGCGAGCACGGCCCCCTGACCGCGCCACGCGAAGGCCTCGCGTGATGCTCGAGCCGACCCGAGCCGTCCATGCCCATCGGTCCGCAGCAAGAGCATTCGCGCCATTGGAACAAACCGGGTACAACGGCTGGGCCGACGCTCGAGCCGCGTCCGTGGCCCGCCGGGGGCACCACCCCGGAAAGTAAGGCCGTAAGGTGGTAAGGAAGTAAGGTGGGGTGGCGCTTGCCTCCCCCTGACCGGGCCAGACCGGCAAAGGCAAGGGCATTGCCGAACCGGGCGCCGGCGTGGTCTGGTGCGCTCCCCATGGTTCCTGCGATCCGCGCGGCGACATGCCCAGCCACATAGAACCCGGGATGCGGGTCCGGCACCCCGACCGGCCGGACTGGGGCGACGGGCAGGTGCAGTCGGTGATCGGCGACCGCGTCACGGTGAACTTCGCCGAAGCCGGGAAAGTCCTCATCAACGCCGCGGTGATCGAGCTCACCATCATGTCGGACCACGAACCCGGGCGGCGCTGACGCGCCCGAAAGGCCGGGGGGCTTGCGGGAGGCCCGGCGGGCGACCCAAATGCATGGCGCTCCGCCCCCCGAGCACTGCCAGGGAATCCGACCCATGATCGATCCGTTCGGCCGACGGATCTCCTACCTCCGTGTCTCCGTCACGGACCGCTGCGACCTCCGCTGCGTGTACTGCATGGCGGAGGACATGACGTTCCTGCCCAAGGCCGAGATCCTGAGCCTGGAGGAGCTGGACCGCCTGTGCGGCGCGTTCATCGGCCTCGGCGTCGATCGCATCCGCCTGACCGGCGGCGAGCCGCTGGTGCGGAAGAACGTGCTGAGCCTCGTGCGGTCCCTCGGCAGCCGCGTGGGGACGGACTTGCGCGAGCTGACGCTGACCACCAACGGCACCCAGCTCTCCAAGATGGCGGGCGACCTCCACGCCGCCGGCGTCCGCCGCATCAACGTGTCCCTCGACACGCTGGACCCCGCCGCCTTCGCCGCCGTGACCCGCTGGGGCAAGCTGGAGCAGGTGCTGGACGGGGTGTTCGCCGCCAAGGCGGCCGGCTTGGCCATCCGGATCAACGCCGTGGCCCTCAAGGGCGTCAACGAGCACGAGTACGACCGCATGCTCGCCTGGTGCGGCGAGCACGGCTTCGACCTCTGCCTGATCGAGACCATGCCGCTCGGCGACGTCAGCGGCGACCGCACGGACCAGTACCTGCCCTTGTCCACCGTGCGCGCGCGGCTGCGGGAACGCTGGACCTTGGAGGAGAGCGAGTACAAGACGGGCGGCCCGGCGCGGTACTACACCGTGCGCGAGACCGGCCGCCGCGTCGGCTTCATCACGCCGATGACCCACAACTTCTGCGAGTCCTGCAACCGCGTCCGGCTGACCTGCACGGGCACGCTCTACATGTGCCTGGGCCAGGAGGACGCGGCGGACCTCCGCGGCGTCCTGCGCGACCCAGCGGTTTCCGACGAAGGGCTGCGGGAAGCGATCCAGGACGCCATCGCCCGGAAGCCGAAAGGCCATGACTTCGTGATCGATCGGCGGCAGGCCCGCCCGGCGGTGGCGCGGCACATGAGCGTCACCGGGGGCTAGGTCGGCCCGCTGCCCTCGGCAATGTTCAGCCAGGGAAGACGCATTCGCGCGTCCGTGCTTGGTCGCGCCCGCGGGGGCAGATACATAAGCCGTGCCCGAAGACGCTCCGGTGACGCATGATGGCTTCCTTCCACGATCTGGCGGCGCGTTTGGCCATACCGGGCCTGCCGGAGTGGACCGGCGTGGCGGCCCTGCTGGCGCTGCTGCTGGTCGGCCTCGCCTACCTGCTGATGCCGTTCAGCGTCTTCGGCGTGAAGGGCCGGTTGGACGCGCTGGAAGCGCAGCTCGACGAGATCAGGGACGAGATCCGCGGCCTGTCGATCCGATTGTCCGACGGTCCCCGCCGCTCCGCCACGGAGGAGTGGGTGGACCCGCCGTCCCGTCCGCGCGGCGTCGCGGAGGTCCAGCCACGCGTCAATCCGCCTATCCCGCCGCCCGCGTCCTGGCCGGACCCGCCCCGGGGCGGGCGGCCGGAGCCGCGCCTGGATTGGCCTACCCGGCGGTAGCGCGCACGACGCGGCACCGTCTGGCCGGGCGGATGGAACGCCTCACGCGACTGGGTTGCTGAGCAGCCCTACCTTCTCGATCTCCACAGCCACGCGGTCGCCCGGCCTCAGCCAGCGCGGTGGCTGGAGCCAGCCTTTGGACCTAGGCTGGCCGCCGGCGAGTCTCGGGCTCGCAGGCCCGCGCCGAGAAGGCGAAGCGCGCCGCTAACGACGGGCGGTGCTGCACCCGGTGCGGATGAAGTTCTGCTCCGCCGCGGTCAGCCGTTCGCCTTGCTGGAAGCGAAACAGGGCTTGGCTGCAAGCGCGGTCGATGACCGGCGCGGGCCGCGACGACTGCGCCGAACTCACCCGGACCGGCGGCGGCGCCGGCGCCCGCGGCGGCGCCATGGGCAGGGCGGCGCGCTCAACCGGCGGCGCGAGCGACAGCCGCGTTTCCAGCGACGGTGACGCGTTCGATCTGTTGGTCCCGGTGGAGACAGCGGCCTGTTGGACAGCGGGAGCCTCGACCTGCGCCGGCGGCGGCGGCGGAGCTTCTGCGGCGAGCGGGGCTGGTTGGAACGCGGGCGCGGGCGCGAATGCTGGCGGCGGCGGTGCCGTCGCTGCCGCTGCCACGACCGGCGCCGAAGCAGGCGCTGCCGCCGGCGCCGATCCGGTTGCCGGGAGCGGCGCGCCGCTGGATGTGGTCGGCACCGTTGGCGTCGTCGCGCCGGCCGTTGTCGTTTCCGGCCCCCTCGGCCCGGCTTCGGACGGCGCGGCGGCCGGCGCC
This sequence comes from uncultured Acetobacteraceae bacterium, assembly GCA_902805625.1. Classification (GTDB taxonomy): domain Bacteria; phylum Pseudomonadota; class Alphaproteobacteria; order Acetobacterales; family Acetobacteraceae; genus Craurococcus. The sequence goes on from CADCTL010000051.1 coordinate 22,120, forward strand.
GTTCTCGGCCCGGCTTCGGGCGGCGCAGCGGCTGGAGCAGGCGCCGGCGGCACAGGAGCCGGCGACTCCAGAAGCAGGAAGCCCGAGACGAGGCCCACCGCGAAGGTAGCAGCGAAGGCGACGGGGAGCGCCGCGAGGCGTCCCCAGCGGCGCGGCCGCACCGGCCTCGACGCCGGCGTGGCCGCCGGGCCCACGTCGTCACCAGGAGGGAGCGGCGCGTCCAGCATCGCCTTCGGTTGCCCCGGCAGTTCCCAAGCCGGATCGGTCGCCATCGCCCGCCTCACTCCCTCGATCCACGCGGTGCCGCCAGGAACCGTCAGCGCCGGAAGCGCGGCGAAGCCTTGATCCAGCACCCAAGGCAGGCTCCGCAACGCCGTGCCGTCCACCCTATCGTGCACCACCGGCAAGGTGCCCGGGAAGTCGGGCCAGAACTCCACGGCGGTCAGGGCGCGGCGGAGGCGCGCCTCGGCGTTCGGCGTCGCGTTCGGGGCCACGTCGATCAGCGCCACGCCGACCTCCGGGTGGGCGAGCGCGTAGCAGCCCGTCGCGTGCGGTCCGGGCCCGCCTGTGCCGAAGCGACACCGGCCGATCACGGCCCATCCGTCAGGCAAGACCGGAAAGGGAGATCGTTCCTGACCGACCGGCCTAGCCGCCGCCGTCGCGGCGTGCTCCCCGATCTCAGGCGCCGAACGCCGCATCGGCTCATGGTGCGTTTCAAATGACGTGCTCAAACACCGCTCCTCCCACGCCGTCCTCGCCTCAGCGGAACGATCTGATTGACCTTCGGTTGCCGTTAGAGGCTTCAACTTACGACCGAGTCTAACGGCATCGAGTCAACTACAGATCAGCAGGCCAGGTCCACAGGCCGATGCCCGCTTAAATCACGGTTTCGAGAGGGGCAGCATCCGTGTGGCTGGCGTCGGCGAACGCGCGTCAACAGCCGAGTTCTGTCCGGGAAGGCAGCGTTCGGGAACTCTTGCCGCAACGGAATCGGAGCGGCTGCATCTATGCGTAAGACGACCGCTGCGCGTGCCATCCTCCTGACCACGGCACCCGCGCTCGGCGCTTGTCAGCAACTGAGCAACCTGACCGGGTCCGGC
>CADCTL010000052.1 GCA_902805625.1 uncultured Acetobacteraceae bacterium
CCAGAGCAGGGCGGCCCGGACCGTGGAGCGGGAGGAGGCGCGGCGCTCCGCTGCGGGAGACCCGTCTCTGGGGCGGCGCGGATCGCATCCAGGCACGGGCGCCGCCGGCTTTGTCACGGGAACTGGACCGGCGCGCAAAGGCCCGTGAAGTCTGCCCGCACGCCACGCCGCGGTTGCCGCGTGCCGCCGCGCCATGGCCTCCGCACGGAAGGCGCGCAGCGTGCGGCGGGAGACTCAGGTGGCGCTGGAGGTTGAGGGCGTTGTGGACGGCGGAGCGCATCGACAGGAAGCGCTGGGCGGAGCCGGGCGACTTGAACCGCTGCACCTTGCGCTCCCGTCGCCGCACCGGCTGGTGCGAGACCTCGGCGCGGTTGTTCTTGCGCAGGCCCTGCCCGTGCCGCGCCGAAAGGCCCATTTCAGCGAAGGCGGCGCCGTAGGAACGTAGCCCGTCGGTCGTGACCACGGCCGGCGCGAAGCTTTGCTTCTTGAGCGGCTTGCGCATCAGCTCCCGCGCTGCATGCTTGTCCCGCCGGCGCTGCACCAGGATGTCGAGCACCTCGCCCTCGTCGTCCACCGCGCGCCATGGGGTACATCCACCCGCCGGCGATGCGCACCACCATCTCGTCGAGATGCCACCGCGGGCTGGGCTGAGGGCGATGCTGCCGGAGCCGCTTGGCGACGGCCGGCCCGAACTTCAGCACCCATCGCCGGACCGTCTCGTAAGACACTTCGCGGCCGCGCTCGGCCAGCAGGTCCTCGACGTCGCGGTAGCTGAGCGTGAAGCGGAGATACAGCCATACGGAATGCTGGATGGCCACCGGCAGGAACCGGTGGTGGGCGTAGGAGATCGGCGGCATCCGGGCAGGCTATCGTCACCGCGGGTGGTCCACCAACGGTGCGCAACAAAGCCCGATATGTGGATCGCGTGTGCTGGCCTGGCCTCGACCCACACCGGCGAGGGCTGAGAGGCGCTCCCGCATGACCTAGCGGTCCGGCGAACGATACCGAACCGAGCGCCTCACGCTAGCGACGGCCCCGAATCTGCCGGCCAACCTCCGACGAGCGACTTCCAACACATCCAGCGCGCCAATCTCAAAATGGCACACCATGTCAGAAATATGCCCAGGAAAGGACTCGAACCTTCACGACCTTGCGGCCACTGGCACCTGAAGCCAGCGCGTCTACCAATTCCGCCACCTGGGCATAGGCTGCGGGGCGCCGCCGGGGAAAGCGGCGCCGGAGCGCGCGGATGTAGAAGCGCGGCCCGCGGGCGTCAAGCGACCCCGCTGCCCTCTCCTCACCCATCCGGTTGGCGCCGCCACCCCGGCGGCCATATTGGTCCCCCCAGCCCGACCCAACCCCGGAGTCCCCCGCCCATGCGCGCGCAAACACAACGCAAGATCGCCACCGTGTTCGGCGGCTCGGGTTTCATCGGCCGCTACGTGGTGCGCGAACTCGCGCGGGCGGGCCACACGGTGCGCGTGGCGGTGACGGATCCGGGCGGGGCGCGGTTCCTCCAGACGCAGGGTAAGGTCGGCCAGATCGTGCCGCTCGCGGCGGGCGTGACCAACGAGGATGGGGTGGCACGCGCGGTCGTCGGGGCCGACTTGGTGGTGAACCTGGTGGGCATCCTGTTCGAGCGGCGGGCGGGCGACTTCCAGCGGCTGCAAGCGGAAGGCGCCGGCCGCGTCGCCCGGCTCGCGGCGGCGGCCGGCGCGGAGCGGCTGGTGCATGTCTCGGCCATCGGCGCCGACCCGGCCAGCCCCAGCGCCTACGGCCGCACCAAGGCGGAGGGGGAGGCGGCCGTGCGCGCGGCGTTCCCGTCGGCCACCATCCTCCGGCCCTCCATCGTGTTCGGGCCGGAGGACGGGTTCTTCAACCGCTTCGCCGGGCTGTCCCGGGTGCTGCCTTTCATGCCGGTGGTCGCGGGGAACACGCGCTTCCAGCCGGTCTACGTGGGCGACGTGGCGGCCGCGGTGATGGCCGCGGCGGAGCGGGAGGACGCGGCCGGCCGGACCTACGAACTGGCCGGCCCCCGCAGCGCCACCTTCCGGGAGCTGCTCCGCTACATTCTGGAGGTCACGGGACGCCGGCGGCCGCTGGTGGACATCCCGATCGGTCTGGCGCGGCTCCAGGCCCGGCTGGGCGAACTCCTGCCCACGCCTCCGCTGACCCGCGACCAGCTCCTCATGCTCCAACACGACAACGTGCCGGACCCTGAGGCGCCGGGACTCGCGGAGCTGGGCATTCAGCCCAAGGCTCTGGAAGCCGTGGTGCCGAGCTATCTCACTCGCTTCCGGGCAGGAGGGGGACGGCGCCCGTCGCCGGCCTGATCGGGCCGAAGCGGCCCTTCTCCTTCAACCGAAAGCTTATAAATGCGCTCCGAAAGTCGCTTGCGCCGGTAATTAGGTCAATAATGCTGTCCTGAAGTGCGATAAACCCTCGCTCTGTCATGGAACCCTGTTAATGCTGCGGCACAACAAGGCGCCGTGGTCACCTATCGGAGCGCGTCGGCGCGCCGGTGGCTCACCTCGCCGCGCGAGCAATCCAGGACTCCGCCATGGCCGACCGCATGCTGCAGTTCGTCCGCCTGTCGCAGGCGCAGCCGGAGAAGCGCGGCGTCGGTGACCGCCGCAAGGACTTCGGCGAGATCTACCGCGAGTTCGAGCCCGCCGCCGCCGCCCAGCAGGCCAGCCGCTGCAGCCAGTGCGGCGTCCCCTTCTGCCAAGTGCACTGCCCGCTGTCGCAAAACATCCCCGACTGGCTGAAGCTCACCGCGGAAGGGCGGTTGGAGGAGGCCTACGAGGTCGCCTCCGCCACCAGCACCTTCCCCGAGATCTGCGGCCGCATATGCCCGCAGGACCGGCTGTGCGAAGGCAACTGCGTCATCGAGAAGGGTTTCGAGAGCGTCACCATCGGCGCCGTCGAGAAATACATCGCCGACATGGCCTGGGAACGCGGTTGGGTGACGCCGCCGCGGGCGCGCACCGAGCTTCCCCAAAGCGTCGGCATCGTCGGCGCCGGCCCGGCCGGACTCGCCGCGGCCGAGCGCCTGCGCAGCCGCGGCTATCAAGTGCACGTCTACGACCGCCACGACCGCGCCGGCGGGCTGATGATGTACGGCATCCCCAATTTCAAGCTGGAGAAGGAGGTGGTGGTGCGCCGCTGGCGCTCCTTCGAGCAGGGCGGCATCCGCTTCCACCTGGACTGCGCCGTGGGCCGCGACGTGACGCTGCCCGAACTGCGCGAGCGGCACGACGCGGTGTTCATCGCCACCGGCGTCTACAAGGCGCGCGACATCGAAGGCGAGGGCGCCGGCCTGCGCGGCATCGTCCCCGCCCTCGACTTCCTCATCGCCTCCAACCGCGACAACCTGGGCGACACGGTGCCGGAGTTCGCGTCCGGCGCGCTGAACGCCGCGGGCAAGCGGGTGGTGGTGCTGGGCGGCGGCGACACGGCGATGGACTGCGTGCGGACCGCCGTCCGCCAGGGCGCCGCCTCCGTCACCTGCATGTACCGCCGCGACAAGACGAACATGCCCGGCTCCATGCGCGAGGTGGCGAACGCCGAGGAAGAAGGCGTCGAGTTCATGTGGCTCGCCGCGCCGGAGGCTTTCGAGGGCGCGGACGGCCACGTCACCGGCGTGCGCGCGGTGCGGATGCACCTTGGCCTGCCGGACGCCACGGGTCGCCAACAGGTGGTGCCCATCGCCGGCAGCGGGTTCGTGCAGGGGTGCGACCTCGCCATCAAGGCACTCGGCTTCGACCCCGAGGACCTGCCGGCGATGTTCGGCGAGAGGGCGTTGACCGTGACCCGTTGGGGCACGGTGAAGGTGGACCACCGCACCATGATGACCGACCTGCCCGGCGTCTTCGCCGGCGGCGACATCGTGCGCGGCGCATCCTTGGTGGTGTGGGCCATCCGCGACGGCCGCGACGCGGCGGAGCGGATGGACGCTTACCTGCGCGAGAAGGCGGCGCCTGTCGCCGTGGCGGCGGAGTAGAGGGCATGGACGGGAACGGCACCGACTTCACCCGCTCCTGGGCGGAGAACGCCGCGCTCCTGCGGGACGCCGGCATCGACCTGACGGAGCACGACGCATGCGGCGTCGGCCTCGTCGCCGCGCTCGACGGCAAGCCGCGCCGCGAGGTGGTGCAGGCCGGCATCGATGCGCTGAAGGCGGTTTGGCACCGCGGCGCCGTGGACGCCGACGGCAAGACCGGCGACGGCGCGGGTATCCACGTGGAGATCCCGCAGGACTTCTTCGCCGAGGCGGTGGAGCGCGGCGGCGACCGGCGCCGCCCCGGCCGCATCGCGGTGGGCATGGTGTTCCTGCCCAAGACCGACCTCGGCGCCCAGGAGCGCTGCCGGCAGATCGTGGAAACCGAGATCCTGTCCGCCGGCTACGCCATCCACTCCTGGCGGCAGGTGCCTATCAACGTCGGCTGCATCGGCGAGAAGGCCAACGCGACGCGGCCGGAGATCGAGCAGATCCTCGTCTGGAACCCGAGCGGCGCCGACGACGCGACCTACGAGCGCGACCTCTACGTGATCCGCCGCCGCATCGAGCGGCAAGCGATCGCGGCGCAGATCCCGGAGCTGTACCTCTGCTCCCTGTCCTGCCGCTCCGTCATCTACAAGGGCATGTTCCTGGCGGAGCACCTGACGGAGTTCTACCCGGACCTGCTCGACCGGCGCTTCGTCAGCCGCTTCGCCATCTACCACCAGCGCTATTCCACCAACACCTTCCCGACCTGGAAGCTGGCGCAACCCTTCCGGATGCTGGCCCACAACGGCGAAATCAACACGGTCTCGGGCAACGCCAACTGGATGAAGAGCCACGAGACGCGGCTCTCCCACCCGCTGCTCGACCCTTACCTCGACGACATCAAGCCGGTCGTGCAGGCCGGCGGCTCCGACACGGCGACGCTCGACAACGTCTTCGAGCTGCTGGTGCGCGGCGGACGCGACGCGCCCATGGCCAAGGCCATGCTCATCCCGGAGTCCTTGAGCAACAACGCCACCATGCCGGAAGGGCACCGCGACCTCTTCCTCTACTGCAACGCGGTGATGGAGCCCTGGGACGGGCCGGCGGCCATCGCCGCCACCGACGGCCGCTGGGTCATCGCGGGGCTGGACCGCAACGGGCTCCGGCCCATGCGCTACACCGTCACCCACGACGGCCTGCTCGTCACCGGCTCCGAAACCGGCATGGTGAAGCTGGCTGAGGAGCGCATAGCCGCCAAGGGCCGAGTCGGACCCGGCCAGTGCGTCGGCGTGGATTTGGACACCGGTCGCTTCCTCGGCGACGCCGAGCTGAAGGACGAGCTCGCCGCCCGCAAGCCCTTCGGCCAATGGACGGCGCGCACCACGCGCATAGACGACATCGTCAAGGCCGATGCGGTCGAGACGCCCGTCTTCGGCGGGGAGGAACTGCGCCGCCGCCAGCTCGCGGTCGGCTACACCTTGGAGGAGCTGGAGGCGATCCTGCACCCGATGGTGGAGGAGGCGAGCGAGGCCATCGGCTCCATGGGCGACGACACGCCCGTGGCGGTGCTGTCCGCGCAGTACCGCGGCCTGCACCACTACTTCCGCCAGACCTTCAGCCAAGTCACCAACCCGCCGATCGACTCGTTGCGCGAAACGCGGGTGATGACGTTGAAGACCCGCCTCGGCAACCTGGGCAACATCCTCGACGAGGACCCGACCCAGTGCGACATGCTGATGCTGGACAGCCCCGTGCTGTCCAACGCCGAGTTCGACGCCATGCGCGCCTACATGGGCGCCACGGCCTGCGAGGTGGACTGCACCTTCGCCGCGGCCGAAGGCGAGGCCGGGCTGTACGGCGCGCTCGGCCGCATCCGCCGCGAGGCGGAGGAGGGGGTCCGCAGCGGCTGCGCCCACGTCGTGCTGACCGACCAGGGGCAGGGGCCGGCGCGCGCTCCCATCCCGATGATCCTGGCGGTGGGCGCGGTGCACACGCACTTGGTGCGCCACTCGCTCCGCACCTTCGCCAGCGTGAACGTCCGCGCGGCGGAAGCCCTCGACGTGCATTACCTCGCGGTGCTGATCGGCGCCGGCGCCACCACCGTGAACGCCTACCTCGCGCAGGAGAGCATCGCCGACCGCCAGCGCCGCGGCCTGTTCGGCGACTTGAAGCTGCGCGACTGCGTTGCCCGTTACAAGAAGGCCGTGGACAAGGGCTTGCTCAAGGTGATGTCCAAGATGGGCATCTCCGTCCTGTCCTCCTACCGCGGCGGCATGAACTTCGAGGCCATCGGCCTGTCGCGGGCGCTGGTGAACGAGTTCTTCCCCGGCGTGCCGAGCCGCATCTCCGGCATCGGCCTGTCCGGCATCGCGCGGCGCGTGCTGGCGCTGCACAGCCGCGCCTGGGACGAGGACGCTGTCCATCTGCCCGTGGGCGGCCTCTACAAGCTGCGCCGGCGCGGTGAGAGCCACGCCTTCGACGGCGGGCTGATCCACACGCTGCAACGCGCGGTGGACACCGACAGCTACACGACTTTCAAGCGCTACTCCGAAGCCGTGCGCCGCTTGCCGCCGGTGGCGCTGCGCGACCTGCTCGACTTCCGCGCCGAGGGCCGGACCGCGGTGGCGATCGAGGAGGTGGAGAGCATCACCGAGATCCGGAAGCGCCTCCTCGCGCCAGGCATCTCGCTGGGCGCCCTCTCGCCGGAGGCGCACGAAACGCTCTCCATCGCCATGAACCGCATCGGCGCGCGCTCCGACAGCGGCGAGGGCGGCGAGGACCCGGCCCGCGCCCGGCCGCGCCCGAACGGCGACAACGCCAATAGCGCGATCAAGCAGATCGCCTCCGGCCGCTTCGGCGTGACGGCGGAGTACCTCAACAACTGCCGCGAGATCGAGATCAAGATCGCCCAAGGAGCGAAGCCCGGCGAGGGCGGGCAGCTCCCCGGCTTCAAGGTCACGGGGCTGATCGCCAAGCTCCGCCACGCGACGCCCGGCGTGACGCTCATCTCGCCGCCGCCGCACCACGACATCTACTCGATCGAGGACCTGGCGCAGCTCATCTACGACTTGAAGCAAATCAACCCGGACGCCGCGGTCTGCGTGAAGCTGGTGGCGCGCTCCGGCATCGGCACCATCGCGGCCGGCGTCGCCAAGGCCAAGGCGGACGCGATCCTCGTGTCCGGCCATTCCGGCGGCACCGGCGCCTCGCCCGTCTCCTCCATCAAGCACGCCGGCCTGCCCTGGGAGCTGGGCCTCAGCGAGACGCACCAGGTGCTGCTGCTCAACCGCCTGCGGCACCGGGTGAAGCTGCGGACCGACGGCGGCCTCAAGACCGGCCGCGACGTGGTGATCGCGGCCATGCTCGGCGCCGAGGAGTTCGGCATCGGCACGGCGAGCCTCGTCGCCATGGGCTGCATCATGGTGCGGCAGTGCCATTCCAACACCTGCCCGGTCGGCGTCTGCACCCAGGACGAGACGCTGCGGCAGAAGTTCAGCGGCAGCCCGGAGAAGGTCATCAACCTGTTCTCTTTCGTGGCGGAGGAGGTGCGCGAGATCCTGGCCTCGCTCGGCTTCCGCCGCTTGACGGAGGTGATCGGCCGCACCGACCTGCTGAAGCAGGTGAGCCGCGGGTCGGAGGACCTGGACGACCTCGACCTGAACCCGCTGCTGGTGAAGGCCGACTCCGGCCCGAACCCGCCCTACTGCACGCTCGAAGGGCGGAACGAGGTGCCGGAAACCCTCGACGCCGACATGATCCGCGACGCCGCGGCCCTGTTCGACCACGGCGAGAAGATGCAGCTCCAGTACAACATCCGGAACACGCACCGCGCCATCGGCACCAAGATCAGCAGCCGGATCGTGCGGAAGTTCGGGATGGACGGGCTGCGGCCGGGGCACCTCCAGGTGCGGCTGCGCGGCTCGGCGGGGCAATCGCTCGGCGCCTTCGCCGTGCAGGGCCTCAAGCTGGTGGTGCTCGGCGACGCCAACGACTACGTCGGCAAGGGGCTGTCGGGCGGCACCATCGTGGTGCGGCCGGCGCCGTCCTCGACCCTGGTGTGGGAAGACAACGCCATCATCGGCAACACCGTGCTCTACGGCGCGACCGCGGGCGAGCTCTACGCCGGCGGCCAGGCCGGGGAGCGCTTCGCCGTCCGCAACAGCGGCGCGACCGCCGTGGTGGAAGGCTGCGGCGCCAACGGCTGCGAGTACATGACCGGCGGCACGGTGGCGATCCTCGGGCCGGTGGGCGACAATTTCGGCGCCGGCTTCACCGGCGGCACAGCCTTCCTCTACGACCCTGGCGAAACCTTCGAGCGGCGGATCAACCCCGACACTTTGCTCTGGTCCCGCGTCGGCCGCGGCCATTGGGACGAGACGCTGCGCGCCCTGGTCGGCCGCCACGTCGAGGAAACGGGCTCGCGCCTCGCCGCCCGCATCCTGAACGACTGGGAAGGGCACCGCGGCCGCTTCTGGCACGTCGTGCCCAAGGAATACGCCCGCTACCTGCCGGCGCCGATGGAGGGCTTCCAAACCGCCGCGGCGGAATGAACCGCGATCGGCGGCGCGGGGGGAGGGCCCTCCGCGCCGCTATCCCTCGCCGCCTGTCGGTGGCATAAGGCCGGTCTGTGCGCCTCCTCTACCACCTCCCCCTCTCGCCCTATTCCCGCAAGGTCCGCGTCGCCATGGCGGAGAAGGGGATTCCGTTCGAGCTGCGGCTGGAGCGCATCTGGGAGCGGCGGGACGAGTTCCTGGAGATGAACCCGGCTTGCACGGTGCCGGTGTTGCACGAAGAGAACGGCCTCGCGGTCGCCGACAGCTACGCCATCTGCGAGTACCTCGAAGAGGCGTACCCCGACACCGGCCTTTTCGGCCGCACGCTCGCCGAACGCGCCGAGGTACGCCGGCTGGTCGCTTGGTTCGACGGCAAGTTCGCGGCCGAGGTCACGACCCACTTGCTGTATGAGAAGCAGCTCAAGCGCCTGCTCGGCCGCGGCAACCCGGACGCCTCGGCCATCCGCGTCGGCTACGCCAACATGCGACCGCACCTCGAATACCTCGGCTGGCTGGCGGAAACACGACCCTGGCTGGCCGGGGCGCGGATCAGCCTCGCGGACTTCGCCGCCGCCGGGCACCTCTCCGCGCTGGACTACATCGGCGACGTGGATTGGAGCCAGAACGAGGCCGCCAAGCAGTGGTACGCCAGGATGAAGTCGCGCCCCTCGTTCCGCAGCTTGCTGGCCGAGCGGGTGAGCGGCCTGGAGCCGCCGCCCCACTACGCCGACCTCGATTTCTGAACCGGGTCAGCGCCGCCGCGGCGGGTCCGGCGCCGGGTTGAGTTCCAGGTTCCGCCGGGCCAGTTCCGCCGCCGCCGGGTCCGCCGCCAGCCGCGCCGCGCGCCCCCAATCCGCGCGCGCCCCCCTCACGTCCCCTCTCGCCCGGCGCAGCGCCGCCCGTTCCAGCAAGGCTTCGGCGTTGTCGGGGGCGAGGGACAGCGCGTGCGCCACGTCGCGCTCCGCGTCCGCTGCCCGGCCGAGCTGCCGCTTCGCCGCGCCGCGCAGCACCCAGGCGTCGGCGCGGGACGGGTCGAGCGCCACCGCGCGGTCCAGGTCCTCCAGAGCCTCGGCGTAGCGCTCCATGGCGCCGAGGGCGGCGGCGCGGTCCAGCGCCAGGGCCGGGTCGTCCGGCGCCAGGGTCAACGCCATGGTCGCGGCGGCGAAAGCGCGGTCGGCGTCGCCGGCCAGCATCCAGGCGTTGCCGGCATCCGCGAAGGCCGCGGCGCGGGCGGCGGGGTCCGCCCCGCTGCGGCGCGCCAAGTCCTCCAGCCGCTCGGCGCCGCGCTCCGTTTCGCCCAGCGCCAGCAAGGACAGGGCGGCGCAGTGCCGCGCGCCCTCGCCGCCGCCCGCGGCTTCCCAACCGTCGGCGTACAGGAGCGCTTCTCCCGGATCGGACCGCAGCAGCGCGAGGCAGCGCTCGTAGTCCGGACCTCCGCCGAGCCGCGCGGGCTCCGCGGCCGCGCCGCACAAGGGCAACGCCAGCAGGAGAACGGCGGTCAGGGCGTGGCGGAGCGGCATCACCGGGAAGGTCCTCGACCGGGCTTCGTGGAGCCGGCCCGTTCGTTTCGGCGCTCCTCTAGCCATCATCCGCGCACGGCGCCAGATGACCGGCATGGCAGCGCAGGACGGAGCGATTCCCGGACGCCTGGTCGTCGCGGGCCTCGGGTACGCCGGAACGGCGGTGGCGCGCGAGGCGGTTGCGGCGGGGTGGCGGGTGGCCGGCACCGCGCGCGATCCCGCGCGCGCCGCGGCGCCGCCCGGCGTGGAGGTGCTCGCCTTCGCGGAAGCCGGCCCGGCCATCGCCGCCGCCACGCACCTGTTGGCGACGGCGGCGCCGGGCGAGGAGGCGGGCGACCCGGTGCTCGCCGCGCACGGGGATGCGGTCCGCGCCGCGCCGGACCTGCGTTGGATCGGCTACGTCTCCACCACCGGCGTCTACGGCGACCGCGGCGGAGGCTGGGTGGAGGAAACAACACCGCCCGCGCCCATGCAGGACCGCGCCCGCCGGCGCGTCGCTGCGGAGGCGCGGTGGGCCGCCTTCGCAGGTCGCTTGCCCGTGGACGTGTTCCGCTCCGGCGGCATCTACGGCCCCGGCCGCAGCGTGCTCGACGATCTGCGGGAGGGCACGGCCCGGCGCACGGTGAAGCCCGGCCACGCCTTCAGCCGCATCCACCGCGACGACATAGCCCTCGCCGTCCTCGCCGCCATGCGGCAGGAGCGGGAGCCGGGCTTGCGCGTGCTGCACCTCGTGGACGACGAGCCGGCGGAGAGCGCCGTTGTGGTGGAAGGCGCGGCGAGGCTGCTCGGCGTGGAGCCGCCGCCGGCCGTGCCCTTCGAGGAAGCGTGGCCGAAGATGTCGCCCATGGCGCGGAGCTTCTGGGGCGAGAACCGCCGCGTGGCCAACGCCGCCACCAAGGCCGCGCTCGGCATCGCGTGGCGCCACCCGACCTGGCGCGAGGGCCTAGCCGCCATCCTCCGCGAGGAGCGCGGAAAGGGTGCGCCGTAGCAGCGCCAAGTCCTGCGGCCGCGACAGCCGGTGGTCGCCGTCCTTCACCAGCACGACCTGCACGTCCTCGCCGGCGACCGCCTCCGCCACGCCCAACGAGAGTTTCCAAGGCACGTCCGGGTCGCGCTGCCCGTGCAGCAGCCGCACCGGCGCGGAAATCGGGATCGGTCCGCCGCCGCGGAGCAGCATGTGCCGCTCCCCCTCTTCGAGCAGCGCTCGGGTGATGGGGTAGGGGGCGCCGTACTCGCTCGGCCGGTGCCAAACGCCCTCGCGCTCGATCACTTCCCGCGCCTCCGCCGGCAAAGCCCCCACGATGCGCGCCGTGAAGTCCGGCGCCGCGGCGATGCCGACCAGCGCCGCCACGCGCTCCGGCCGCCGCAACGCCAGAAGCAACGCGATCCAGCCGCCCATGGAGGAGCCGACCAGCAGTTGCGGCCCTTCCGTCAGCCGGTCCAGCGCGCAAGCCGCGTCCTCCGCCCAGCGCCCGATCGTGCCGTCCACGAAGCGGCCGCCGCTCGTGCCGTGGCCGGAGTAGTCGAAGCGCAGGAAGGCCCGGCCTTCGGCGGCGCAGAAGGCCGACAGGTCCTCCGCTTTGGTGCCGGTCATGTCGCTGTTGAACCCGCCGAGGAACACCACGCCCGGCCCGCGCCCGTCCCGTCGCCGCCATGCCAGCTCGACGCCGTCGCCGCGGTCGAGCCGTCCCGTCTCCTCGCCGCTCACGCGCGCGGCAGCCCGCGCCGCGCCAGGCTCTCGAACAGCGCGCCCGCCCCGAAGGTCCAGGACGGGCACTGGTCCGTCGGCATCACCCGGTTCACCAGCGCGCCGAGGCGCGGCGAGGCGATCCGCACCACGTCCCCCGGCTTGTGCGTGAAACCCTGGCCCGGTGCGCCCCGGTCCTGCGAAGGCGAAAAAGGCGTACCGAGGAACAGCACAACTCCGTCCGGGTACTGGTGGTGCGGCCCGACGAGCTGCGCCACCAGTTCCTCCGGGTCGCGGCTGATGTCGCCCACCTCGCCGCTCTCCTCCAGCCGGAAGCCGTCCTCGCCTTCGATCGTCAGGGTGATGACCGCGCGCCGCACGTCATCCAACGTGAACCCGGCGTCGAACAGCCGCAGCATCGGGCCGAGGGCGCAGGCGGCGTTGTTGTCCTTGGCGCGGCCGAGCAGCAGCGCCGAGCGCCCCTCCACGTCGCGGAGGTTCACGTCGTTGCCGAGCATGGCGCCCCGGACGCGGCCATCGGCGCCCACCGCCAGCACCGCTTCCGGCTCCGGGTTGTTCCAGGCGCTGGCGGGGTGGACGCCGACCGCGGCGCCGGTGCCCACCGCCGCCATGGGCTGGCACTTGGTGAAGATCTCGGCGTCCGGGCCGATGCCGACTTCCAGGTACTGGCTCCACCAGCCCTTCTCGACCAGCGCCGCCTTCAGCCGCGCCGCCTTCGCGCTGCCCGGCTGCACGGCGGCGAGGTCCTCGCCGATGATGCCGCGCACCTCCGCCCGCACCGATTCCGCGCGCGAAGCGTCGCCGCGGCAGCGCTCTTCGATCACGCGCTCCAGCATGGAGCGCACGTAGGTCACGCCGCACGCCTTCACCGCATGAAGGTCCACCGGCGCCAGCAGTCGCGGCAACGCCTCCCCCGGCAGATCTAGCGCCATGGGCACGCCGCGCGCCCGGACGGCCCGGACCGGGTCCGCCTCGTTCAGCCAGCGGCTGGCCGTGCCGAAGGCCGGCGTCATGTCGAACGCCTCGCCGTCCAGCAAAGCCACGGCGCAGGGGCCTTCGGGCGTGTCCAGCCGCGCCGCGAAGGCGCCGTTCGGCCAGTCTTCGGGCAGGATGCCGGCATCCAGGCGCATCGGGTCACCTCTCCGCTTCGGGTGCCCCGCCTTTCTAGGCGCCGCGCCCGGCCGCTTGAAGCCCTTGCGGCCCGCTGCGCTTTCAGTCGAGGATCGCGCCACAGGGCAGAGCGGGCCGAACCCGCCGCCGTTGCGATCGGGAGGATCGGCCCATGCGGAGCAGCATCACGCGCCGGACGGCGCTGCGGACGGGCACGGCCCTGCTCGCGGCGCCGGCCCTCGTCGAGAGAGCCAACGCCCAGAGCGCCTTCGACTGGCGCCGCTTCCGCGGCGAGCGCATCGAGGCGACCGTGCAGCTCTCCCCGCGCGGCCAGCTCCTCCAGCAATCCAGCAAGGAGTTCGAAGACCTCACCGGGATCAAGCTCGGCCTGGAGGTGGTGCCGGAGCAGCAGCACCGGCAGAAGACCATCGTGGAGTTCGCCTCCGGCCGCCCGTCCTTCGACGTGACGGAGGTGAGCCTGCACGTGAACAAGCGCCAAGTCGGCAAGGCGCGCTGGTGCGCGGACGTGAAGGCGCTGATGACCGACCAGACCCTGACAGCGCCCGACTTCGACTTCTCCGATTTCGGCCAAGGCATGGTGAACTACGCCACCCAGGCCGACGGCCGCATGGACACGCTGCCCGCCTTCGCCGACTACTTCATCCTCTACTACAACAAGGAATTGCTGGCCGCCCGCAACGTCGAGGTCCCGAAGACTTGGGACGAGATGTTCGAAGCCGCTCAGCGACTCACCGACACGTCGAAGCAGGTCTACGGCCACGTCGGCCGCGGCCTCAAGAACGCCAACGTGGTGCTGTGGTCCAGCTACCTGCTCGGCACCGCGCAGCGCGACATGATCGACGCCAACCGCCAGCTCATCACCGACACGCCCGACGCGGTCTGGGCCGGCGAGACCTACCGCAAGTTCCTGCGCGACGCCTCGCCCCCCGGCTCTATCGGCTTCAACTGGAACGAGTGCCAAACGACGTTCATGCAAGGCCGCGCCGCCATGTGGCTGGACGGCATCGGCTTCGCCGCGCCCTTGGAGGACCGCGCCCGCTCCCGCGTCGCCGGCAAGGTGGGCTACGCGGTGGTGCCGCGCGGGCCCGGCTCCAGCCACCACTGCGCCCTGTTCGGCGCCGGCTACGGCATCCCGGAAACCTCGCGCAAGAAGGGGCCGGCTTGGCTGTTCATCCAGTGGGCGCTGGGCAAGCCCATGCAACTCCGGATGCTGGCCGAGGGCCGCGGCGTGCCGGCCCGCGCCTCGCCCTTCCGCAACGAGGAGGCGATCGGCCGCAGCCCCTTCCCGCGCGACTTCTTCCAGTCGCTGGAAGCCAGCTCCAAGATCGCCCGCGCCGGCCTGCCGGAGATCGTGCCGGTGACTCAGTTCCGCGACGTGATCGGCACCGCGCTCACCAACACCATCTCCGGCGCCGACGTGGCGGGCGAGTTGAAGCGCGCGACCGCCGAGTTCCGGCCGGTGCTGGAGCAGAGCGAGCGCGAAAGCTGATGTCGGGCGGCGCCGCGGCTCTTCCCGTCCCGGCGACCGCGGCGGCGAAGCGACGTCGCCGCAATTACGCGCGGCACTACGCTTGGTTCATCGTGCCCGCGGCCGCCGTGGTGGTGGCCGTCATCCTCTTCCCCTGGGCCTTCACCCTCTATGTCTCCGCCTTCGACTGGCGCCTCGGCGGCGAGCGCCGCTGGGTGGGGCTGGCGAACTACGCCGCATTGTTCAGCGACGCGCGCTTCGGCTGGGCGATGCTGCGGACGCTGCTCTACACCGTGCTGGCCGTGGTGTTCCCCCTCCTGTTCGGCCTCGCCGCGGCGCTCGCTTTCCACCGCCGCTTCCCGCTGCGCGGCTTGGCGCGCGCCGTGTTCATCCTGCCCATGATGGCGACGCCGGTGGCGGTGGCCCTGGTCTGGACCATGATGTTCCACCCGCAGCTCGGCGTGCTGAACTGGCTGCTGACCACCGCCGGCCTCCCGCCCAGCATGTGGGTGTACAGCGCCTCCACCGTCATCCCGACGCTGGTGCTGGTGGAGGTCTGGCATTGGACGCCGCTGGTGATGCTGCTGCTGCTCGGCGGCCTCGCGGCCCTGCCGGTAGACCCTTACGAGGCCGCGAAGATCGACGGCGCCACCCCCTGGCAGGCCTTCCGCCACGTCACCTTGCCGTTGTTGATGCCCTTCATCGTGGTGGCGCTCATCATCCGCACCATCGACGCGCTGAAGGCCTTCGACACCATCTACGTCATCACCCAGGGCGGGCCGGGCTCGGCGAGCGAGACCATCAACATCTTCCTCTACCTCCAGGCCTTCGCCTTCTACAACATGGGCTACGCCAGCGCGGTCGTGGTGGTGTTCTTCGCCATCATCATGGCGTTGGCCGCGCTGCTGCTCTGGACCCGGCAGCGGGTGCGGCTCACGTGAGGCGCGCACAGCGCTTCCTCGAACGCCTCGGCTTCGGCTGCGCCGTGCTGGTGCTGGTTTCGCCGGCGGTGCTGGTCTTCCTGTGGATGCTCTCGCTGTCCCTGAAGACCGAGTTGGACAACACCGCTTGGCCGCCGGTCTTCGTCCCCGCGCCCCCGACGCTCGACAATTACCGCGAGGTCTTCGCCCGCAACGACTTCCTGCTCTACGCCTGGAACAGCGTGGTGGTCTCCGTCTCGGCCACCCTGCTCGCCCTCGCGGTCGGCGTGCCGGCCGGCTACGGCATCGCCAAGATGCAGGCGATGCGCGCCGCGGCGCTGATCCTGGTGGCGCGCATAACCCCCGGCCTCTCCTACCTCATCCCGCTCTTCCTGCTGTTCCAGTGGCTGGAGCTGACGGGCACGCTCTTCCCCATCGTCATCACCCACCTCGTCATCACGGTACCCATCGTGGTCTGGGTGATGATCTCCTTCTTCGAAGGGCTGCCGGGCGAGCTGGAGGAGGCGGCGCTGGTGGACGGCGCCACCATCTGGCAGGCCTTCCGCCATGTCGCGCTGCCGTTGGCGCGGCCGGGCATCACGGTGGCGACCATCCTCGCCTTCATCTTCTCCTGGAACAACTTCGTCTTCGCCATGGTGCTCGCGGGACGCGAAACCCGCACCTTGCCGGTGGCGGTGAACAACATGCTCACCTTTGAGCAAATCTCCTGGGGTCCGCTCTCCGCCGCCGCGCTGCTGGTGACGCTCCCGGTGCTGCTGCTGACCCTGCTCGCGCAGAAGCAAATCGTGGCGGGCCTCACCGCCGGCGGGGTGAAGGGGGCCTGACGAAGGGAGGGCATGGGGATGCGCCGCAGGGAGTTCATCGCCGGAACCGCCGCCGCCGCCGGCTTGGCAGCGGCCGGAGCGGGCGGCCAGCCGGCGGCCGCGTGGAGCGCCGGCCCGGTCGCGCACCTGCTGCCCACCGTCAGCCACGAGCGCATGCGGGTGAAGCTCTCGCTCCGCGAGCCCGCCGCGGGTCCGCTGTTCCTGCACCTCGACAACCGCCGCGTCCCCGGCCGCCGCACCGATACCGCCGGCGAGTTCTGGAGCTTCGACGCCGCCGGCCTCGACCCCGCCCGCACCTACACCCTTTCCCTGGCGGACGGCGCCGGCCGGCCGCTCTGCGACCCGTGGCCGCTCTCGACCTTCCCCACGCCGGGCGAGCGGCCGCGGAGCCTCCGCGTGCTGTTCTTCACCTGCGCCGGCGGCCACGACGTCTCCGGCCGCTACCTGCCGATGGCCACGCGCGCCCGCCTGCTCGACCGCGCCCTGAGCTTCGGGCCGCAGGCGCTCGTGGCCATCGGCGACCACGTGTACTGGGACCTGCGCACCGCGGCCCGGGTCGGTTCGCTGGAGCCGGCCATCTCCCACGCCGGCCGCTTCGCGCGCGAGCTGCCGGTGCTCGGCGGCCCGAACGAGGCGGTGTTGAAGCGCGCCGCCGGCCCGCAGATCGCCCCCCTGTACGGCGCGCGCTGCCGGTCCGTGCCGGTGTTCTTCCTGCAAGACGACCACGACTACTTCGAGAACGACGACGCCAACGAGCGCATAGTGGCCTTCCCGCCGGACCCGTTCATGCTGGCGGCGGCGCGGGCCACCCAGCGCCTGTGGTACCCGGAGTTCCTGCCCGACCCGGCGCGCCCCGCCGGCCTCGGCAGCACCCGCCCCGACGGCCTGTCCGAGAGCTTCGGCACCCTGCGCTACGGCGGGTTGCTGGAAGCGCTGCTCTACGACTGCCGCCGCTACATGACCTTGTCCGGCCCCCACGCTGCCTTCCTGCCGGGCGAAACGGAGGCTTGGCTCGCCCGACGGATGGCGGAAGGGGAGACGGCGCACCTGCTCAACATCCCCTCCACGCCGCCGGGCTGGAGCGCCGGCAAGTGGGGCGAGTGGTACCCCGACGTGGAGCGCGACGCCCGGCTCACCACCGCCGTGCAGAAGCCCTACTGGCAGCCCGGCTGGCGGGCGCAGCACGACCGCTTGTTGGCGGCCGCCTCCGCCATGCGGGACCGCGCGCCGGTCTTCGTCAGCGGCGACCTGCACGCGATCGGCGAAACGCGCATCGGCGGGAACGGCGGGCAGGATCTTTCGCGGCACCCCGTGGTGTCGGTGCTGTGCGGTCCGGTGGGCACCGCCGACCGCGGCTGGCCCTCCGCCTTCCGCGGCATGGTGCCGCAAACGCCGGCGGGGCTCGCGGTTGACGAGAGCTTGCCGGCGATCGAGGAGAACGGCTTCACCCTCGCCGACTTCACGCCGGAGGACGTCACCCTGCGCTTCTTCAAATGGCGGCGCGAGCCCGCCGAGGCGATCGATCGCTTGGAGCCCTTCCGCACCACGACGCTCCCGCGCGCCTGAACAGGACGGAAGCGCCGCCCGCCACAACGCCGCAACCCTCCGCCGCCTCGCCGCCCGCGCGCGGAGGCCCGGCGGAGGCACCCGGGAGCCCCCGCGCAGCATGCCAACCATCCTCGTCACGGGAGCCAGCGGCACGGTCGGCCGCGAGGTCGCCAAGCGGCTCGCGGAACGGGGCGCGCCGGCGCGCTTGGCGCTGCGCGACCCGTCGCGCGACGTCGAGGGGGCCGATGCGTTGGAACGCGCCCGCTTCGATTTCCACGACCCGTCCGGCTTCGAAGGGGCGCTGCGCGGCGTGGACCGCGTGTTCCTGCTGCGCCCGCCGCAGCTCGCCGACGTCCGGCGCGACTTCGACCCCTTCCTCGTCGCCATGCTGCAAGCCGAGGTGAAGCGCGTCGTCTTCCTCTCCGTGCGCGGTGCCGAGCGCAACCCGCTGCTGCCCCACCGCCGCATCGAGAAGGCGCTGGAGCGCTCGGGCCTCGCCTGGACCCACCTCCGCCCCAACGACTGGATGCAGAACTTCGCCACGGTCCACCGCGACGACATCCGGACCCGTGGCGAGATCTGGGCGCCCGCCGGGAAGGGGCGCGCGAGCTTCGTGGACGCGCGCGACGTCGCCGAAGCGGCGGCGGCGGTCCTGACCGAGGAAGGGCACGGTGGGCGCGCCTACCCGCTGACCGGGGGCGAAGAGCTCGACTTGGACGAGGTGGCCGCCCTGCTCTCCCAGATTCTCGGCCGCCGCGTCTCCTACCGCAACCCGGGCGTCGTCGCCTTCCTGCGCCACGTCCGCGCCGCGGGCCGCCCCCTCTCGCTCGGCTTGGTGATGACGGGCGTTTACACGATCGCCCGGCTCGGGCTGGCGGCCGGCGTCTCGCCCGAGCTGGAACGCCTCACCGGCCGGCCGCCGACCCCTTTCCGCTCCTTCGCCGAGGACCACGCCGCCGTTTGGCGGTAGCGTCGGGCGTTGACGCGGCGGCGCCTCCGACCGATAGGCGGCGCATGACGCAACGCTACGACGCCGCCGACCTCCGCCGCTTCGCCGCCGCGCTGTTCGAGGCCGGCGGCATGGAGGCGGAGAAGGCCGTCACCGTCGCCGAGATCCTCGTCGAAGGCGACCTCCTCGGCCACGACACCCACGGTCTGGCGCAACTCAGCCCTTACCTCGACGCGCTGGCGAGCGGCGACATGCTGGGGCGGGGCGAGCCGGAGGTGGTCTCCTCCACGCCGGTCGCCGAGACGTGGGACGGCCGCAAGCTGCCCGGCCCTTGGTTGGTGCGCCGCGCCGCGGACCTTGCCTCCGCCCGCGCCGCCGAGTTCGGCCTGTCCGCCGTGGCGATCCGCCGCTCCCACCACATCGCCTGCCTCGCCGCCTACCTGCCGCGCGTGGTGGAGCGCGGGCAGGTCCTGCTCATCTTCACCTCGGACCCGGCCACCGCCTCCGTCGCGCCCTGGGGCGGCACGCGGCGGCTCTTCACGCCGAATCCGGTCGCCGCCGGCTGGCCCTCACCCGGCGGGCCGGTGATGCTCGACGTGTCCATGTCCATCACCACCAACGCCATGACCGCGCGCCGCCGCGCCGAGGGCGCGCGCTTCCCGCGCCCCGCGCTGCTGGACGCAGGCGGCCGCCCCACCGACGACCCCAACGCCTTTTTCACCGACCCCGGCGGCACGCTGCTTCCCCTCGGCGGCGAGGCCGCGGGGCACAAGGGCAGCGCCCTCGGCCTCATGGTGGAAGCGCTGACGGGCGCGCTCGCCGGCCACGGCCGTGCCGACGCGCCGACAGGCTGGGGCGCCTCCGTCCTCGTGCTGGTGCTCGACCCGGCGCGCTTCGGCGGCCGCGACGCCTTTCTGCGCGAAACGGGCTGGATGGAGGACGCGGTCCACGCCAACCCGCCCGTCCCCGGCGGCGAAACCCCGCGCCTGCCGGGCGAGCGCGGCTGGCGGCGCCGGGCCGAGGCGCTGGCGCGGGGCGTGGCGCTGCACCCCGCCATCCCGCCCGTGCTGGAGGAGCGCGCCGCCCGCGCCGGCGTCGCCCCGCCCGCCCCGCTTTGACGCGCACCGTGCTGCAAGTGCTGCCGGCTCTCGTGTCCGGCGGGGTGGAGCGCGGCACTTTGGAGATCGCGGAAGCCTTGGTCGGCGCCGGGTGGCGCGCGCTGGTCGCCTCCGCAGGCGGGCCGCTGGTGGAGCCTTTGGAGCGGCTCGGCGCGCGGCACGTCGCGCTGCCGCTCGGCCGCAAGTCGCCGCCCGGCATCTGGCGCAACGCGGCGGCGCTGGCGGGGCTGGTGCGCGCGGAGAAGGTCGGCATCGTCCACGCCCGGTCCCGCGCCCCGGCCTGGGCGGCGCTGCTCGCGGCGCGGCGCACGGGCGCGCGCCTCGTCACCACCTACCACGGGACCTACAACGAGGGCTGGCCGGGCAAGCGCTTCTACAACTCCGTCATGGCGCGGGGCGAGCGCGTCATCGCCATCAGCGACTTCATCGCCGAGCACCTGCGCGCCCGCCACGGCGCCGACCCGGCGCGGCTGCGCGTGATCCCGCGCGGGGTGGACGAGCGGCGCTTCGATCCCGCGGCGGTCTCGCCGGCCCGCGTCGCCGCGCTGCGCGAGGCGTGGAACGTGCCCGAAGGCCGCCCGGTGGTGGTGCTGCCGGGCCGGTTGACGCGCTGGAAAGGCCAGTTGGTGCTGCTCGACGCCATGGCGTCGCTGCCCGGCGACGCGATCGCGCTGCTGGTGGGCGAGGGCGGCCTTCGCCGGGTGCTGGAGGCGCGCATCGGCGAACTCGGCTTGGGCGAACGGGTGCGCCTCTGCGGCCACGCGGAGGACGTGCCGGCGGCGCTGCTGCTCGCCGACGTGGCGGTCCACGCCTCCACCGACCCGGAGGCCTTCGGCCGCACGGTGATCGAAGCGCAGGCCATGGCCCGGCCGGTGATAGCGTCCGACCTCGGCGCCCCGCGCGAAACGGTGGAGGAGGGCATGACGGGTTGGCGCGTGAAACCGGGCGACCCCGCGGCGCTGGCCGAAGCGATCGCCCGCGCCCTGGCGCTGCCGGCGGCGGAGCGCGCCGCGATGGGCGCGCGCGCGCGGACGGCGGTGCTGGCGCGCTACACCACGCGGGCCATGCAGGGAGCGACCTTGGCGGTGTACCGCGAGCTGCCGTGAACGCGCTCGACCCGAACGTGGAGCCGGCGGCCGGGCAGCGGGACGAGCCGCCGACGCGCATCCTGGTCATCAAGCTCGCCGCGCTCGGCGACTTCGTGCAGGCCTTCGGCCCCTTCGCAGCCATCCGCGCGCACCACCCGGACGCGGCCATCACCCTGCTGACCACGCCGCCCTACGCCGACCTCGCGCGGCGCAGCCCGTGGTTCGACGCGGTGTGGAGCGACGGCCGCCCCTCCTGGCGCGACCCGTCCGCGTGGTGGCGGCTGGTCCAGCGCCTCCGCGGCGCCGGCTTCTCGCGCGTGTACGACCTCCAAACCTCGCGCCGCTCTTCCCGCTACCGCGCCCTTGTCGGAGGCGCCGCCGAATGGTCCGGCATCGCCCCCGGCGCCAGCCACCCGCACGCCAACCCGCGCCGGGACGCGATGCACACGATGGAGCGGCAGCGCGAGCAGCTCGAAATGGCCGGCATCCGCCGCTTCCCGCCTCCGAAGGTGGATTGGCTGGACGCCGACCTCGGCCCCTTCGCCCTGCCGCCGCGTTTCGCGCTGCTGGTGCCCGGCGCCTCGCCCGGGCGGCCGGGCAAGCGCTGGCCCGCCGAGCGCTACGGCGAGTTGGCCGCCGGCTTGGACCTGCCGGCCGCGGTGGTGGGAGGCGCGGCGGAGAAGCCGCTCGCCGCCGCCATAGCCGCGCGCGCGCCGGGCACGATCGACCTCACCGGCCGCACGGATTTCGCGGCGCTCGGCGCGCTCGGCCGCCGCGCCGCCTTCGCGGTGGGGAACGACACCGGGCCCGTCCACCTCATCGCCGCCGCCGGCTGCCCGACCCTCGCGCTGTTCGGCCCCGAGAGCGACCCGGCGCTTTGCGCCCCGCGCGGCCCGGCGGTGGCGGTGCTGCGGCACCCACGCTTGGCGGCGCTGGAGGCGGCGGAGGTGCGGGCGGCGCTGGCCGGCTTGGTCGCGGGGTAGCGTCGGCCTTGACGCGCCAGCCTGCCGTTGCCCATGGTCCGCGCCTCTCCTCCACTTTTGCAACTCTTTCAATTCTGCAAGGATGCAAATGCCTGCCATCACCCTGCCCGACGGATCCGTGCGCCGCTTCGACGGTCCGGTGACGGGCACGGAAGTGGCGGCCGCCATCGGCCCCGGCTTGGCCAAGGCCGCCGTGGCGATGAGCGTGGACGGCAAGCTCTCCGACTTGGCCGCCGCCCTCGACCATGACGCCGCCGTCCGCTTCGTCACCCGCAAGGACCCGGAAGCGCTGGAGCTGATCCGCCACGACGCCGCGCACGTGCTGGCGGAGGCGGTGCAGGACCTCTTCCCCGGCACCCAGGTCACGATCGGCCCGCCGATCGACAACGGCTTCTACTACGACTTCCACCGCGAGCAGCCCTTCACCCCGGAGGACTTCCCCCGCATCGAGGCGCGCATGCGCGAGATCGTCGCCCGCAACGCCGCTTTCACCCGCGAGCCGGTGGACCGGAGTGCCGCCATCGATTTGTTCAAGCAGAAGGGCGAGCGCTTCAAGGTCGAGCTGATCGAGGACCTGCCGCCGTCGGAGCAGATCACCCTCTACCGCCAAGGCGATTGGGTGGACCTCTGCCGCGGTCCGCACATGCGGAGCACCGGCGACGTCGGCAACGCCTTCAAGCTGATGAAGGTGGCCGGCGCCTACTGGCGGGGCGACCACCGCAACCCCGTCCTCTCGCGCATCTACGGCACCGCCTGGCGCGACGCGAAGGAGCTGGAAGCCCACCTCCACCAGTTGGAGGAAGCGGAACGCCGCGACCACCGCCGCATCGGCAAGGAGATGCACCTCTTCCACATCCAGGAAGAGGCGGTCGGCTCGGTCTTCTGGCACCCGAAGGGCTGGAAGCTCTACCGCACCGTCGAGGACTACATGCGCCGCCGCCTCGACGCGGCGGAGTACCAGGAGGTGAGGACGCCGCAACTCGTGGACCGCAAGCTCTGGATCGAGAGCGGCCACTGGGAGAAGTTCCGCGAGCACATGTTCATCTGCACCGTCGAGGACGAAGCCGAGAAAGACCGCGTCCTCGCGCTCAAACCGATGAACTGCCCCGGCCACGTGCAGATCTTTAACCAGGGCATCCGCTCCTACCGCGAGCTGCCGTACCGCATGGCGGAGTTCGGCTCCTGCCACCGCTACGAGCCGTCCGGCGCCCTGCACGGCATCATGCGGGTGCGCGCCTTCACCCAGGACGACGCGCACATCTTCTGCACGGAAGGGCAGATCGCGGACGAGACGGTCAAGTTCGTCGCGCTGCTCTCCGCCATCTACCGCGACCTCGGCTTCCCCGAGTTCCGCGTCAAGTTCCCCC
>CADCTL010000053.1 GCA_902805625.1 uncultured Acetobacteraceae bacterium
CGGCCCTGACGCTGCGGGCGGTGTTCCGCCTGGCGCTGCGCCAGACCGAAGGCCTGATCGGCTCCATCCTCCAACTGCTCGGCCTCGATCTCGCCGTGCCCGACCATACGACGCTCAGCCGCCGGGCGGAGACGCTGGAGGTGCCGCCCCCGCGCACCGGGCGCGGGCCGGTGCACCTGCTGGTGGACAGCACGGGGCTGCGGCTCTGCGGCCCCGGCGAGTGGCTGGCGGAGAAGCACGGCACCAAGCGACGTCGCGCCTGGAAGAAACTCCACCTCGCCACGGACGCCGACACCGGCCACATCGTCGCATCGGCGCTCACCGACAAGGACGCCGACGACGGCTCGCGGGTCGGTCCCCTGCTCGACCGGGTCCACGGGCCGGTGGCCTCGTTCACCGGCGACGGCGCCTTCGACCGCGACGACGTCTACGCCGCGGTCGCGGCGCGGCATCCGGACGCGGACGTCATCGTGCCGCCACGCTCGAGCGGTGCCGAGCGAAGCCGCCGTGACGGCGCCGACGCGGCGGGACCGCCATCTGCAGGCCATCGCCGAGCGCGGCCGCATGGGCTGGCAGCGGGCCTCGGGGTACAACTGGCGCGCCCTGGTCGAGGCCGACGTCTCGCGCTGGAAGCGCGTGATCGGCGACGATCTGCGCTCGCGGACGGATGGGCGGCGGGCGACCGAGGTGGCGATCGCGGCGGACGTGCTGAACCGCATGCTCGACCTCGGACGCCCGAAGTACGTCCGCATCGCATGACCCGGAGCACGGGCAGGGCTCAATGCGCCCACACCGTCGACCCGTGCAACACAGTGAGACGCCGAGGCAAAACCCGGACCGACGCGCCAAGGCCCGAACGCCGCCGGCCCCGGCGACGCGCACGGCGCCCCTCCGGACGACGCGCCGGGTCCTTGGGGCACCGGCGAGCATCCCTTCCACCCGGAAGGCGGCAAGCCGGCCGACGACCCGGACAAGGCCGCCGCGGAGCTGCTGGCCCGCGCCAACCCGGGCCTGCGGGCCGAGGGCGATGCCGGGCCGGAGGCGGCCGACGGCAGCCGAGCCGAGGGCGGCTAACCATGCCGTTCGACACCGCCCGGCGCGTCGGCGCGCGCCGCGCCGCCGGTGAGGCCGGAGCCGCGAAGCCCCCTGCGCGTGGTGATCCTGGGCGCCGGCTTCGGCGGGCTGGAAGCGGCGCGGGCGCTGGCCCGGGCGCCGGTCGAGATCACCTTGGTGGACCGGCAGAACCACCACCTGTTCCAGCCGCTGCTCTACCAAGTGGCGACCGCCGCGCTCTCGCCCGGCGACATCGCCTGGCCGGTCCGCACCGTGTTCCGCCGCCAGCGCAACCTGACCGTGGTGATGGCCGAGGCGACGGGCGTGGACACCGCGGCGCGCGTCGTGCGCGCGGGCGACGGGCTCGCCATCCCCTACGACGCGCTGCTGCTCGCCACCGGCGCCACCCACTCTTATTTCGGCCACGATGAATGGGCGCCCGTCGCTCCGGGCCTCAAGACCATCGAGGACGCGACCGACATCCGGCGGCGGCTGCTGCTCGCCTTCGAGCGCGCCGAGGTCACCGCCGACGAGGCCGAGCGGCGGCGGCTCCTCACCTTCGTCGTGGTGGGCGCCGGCCCGACCGGCGTGGAGCTCGCCGGCGCCATGGTGGAGCTCGCGCGCCACGCCATGCCGCGCGAGTTCCGCCGCATCGACCCGGCCATGGCGCGCGTGGTGCTGATCGAGGCCGGGCCGCGCGTGCTGCCGAGCTTCCCGGAGGAGCTCGCCGCCGTCGCGCACGGTTCGCTGGAGCGGATGGGTGTGCAGGTGTTGACCAACACGCGCGTGACGCATTGCGGCCCCGACGGCGTGGAGTGCGGCGCCGAGCGCATCGGCGCCAGCACCATCGTGTGGGCGGCCGGCGTCGTCGCGTCCCCGGCCGGCGCCTGGATCAACGCCGAGCGCGACCGGCAGGGGCGCATCCCGGTCGGGCCCGACCTCACGGTGCCGGGCCACCCCGACATCTTCGCCGTGGGCGACCTCGTGACGGCGAAAGACGGATCAGGGCGCCCCGTGCCGGGCACCGCGCCGGGCGCCAAGCAGATGGGGCGCTACGTGGGCCGGGTGCTCGCCGCGCGCGCCGCGGGCCGGCCGGCGCCGGCGCCCTTTAGCTACCGTCACCACGGCGACCTGGCCACCATCGGGCGCCGCTCGGCGGTGGTGGAGCTGGGCAAGATCCGGCTGACGGGCTTCGTCGGCTGGGTGTTCTGGTGCGTCGCCCACATCTGGTACTTGGTCGGTTTCCGCAGCCGCGTCGTGGTCTCCTTCGAATGGCTGTGGAGCTATCTGACGTTCCAGCGCGGCGCCCGCCTCATCACCGGGCGGGAGCCGCGGGGCGGCAACGCCACGCCGGTGCCCGGGCAGGTGCGGGCGGAGAGCCGGCAGCAGGAGCCCGAACGGGCGCTCGGCCCGGCCTGAAGCGCCGTCAGGGCGGCGCGGGCGTCGTGCCGTAGGCCTCGGCCATCTCGGCTATCGCTCCCAGCTTGGCGCGGAAGGCGGACCAGTCGTCGGCCTCGGCGATGGGCGCCCAGATCGCCTCCACCTCGTCTATCAGCATCGTGCAAGGCGCGGGGCGCGCGAAATAAGGGTGGTCCAGCCGGGCGTCCGGCGCCGGCGCGAAGCCCTCCATCGCCGCGCGCACGGGCGCGAAGGCGGGCGAGGCGTAGTGTTCGGCGGCCGGGCCGCGCGTCGCCCGCGCCTCGCTCGCCGCCCCGCCGCGCCAATCGAAGAAGACCTGCTCGAAGGGCGCCTGGGACTCGCGCAGGAACACGAAGAGCGCGCGGACCAGCGCCGCATCCCGCGCTTCGTCGAGCGACGCCAAGCCCAGGCGGCGCAGCACGGCGGCGCCGAACTCCCGGTGCAGCGCGGGCTCGAAGGCGTCCATAGCCGCTTCCAGCGCGGGCTGCTCGGCCAGGGGCAGCAGGCATCCGCCGAGGCGCGCCAGGTTCCACACCAACGCTTCCGGCTGGCGGCCGAAAGCGTAGAGGCCGCCGTGGTCGAAGTAGGCGGCGGTGAAGTCCGGGTCGTAGGTCGGGAGGAAGCGCCACGGGCCGTAGTCGAAGCTCTCGCCCGTGACGTTGATGTTGTCCGTGTTCAGCACGCCGTGGACGAAGCCGGCGGCGGTCCACTGCGCGCCCGTGCGCGCCACGCGCCGGCACACCTCCTCCAGGAAGGCGGCGGCGCGCACCGGTTCGTCCTCGCGCCATGCCTCGGGCAGGTAGGTCCGTATGGTGTGGTCCAGCAACCGGCGGAGCCGCACCTCGTCCTTGAGGAAAGCGAAACGCTGGAAAGAGCCGATGCGGATGTGGGAGTGGCTGAGCCGCACCAGCACGGCCGAGCGCGTGGGCGAGGGTTCGTCGCCGCGCATCAGCGCCTCGCCCGTCTCGACCAGGCTGAACGACTTGGACGTTTCGACGCCGAGCGCCTCCAGCATGGCGGTCGCCAGCACCTCGCGCACGCCGCCTTTGAGCGTCAAGCGCCCATCCCCGCCGCGCGACCAGGGCGTCTTGCCGCTGCCCTTGGTGCCGAGGTCGAGCAGCCGGCCGTCGCGGACATCGTGCAACTGGGCGAACAGGAAGCCGCGCCCGTCGCCCAGGTCGGGATTGTACGAGCGGAACTGGTGGCCGTGGTAGCGCAGCGCGAGCGGCTCCAGGAACGAGCCCGGCAGCGGCTCGAAGCGGCCGAAATGCGCTACCCACTCGGCGTCGGTGAGCGTGTCGAGGCCGACGCGCGCCGCCCAGCGCTGGTCCCGGTGCCGCAGCACGTGCGCGGGGAAGGGGGCGGGGGCGACGACGTCGAAGAAGCCCTCGCCGAGTTCGGCGTGGCGGGTCGAGGGCCGGTAGGCGGAGGAAGGTGGCATAGCCGGCGTTGCGCCTTCACGGGTTCTCGGACACCAGCACGCGGGCGTCGGAAAAGTTCTCCCGGCGTCCCGCGTCGAACCGCCCAGCCGGGCGGGACGTAGTATCCTCGTCGGGGACGCGGCGGCGAGGAGCGGGGCCATGGATCAGCGAGAGCAAGGCATGCTCGACTGCCTCGTGGTCGGCGGCGGGCCGGCGGGGCTGACGGCGGCCATCTACCTGGGGCGCTTCGGGCGGCGCTTCCTGGTGGTCGATGCCGGCGACCCCCGGGCCGCGTGGATCCCCGTGAGCCACAACATACCCTTCTTCGCCGGCGGCATTCCGGGGCCGGACATCCTGGCGCGCCAGCGGGGCCACGCCGGGCAGTACGGGACGCGCGTCTTGGCGGGGACCGTGACCGGGTTGCGCAAGACGCCGAACGGCTTCGTGGCGGAGGTGGACGAGAAGGACGGCGGGACGCGCCGCATCGAGGCCCGGCGCGTGCTGCTCGCCACGGGCTCGGTGGACGTGGAGCCCGACCTGCCGGACCTGCCGGACGCGGTGCGGCGCGGGCTGGTGCGTTACTGCCCGATCTGCGACGGCTACGAGGCGCGAGGCAGCCGGACCGCGGTGATCGGCCACGGCGCGCGCGGCGCCGGCGAGGCCGGCTTCATCGCCCGCACCTACTCGCACGACGTCACGCTGCTCACCTTGGGCCAACCGATGGACGGCTTGGAGCCCGAGCGGCGGCGCCGCCTGGAGGAACAAGGGGTGAAGATCGTCGAACAGCCGGTCGCGGCGCTCGACGTGCGGGACGGCCAGATCGCGGCGATCCGCACCGGGGGCGGGCAGGAACTCCGGTTCGACGTGCTGTATTCGGCGTTGGGACTGAAATACCGCACGGGCCTCGGCCGCGCGCTCGGCGCGGACCACGACCCCGAGGGCGCGCTGCTCGTGGACTCGCACAACCAGACTTCGGTGAAGGGCCTCTACGCGGCCGGCGACGTCGCCCGCGGCCTGGACCAGATCGTGGTGGCCATGGGCCACGCCGCCGTCGCCGCGACCCACATCCACAACCGCTGCGAGCTGCCGACGGAAGAGGAGCCGGACGACGGCACGGGGCGGAGCCGGGGCGCCTGACGCGCCCGCCCGCGCCGGACATCGCCATGGCCGCCCGCGTGCGGTATCCCCCCCCGCCAGCCGAGCGGCTCTGGTCCGCGCACGGCAGAAAAATAGAGGGAGGAAGCCATGTTCCGCAGGATGATGCTCGCGGTTGTCCCGGCGGCCGCGCTCGCCGCTTCGGCCGCGGTCGGTCCCGCCCAGGCGCAGCAGGCCCAGTTCGGCACCGCCGCCGAAGCGCGAACCATGCTCGACCGGGCGATCGCCGCGGTGCGGGCCGACAAGTCGAAGGCGCTCGCGGCCTTCAACGCCGGGGCGGACGGATTCCGCGACCGCGACCTGTACCCCTTCTGCGCCAACGCGGCGGACGGGGTGTTCACCGCCCATCCCACGTTGCGCGGCACGCAGATCCGGGACCTCAAGGACGCCGCCGGCACCGCCTTCGGCGAGCAGATCCTGCGCGCCGGCGCCGCCGAAGGGCAGGTGAACGAGGTCGGCTACTCCTTCCCGCGCCCCGGCACCACGGCGCCGGCCCCCAAGTTGAGCTACGTGACCAAGGTGGCCGACCAGGTCTGCGCGGTGGGCTACTACAAGTAGCGCCGGGCGCCCTCAGCGCGCCGCCGGCGGCGGCGCGTGCCCGGGGAGCGTCCACCACCCGGGCGCCAAGACCCAAATCCGGTCGAACCGCGCCAGGAGGTCGCGCGACGGGTCCATGCCGCGGCGCGCGCGCTCCAGCGCGGCGTCGTCGCCCAGCGCGTAGACCGTGGCCGGTTCGTGCCGGCCCTCGGCCAGCCGCGCCGCCATCTCCGCGTTGAGCGCGAGGACGCGCGCCGGATCGATGCGCGCGAGGTACACGGCGTCCGTTTCCAGGCCCGAGGTCGCGGCGTAGACCGCGACCTCTTCCCAGTTCGGCGCTTGGTTGCCGTTGGGCACCACGCGGACGCGCCGGTAGCGGCGCGCGGCCTCGGCCCAGAACGGGTCGGACAAGCGCAGCGGCGCCGCCGCGGGGCCGACGGGGAAGAAGCGGTCCAGCCGCGCGAAGCCGGGTTGCAGGTCGGCGAATTGCACCACGACCAGCGCGGCGAGCACGAAGCCGGCCCGGCGCCCGCCGATGCCGTGCGCCAGCGCCGCGACGGCGGCCAGCAGAAGGGCGTAGGCGAGCGGCCACAAGAAGCGTTCGGACGCGCGCAGGGACGCCGCGGGCTCGACCAGGGCGGGCGGCAACTCGAACAGCGCGACCTGCCAGCCGCCGATCGAGACGCGGTGGGTGATGGCGATGGCGAGCATGCCGAGCAGCGCAAGGACCAGCGGCCAGCGCGCGGACAGCCCGCGGAGCGGCCGGCGGAGCCACGCGAAGCCGCCCGCCACCAGCAGCAGCAGGACGCCGAGGCCGGCGTAGGAACTGCCCACCTCGAGGTGGTCGGGACCGGGCAGGTCGGGCAGGAAGGCGCCCCAGAAGGACGGGTCGAAGGGCGCCAGCAGGTCGAGCTGCATCTCGCCGTAGCGCGCGCCCTCGCCGCCATGGCCGGTCCGCAGCACGAAGAAGCCCGCCGCCCACAGGCCGGCCGCGCCGGACAGGGGCACGGCGAGGGCTTCGGCGGCGAGCGGCGCCGGTCCTCCCCGCCGCATCACCGCGCGGGCGAGCCAGTCCGCGGCCCACAGGCCCAGCACCATCGGCAGCAGGTAGGAGTGGATCAGCGAGGCCAGCGCCACGAGGCCCGCCCACAGCGCCGCGCGCCGCGGCCCCGCGCCGCGCTTCAAGCAGAGCCACAGCCCGGCCAGCAGCAGGAAGTGGGCGGACAGCGCGAAGTGCCCGCCCATGCGGTTCAGCAGGGTCGGCTGCATCACGAACAGCGCCGCGCCGGCGAGCCGCGCCAGCGGGTCGTCCGTCGCCAGGCCGAGCAGCCGCCACGCCAGCAGGCCCTGCAACGCGCCGCAGGCGAAGAGCCACAGGCCCCAGTACTGCGACAGCTCCACGGCGGGGTGCAGCGCCTTGAAGAAGAAGGCCAGCAGCGGAATGGCGTCGGCGTAGAAGATGGAGGAGCCCAGCTCCAAGCCGTAAGCGGGGTTGAGGCCCGGCGGCCACATCCACGGGCTGCGCTTGAAGAAGGTGAAACCGAGCCAATACTGGACCGGGTCCGGGCCGATGGTGCCGGTCAGCATCCAGCCGGTGTGCGAGGGCGGCAGGATGTGGCCGCCGAAGACGTACCAGACCACGGCCATGCCCATCAGGCCGGCGGCGGCCGCGCCGAGCCAAGCGCCGGGCCGGGTTTCGGCCCCCGCGCCGCCGGTAGCTAGGGAGAAGCGTTCCTCCCCCGCTGGGGGGCGGCCGGTCGGCGTTTCGACGGTCATCCGAGGGAGTTCTTCTTCTCCGCGCACCGGGTCCGGCCGGCCCACCGGGGCCGCCCGTCGGGGCGGTCCTTGCCGGAACCGCGCGCCGCAGCGAACGTGTTGTAACGCACTACGCGATCAGAGTCACAAGAACGGGGTGTTCGGCGATGAACCAGCGCTGGCCCGACCGCCTTTGGGTGGTCCGCCACGGCGAAAGCAGCGGCAACGTGGCGCGCGACGCGGCCCACGCGGCCAACCTGCTGCAGATCGAGACCATGGGCCGCGACGCGGACGTGCCCCTGAGCCCGTTGGGCGAGCGGCAATCCAGCGCGCTCGGCCGTTGGTTCGCCGGCAGGCCGCCCGAAGAGCGGCCCGAGGTGGTGCTCGTTTCGCCCTACCTCCGCGCGCGCCAGACCGCCGGGCTGATCCACGCCGCCGGCGGCACCGCCGCGGGGCCGGATAATTTCGTGGTGGACGAGAGGCTGCGCGAACGGGAGTTCGGCGTCCTCGACCGGCTGACGCGTTACGGCATCGAGCAGCAGCACCCGGAGCAGGCCGAGTTCCGCCGCGCCCTCGGCAAGTTCTACCACCGGCCGCCGGGCGGGGAGAGCTGGTGCGACGTGATCCTCCGCCTGCGGAGCGCCCTCGACACGGTGGCGTTGCACTACGGCGGGGCGCGCGTGCTGATCGTCGGCCACCAAGTGGTGGTGCTGTGCCTGCGCTACTTGGTGGAGCGGATGACGGAGGAGGGAATCCTGGCCGTGGACGCGGAGGGCGACGTGGTGAACTGCGGCGTCACGGAGTACGCCTTCGACCCCGGGCGCGGGGTGGGCGGCGGCCTTTCGCTGCAACGCTACAACTTCGCCGCTCCTCTGGAGCAGGAAGGCGCGCCCGTCACGGCGGAGCCCGACGTTTCGGTGGGCGCGCGATGAGCGGTCCGGCGCCGGTCACGCCGGAGCTGCTCCGCACCATGCCCCTGCCCCGGCACAAGGAAGGGGACGACAAGGACGGGCGCGGCCGGGTGCTGGTGGTGGCCGGCAGCGTGGAGGTGCCGGGCGCGGCGCTGCTGTCGGGCATCGGCGCGCTGCGGGCCGGGGCCGGCAAGCTCCAGATCGCCACCTGCCGCAGCATCGCGCCCCACCTGGGTTTGGCGGCGCCGGAAGCGCTCGTGGCCGGTCTGGATGAAACGCCGGGCGGCGGGATCTCAGCCGAGGAGGCCGACAACCTCGCCAAGCGCGCCGGACGGTGCGACGCGCTGCTGCTCGGACCCGGCATGGCGAACGACGACGGCGAGGCGTCGCTGCTCACGGCGCGGCTGCTGGGGCGGACGGGGGGCGGCCCGGCGATCGTCCTGGACGCGGCCGCGCTCCTGAACCTGCGCGAGTGCGAGGCGGTCCTGCGCGGGCACGCCGGGCGCGTCGTCGTGACTCCGCACGCGGGCGAGATGGCCAAGCTGCTCGGCGTGCCGCGGGACGAGGTGCTGGCCGACCCGGTCGGCGCCGCCCGGCGCACCGCGAGCGCGCTGGGCGTCGTGGTGGCGATGAAGGGCGGCTGCACCTTCATCGTGAGCCCGCAAGGCAAGGCTTGGAGCTGCGACCAGGGCAACGTCGGCCTCGCCACCTCCGGCTCGGGCGACACCCTGGCCGGCGTGATCACCGGGCTTGCCGCGCGCGGCGCCACGCCGGTGCAAGCGACGGTCTGGGGCGTGTTCCTGCACGGCGAGGCCGGCGGCAGGCTGGCCCGGACGCGGGGGCCAGTCGGATTCCTGGCGCGCGAGCTGCTGGCGGAGATCCCCTCCATCATGGCCGAGCTCGACTCGGGGGCGGAGGGCTAGCCGCCCCGCGCCGCTCCCGGGGGAAGGGAACGAACAAAGGCCGCGGCCGTTCTGCGACGGGCGCGCCGGCCCGTCCGCCCGACACGCCACTACCGCCGAGGTTCCTCCCCCATGCCCGACAGCAACCGAACGACCGGCCCCGCCGCCGCGCCATCCCTCGCGGCCGTGGGCCGCTCGCGCGTGCAGGAAGGGCAGCCCTTCCCGCTCGGCGCGACCTGGGACGGGCTGGGCGTCAACTTCGCGCTGTTCTCGGCCAACGCGACCAAGGTGGAGCTCTGCCTGTTCGACGACCGCGGCGAGCGCGAGATCGAGCGGATCGAGCTGCCCGAGTACACGGACGAGGTTTGGCATTGCTACCTGCCGGAAGCGCGGCCGGGCACCGTCTACGCCTACCGCGTCCACGGGCCTTTCGCGCCCGAGGAGGGGCATCGCTTCAACCCGAACAAGCTGGTGCTCGACCCTTACGCGAAGAGCTTGGTCGGCGAAATCCGCTGGGACAAGGCGCACTTCGCCTACGACCAGGACTCGCCCGACAAGGACCTGTCCTACGACGAGCGGGACAGCGCGCCCTTCATGCCGAAGTGCCGGGTGATCGACCCGGCCTTCACCTGGGGGCGCGACCGCGCGCCCGCCGTGCCGTGGGACCGGACGATCTTCTACGAGACGCACGTGAAGGGCTTCACCAAGCTGCACCCGGCGGTGCCGGAAAAGCTGCGCGGCACCTACGCCGGGCTGAGCACCCAGGCGGTGGTGGACTACATCAAGAGCCTCGGCGTCACCTCCGTCGAACTGCTGCCGGTCCACGCCTTCGCGCAAGACCAGCACCTGGCGGACAAGGGCCTCGCCAACTACTGGGGCTACAACACGATCTGCTTCTTCGCGCCGTCGCGGCGCTACGCCAGCGTGCCCGACTTCGCCTTCTCCGAGTTCAAGGAGATGGTCGCGCACCTGCACGACGCGGGCCTCGAGGTGATCCTCGACGTGGTCTACAACCACACAGCGGAGGGCAACGAGCTGGGGCCGACCCTGTCCTTCAAGGGCATCGACAACGCCAGCTACTACCGGCTGATCCCCGACCAGAAGCGCTACTACATCAACGAGACCGGCACCGGGAACACGGTGAACCTGAGCCACCCGCGCGTGCTCCAGATGGTGACGGACAGCCTGCGCTACTGGGTGCAGGAAATGCATGTGGACGGGTTCCGCTTCGACCTCGCCACCATCCTGGGCCGCGAGCCCTACGGCTTCGACGAGGGCGGCGGCTTCCTCGACTCCTGCAGGCAAGACCCCGTTCTGTCCTCCGTGAAGCTGATCGCCGAGCCCTGGGACATCGGCCCCGGCGGCTATCAGGTGGGCGGCTTCCCGCCGGGCTGGGCGGAGTGGAACGACAAGTACCGCGACACCGTCCGCGAATACTGGAAGGGCGACGCCGGCAAGCTGCCGGACCTCGCCACGCGCCTGACGGCCTCGGGCGACGCCTTCAACAAGCGCGGGCGGCGGCCCTGGTCGTCGGTGAATCTCATCACGGCGCACGACGGCTTCACCTTGAACGACCTCGTTTCCTACAACGAAAAGCACAACGAAGAGAACGGCGAGGACAACCGGGACGGCCACTCGAACAACCATTCCTGGAACCACGGCGTCGAAGGGCCGACGGACGATCCCGAGATCCGCGCGTTGCGCGAGCGCCAGAAGCGCAACCTGCTGGGCACGCTGCTGCTGTCGCAGGGGACGCCCCTGCTGCTCGCGGGCGACGAACTCGGCCGCAGCCAGAACGGCAACAACAACACCTACTGCCAGGACAACGAGCTGAACTGGATCGACTGGGCGAACATAGGCGAGGACGGCCAATCGCTCATCGAGTTCACGCGGCGGCTGATCGCGCTGCGCCAGACGCTGCCCATCCTGCGCCGCGCCCGCTTCCTCACAGGTCGGCACAACGAGGAACTCGACGTGCGCGACGTGCTCTGGATCTCGCCAACAGGCGAGCCGATGCAGGACGACCAGTGGAACGACGGCAACGCGCGCTGCCTCGGCATGGTGCTGGACGGTCGGGCGCGCGCGACCGGCATCAACCGGCCGGCCATGGACGTGACCGCCCTGCTGGTTGTCAACGCTCACCACGACGGCGTGGGTTTCCGCCTTCCTGCGGTGACGGGCGGCACGGCTTGGCGCTGCCTGCTGGACACGAACGTACCGGACGAAGCGGGCACCGAAACCTTCGAAATCGGCGCGGAGTACGTGGTGACGGGCCGGTCGTTGCTGCTGTTCGCACTGGAGTCGGGCAGCGAGTTGCCGATCGCGCTGCGCCAAGCGGCGCGGGCGCTGCGGCGCCTGAACGAAGCGCCGGCGCCGACGCCGGCGTCGTTGGTGGAGGAGGCCCCGGCGGCGGTCCCTCCACGCTCGGGCGGCCGCGCGGCCGACCTGTAGCCGTCAGGCCGGGGCGGCGCGGCTCCGGTCGCCGCCGCCGTAGCGGCGGACCATGGCGGCGCAGAACTCGCCGAACTCCTCCGGCGCCTTGGGCGGGCTGGTGTGGTGCGGCGCCAAGCCGCGGTGCTCGGGCGTGAAGCAGAAGGTGACGGTCACGTCGAAATCGGCCAGCGCCTCCATCTGCCGGTCGAACCAGCGGAGCGCGTCCGGGCGGAAGCTGTCGGCCCAGGACAGGCCGGTGCGGAGATAGGTCACGCCCAGCCGCTTCATCCAGGCGACCGCGTCGTCCAGGCGGTGGTCCTCGAAGTGGAACCACTGGCACAGGCCGAGCGCGGGCGTGTGGCGGGCGAACTCTTCCGCGGCGGGCTTCGGCGTGCCGTCCTCGCGCAGGATTCCCATGGCGAAGTGCCGGTAGTAGGAGGAGCCCTCGGCCTCCCTGTGGCGCGTCGTCGCTTCCCAGGTGCGGGGCAGGTCGTAGAGGCTGTACCAATGGATGCGCGGCGCGCGGCCGGTGAGCAGTTCGGCGGTGCGCTTCAGCCCCCAGAGCTGCACCTCGTCGGCGCCGAAGGTGGAAACGCCGACCTCCGAAACCCAGACCGGCTTGTCCGTGACGGCGCGGATCTCGTCGATCTTCGCCGGCCATTCGCCGATCTGCCACAGGTTCCAATCGAGCGGGAAGCCATGGACCGCCACCGCGTCCACGTGGTCCAGCAGGCCGTAGCCGGCCAAGCGCTGGATGAAGAGCGGATCGATGGGCGACATGCCGCCGAGCACGCGCGGCAGGTGCGTGTCCTCCGCGCGGATCGCCTGGCAGGCGACCTTGGCCATCTCCGCGAACTTGGTCCAGTCCGGGTCGATCTCGGGGTCCCAATGCGACTTGTTGTTGGGCTCGTTCCAGATCATCGCGGCTTCGACGGTCACGCGCGCGGTCCTTTCGCGGGGTAGACGGCGCCGGGGCCGTACAGCGGTTCCGTGCGCCGGCAGACGTACACCTCCGCCTCCGGGCGGCCGAGGATGTCGAAGCCGGCGCTCCGCAACATCGCTTCGGCGCAGGCCCGGTTCGGCACCCACCAGTTGGTCTCGTCGTTGGCGTAGCGCCGCTCGACGAAGTGGAGCTTCGGGTAGCCGGGCCGGTCGAACTGCTCCGCGTCCCAGAAGTCGTAGTTCTCCCGCACCGGCTCCACCTCCGCGGCGCCGCGCTGCATGGACTGGAACACGAGCAGGTCGCGCGCGGCGTGCTCGTGGATCAGGTCCAGCGCGAGCAGCGGGTGGCGCAGGTGGTAGAGCACTCCGAGGAACAGCACCACGTCGAAGCGCTCGCCCAGGCTGCCCACGTCGTACACGGAGAGCTTGCGGAACTCGATGTCGAGGCCCGTCACCTCGGCCGCGAAGCGCGCCTGCGCCAGGTAATCGTCGTCCCAATCCACGCCGAGCACCCGCGCCGCGCCGCGCTTCTTCATCTCCATGGAGTAGAAGCCGCCGTTGCAGCCGATGTCGAGCACGGTCTTGCCCGCCAGGTCCGCCGGCACCGCGTGGGCGAAGGAGCGCCACTTCACGGCCGGGTAGTCGCCGAGGAAGTGGTCGGGCGCCGTCCGCACGCCGCCCAGGTCCAGGTTGTGGAACCACTCGCCCAGCGCCGCGGCGCGGCGCCTGATCTCGTCCGGCTCAAGCTTTCCTGTGCTGCTCACCCCGCGACCGCCTCCTTCGTGTTGGCGCCGAGGCCGCGCAGGACGCCGAGCAGCTCCTCCGCGCGGTGGGCGCAACTGTGCCGGGCGCGGATGGCCGCCAGCCCGTTGGCGACCAGCGTCCGCCGCAGCCCCGCGTCGTCGCGCACGGCGGCCATGTGCCGCGCCATCTCGGCCTCGTCCCGCGCGACCAGATAGTCCTCGCCCGGCCGGAACAGCCCCTCGGCGTCGCGCCACGGCGCGGAAAGGAGGGGGATCCCGCAGGCCAGCGCCTCGAACACGCGGATGGTCGGGATGCCCGGCAGCATGTCCACGTAGAAGCGGCGCGGCACGTGGACGGTTGCGAGGTGGCGCGCGAAGGTTTCCGGCGCCCGCGCGTTCGGCAGCCAGCCGCGGTAGCGCGCCCCGTGCTGATCCAGCGCACGCAGCGCGTGCTCGGGGTAGCGCACGCCGTGGATGTCGAGCGGCAGGCCGACCGTGCGCGCGGGGCGGAGGAGGAAACCCTCCAGCTCCGCGCTGCGCTCGTCGTCGCCCCAGTTGCCGATCCAGACCAAACCCTCGCGCGGGCCTTCGGCGGCGGGCGGGCGGAACAGGCGGGTGTCCGCCGCCTCGTGCCAGACCCACACGCGGTCGCCCCAGCCCCAGCGGCGGTACACCTGCGCCAGCGCCTCGCCGAAGGCGAGCACGCCGTCGTAGCCGTCGAGGTCGAAGCGCCGGATCGCGCCGGGGTCGCTGACCGCGCGGTGGTGCGTGTCGTGGAAGAGCAGCGCGAAGCGCGCCCCGCCGCGCCGCCGGACGCGGCCGAGCGCCGAAACCAGTTCCGGCTCGTTCCATTCATGCACGATCACCGCGTCGGCGCCGTCCAGCGCGGCCTCGACAGCGGCGACGTCGTGGAAGGTGCGGAAGTCGAGGTCCGGGTAAGCCGCGCGGTAGGCGTCCAGCCCGGCTTCCCCGTGGTCCCGCAGCAAGTTCTGGAGGCTCCAAGGCTCCGCCGGCTCGAAGGCCGCCACCTCGTGCCCGGCGCACTTCAGCTCGCGCAGCACGCCGCGCAGGAAGTGCGCGTTGCCGTGGTTCCAGCAGGAGGCGAGCGAGTGGGTGAAGTAGACGAGCTTCACGCGGCGGCGGTCTCCCCCGGCGCCTCGGCCCGCCGGAGCAGCGGGCGGTACACCGCGGCGGTCCCGGCGGCCATGGCCTCCATCGTGTAGCGATCCGCCCGCGCGCGGGCGGCGGCGGCGAGGCGGGCGCGGTGGGCGGGGTCGCGCGCGGCGCGCCCGATCGCGTCGGCGATCGCGCGGTCGTCCTCGGCGGCGACGAACTCCGCGGCGCCGTCCCAGAGTTCGCGGAAGGTCGGGATGTCGGACAGCACCAGCGCGCAACCGGCCTGCGCCGCTTCCAGCACGGAAAGGCCGAAGGGCTCGTAGCGGGCGGTGGAAACGAAGACCGGCCGCTCGGCCAGTCGGCGCGCCACTTGGCCCTCGCTGAGG
This sequence comes from uncultured Acetobacteraceae bacterium, assembly GCA_902805625.1. Classification (GTDB taxonomy): domain Bacteria; phylum Pseudomonadota; class Alphaproteobacteria; order Acetobacterales; family Acetobacteraceae; genus Craurococcus. The sequence continues at coordinate 14,774 of CADCTL010000053.1, forward strand.
CGGCCGAGGGTTTGGACGTGGCGGAGGGCGACGCGCGCGCCGCCGGGGCCTTCGGTCGGGCCCGCCGCGAGCACCGGCACGGCGCCGGCGAGCCGCGTCGCGGCGCGGTCGAGCGCGCGGAGGTTCTTCCCTTCGTCCCACAGCCGGCCGGCTGTGAAGGCGAAGGGCGCCGCGCCGTGCGCGCGAAGCGTCGGCGGTCGCCGGCCGTTGCGCACGACGGCCGGGGCCTCGGCCAAGCCGTAGAACCGCGCCGTCGCCGCGGCGAAGGCCGCGGTCGGCGCGATCAGCGTGTCGGCGTTCGCGCAGCCCTGCGCGACGAGCCGCGTCCGCCACGCGAAGTCCGGCGGCAACGGCCCTCCGCGCACGGCCTCCCACCAGGTTCCGACGCAGGAGTGGCAGGAGGCGACGACAGGCACCGGGAAGCGCGCGGCGTCGGCGGCGAGGGCCGGGCTGTGCAGATGGGCGACGTCCGCCTCCGTTTCCGCCGCCAACGCGGCGAGCGCGGCGCCGGCCGCCCCCACCTCTTCCGGCGTTTCCGCAAGCCAATCGAGCGGCAGGTTCGTGGGGAGGAGCCGCAGGCCGGGCACGGCGCGCGCCGCGTCCGCTTGGTCCGCGGCCGGCGCCGGCCCTAGCACGGCGAGCACCGTCTCGATCCCCCGCGCCGCGAGCCCGCCCGCGAGGTCGAGCGCGTAGGTCCACACGCCGCCGACCGCGTCCGCCGTCATCAGCACGCGCGCGCCGGTCAGCGGCAGCACCCGGCCTCCAGCTCCGGCAGCGCCGCCGGCCGCTCCTCTTGGATGTCGCTGAAGCTTTGGAACTGCGCGAGGTAGTGCGCGTGCGCCCTCTCCCAGGCCTGGTCGTCCGGCTCGCCCCAGAGGCGGCGGTAGTCTGGCGAGGACGGATACGGGTAGAGCGGCACCGGATCGTTCGCCCACACGCCGTGGCGCCGCAGCCGGTCGCGCCAGTCGGCGACCATCTCCGGGTCGTCGTCGTCCGTCTTGATGAGGTTCGCCTGCACGAAAGGCACGGAGCGCCGGGCGTGGATCAGCCGTTCCGCCAGTTCGTCCGTGGTGGACCGGCATTTCTTGTCGAGCGCGGCGCGACCTTCCTCCGTCAGGCTTTCCACGCCGGCCTCGATGGAGACGCAACCGGCGGCGCCGAGCAGGTCGAGCATGTCCGGCTTCCACAGGTCGATGCGCGTCTGCACGCCGAAGCGGACCGGCCGCGACACCAGCGCCTCCAGCAACGGGCGCTGCGGCAGGAAGATCTCGTCCACGAAGTAGAGGTAGGTGACGCCCTGGGCGACCAGCCCGTCGATCTCGTCGAGCACGAGGTCGAGCCGGCGCCGGCGGTAGGCGTCGCGGAAGTCGATCTTGGCGCAGAAGGTGCAGGTGTAGGGGCAGCCGCGCGAGGCTTCCACCTCGGCGCCCGGCCCGTCCGGCTCCGCGTCGAATCGGTGGTGGTGGTGCCGGTGCCGCGCGATCCACTCGTCGGGCCAGCGGAGCGCGGGCAAGGAGGCGAACTGCGCGGAAGCGGGGCCGCCGGTGACGCGGACCTCGCCGCCGTCCCGGTAGGCGATGGAGGGCACGGCGCGGAGGTCGCCCCCGGCCGCGAGGCGCGCCACCACCTCTTCGCATTCCCCGCGCACCACCACGTCGGCGCCGAGCTTGTTCAGCGCCGCGCGGGGCGTCGCCGAACCGTGCGGGCCGACGGCGACCGTGCGCCCGCCACGCCCGCCGAGCGCCGCCAGGAATTCGCGTGGCACGCGCAACTCGGGCTGGGCGCAACGCCAGAACAAGTAGGTGGGCGCCGTGGCCACGACCGTCATGTCGGGCGCGAAGTCCGCCACCGACTCCGCCAGCGCGTCCATCGGCGTGCCGCAGAGGTGCGCGTCCAGCATCAGCGCCTCGTGCCCGGTGGCCTCCAGCAGGGCCTTGCTGTAGCCGAGTTCGAGCGGGAGGTGCGGCGCGCGGCAGCCGAAGTAGATGCTGTTCTCGAACGTCCAGGGCGGATTGACGAGCGCGACCCTCACGACAGCGCCTCCGCCGGCTGGCTCGGCGCGGAGGCGGGCGCGTGCTCGTCCCGCAGCCAGCGCGCGAGCGCTGAAACGCCCTCCCGCCAGGGCCGCGCGCGGGCGAGGCCCAGCTCCCGCGCGGCGCGGCGCGTGTCGGAGACGTAGTAGCGCTGGTCGCCCGCGCGCCACTCCGCGTAGCGCGCCTCCACCGGGCGTCCGGTCAGCTCTCCGATGAAGGCGATCACCTGCCGCAGGCTCACCGCGTTGGCCGGGCCGCCGCCGAGGTTGAAGGCGCGCCCGCCCACGGCGCCGATCCGCGCCCAAGCGGCCAGGTACGCCTCCACCGCGTCGCCCACGTCCAGCGCGTCGCGCACCTGGCAGCCGTCGCCGTAGACGCTGATCGGCTCGCCGCGGAGCGCGCGGATCAGGAAGTGGGCGATCCAGCCCTGGTCCTCCGTGCCCATCTGGCGCGGGCCGTAGATGCAGCTCATCCGCAGCACCGCGGTGGGCAGGCCGAAGGAGCGGGCGTAGTCCAGCACGTACTGGTCCGCCGCGCCCTTGGAGCAGCCGTAGGGCGTGTGGAAGTCGAGCGGCCGGTCCTCGCCGATGCCGTGCGCCCGCAACCCCGGATCGCGCGGAACGTAGGCGTCGCCTTCGCGCTCCAGGACCACGTCGGAAAGGTCGCCGTAGACCTTGTTGGTGCTGGCGAAGACGAGCGGCACGGGCTCGCCGCGCCGCCGCAGCGCTTCGAGCACCGAAAGCGTGCCCTGGAGGTTGACCGCGAAATCGGCGCGCGGGTCCACCAAGCTGGTCGTGACCGCGACCTGCGCCGCCAAGTGGAACACCGCGCCCGCCTCGGCCACCGCACGGCCCAACTCGTCCTCGTCTCGGATGTCGGCCACGACCGCCGACACGCGCCGCGGGTGCCGCGCCTTCAACCAAGCGAGGTTGGCCTCCACGCCCGGTCGCGCCAAGGCGTCGTAGACGAGCACCTCGTGCCCGTCGCGCGCGAGGCGATCGGCGAGGTTGGAGCCGATGAAGCCCGCGCCGCCCGTCACCAGGACGGGGCGGTCGCCGCCCAAGGGCGCCGTCACGCCACGAGCCCGCGCGCTTCGAGTTCCCGGCGGGCCTGCGCCACGCGGTCCTCCGCCTGCTGCCGCGCGACCCATTCGGCCAGTTCCGCCAACCCCTCCGCGAAGTCCCGCGGCGCGCCCCGCCCCAACTCCTCCCGAGCCTTGGCGAGATCGGGGATGCAGTGGCGGATGTCGCCGGCGCGCGCCTTGCCGGTGATCTCGGGCCGGAGGCCGGAGCGTCCCATGGCCCCGGCGAGCAGCGCCGCGACCTCCTCCACCGAGCGGTCCTCGCCGGAAGCGATGTTGTAGACCTCGCCCGCCGCCCGCGGGTGGTCGAGCGCGAGGACGAAGGCGCGCGCGATGTCCTCCACGTGGACGAAGTCGCGCCGCTGCTTGCCGTCCTCGAAGATCATGGGCGCTTGGCCGTTGTGGATGCGCGAGGCGAAGATCGCCAGCACGCCGGTGTAGGGGTTGGAAAGCGCCTGGCCCGGCCCGTAAACGTTCCACAACCGCAGCGCCACGCCCTCCATCCCGTAGGCGGGCGCGAGCGTCAGGGTCAGGCGCTCCTGCACGTGCTTGGTGATGGCGTAGACGGAGGCCAGCGCCGGCCGCTTCCACTCCGGCGTGGGCACCGGCACCAGGGGGCGGCCGCGGTCGTCCACGGGATCCCAGGGCTCGCCGGCCCCGGTGCGCGGCCGCCGCACGGCGTCCTCCACCAGCGCGCCCTCGGCGGTGCGGTACAGCCCCTCGCCGTAGATGCTCATGGAAGAGGCCACCACGACGCGCTTCACCGGCCGTTCGATCAACTGCTGGAAGAGCACCGCCGTGCCGTGGTCGTTGACGGAGACGTAGCGGTCCACCGCGTACATGCTCTGACCGACGCCGACCTCGGCCGCGAGATGGACCACCTTGTCCACGCCGGCGAGGGAGCGCCGCAGCGCCGCCTCGTCGCGCACGTCGCCCACGACCAACTCCACGTCCGGGTCGAGTTCCTCCGGCCGCCCGCGCCCGCCGTGGACCTGCTCGATCAGGCTGTCGAGCACGCGCACGCGGTGCCCTTCGGCGAGCAGCGCGCGCGCCACGTAGCGGCCGATGAAGCCGGCCCCTCCGGTGATCAGGATCGTGTCAGCCAAAAAACCCTCCGGCCAATGGTGTCGTCCATGCCACCCGCGCCGACGCTCCCGCGGGGTCCGCGCGGCCCGGAGTCCCGAGAACCACGGCCGCTTCTCGCCCTCTTGTGAGCGGCCGGGCAAGGCGCGGCAAGCTTCACGTTCCCGTGTGTATACCGAGGCATCGCACCGCGGCGCCTTCACGCGCGGGTAAGTTGAAGCCACCCTCGCGCCGCCGCGCCCCGATTTCCGGGACCGGTCCCGTTTGTTCACCACACCTGCCGGAGAGGTACACGGATTGCTCCGAGGCCCGTCGCGCTCCCTCGCACCCGTTCCTTTCGTTCCGCCCATCGCCGTAAGGCCGGCGTCGTGAGCCGGAAGCTCCGCGTGGGCGTCGTGGGGGTGGGCAACTGCGCGTCCTCCTTCGTCCAAGGCTTGTCGCACTACCGCGACACCCCGGCGAACGAGCCCGTGCCGGGTTTGGCGAGCGTCGAGGTCGGCGGCTACCATGTGCGCGACATCGAGATCTCGGCCGCCTTCGACGTCAGCGCCGCCAAGGTCGGGCGCGACGTGTCGGAGGCGGTCTTCGCCGCGCCGAACAACACCGCGCGCTTCGCCGCCTCCGTGCCGCCAACCGGCGTGCGGGTCGAGCGCGGCGCGACGCTCGACGGGATCGGCCGCTACCTCCGCGAGGAGGTGGAAGAGGCGGACGCCCCGGTGGCCGATGTCGCTGCCGTCTTGGAACGGTCTCGCACCGACGTGGTCGTGTCGTACCTGCCCGTCGGCTCCCAACGGGCGACCGAATGGTACGCAGAGAAGGCGCTCGACGCCGGCTGCGGCTTCGTCAACTGCATCCCGGTTTTCATCGCGTCCGACCCCGGCTGGCGGAAGCGCTTCGAGGAGCGCGGGCTGCCGCTGGTCGGCGACGACATCAAAAGCCAGGTCGGCGCCACCATCGTCCACCGCGTGCTGGCCAACCTGTTCCGCGATCGCGGCGTGCGGCTGGACCGCACCTACCAGCTCAACTTCGGCGGCAACTCCGATTTCCGGAACATGCTGGAGCGCGAACGGCTGGAATCGAAGAAGATCTCCAAGACCCAGGCCGTGACCAGCCAGTTCGACGTGCCGCTCGCCGCGGGCGACGTCCACGTCGGGCCGAGCGACCACGTGCCCTGGCTCGAAGACCGCAAATTCGCCCACATCCGGCTGGAGGGCACCGGCTTCGGCGGCGTGCCGCTCAACCTCGAACTGAAGCTGGAGGTCTGGGACTCCCCCAACTCCGCCGGCGTGGTCATCGACGCGGTGCGCTGCGCCAAGCTCGCCCTCGACCGGGGGATCGGCGGCGCGCTGGTCGGCCCGTCGAGCTGGTTCATGAAGTCCCCGCCGCAGCAATTCACCGACGAGGAGGCGCGCGAGCGCACGATGCGATTCGTGGCGGGCGAGGACTGAGACGCGGGCGGAACCTTGGCGACCACTGTTTTCCTCGTGCGGCACGCCGCCCATGACCGGGTGGACCGCGTCCTGTGCGGCCGGATGCCCGGCGTGGGACTCGGCGAGGCCGGGCAACGGCAGGCGGAGGCCCTCGCGCGCCGCTTCGCCTGCGAGGGCGTGGACGCCGTCTGGACCAGCCCGCTCCAGCGCGCCCGCGAAACGGCGGAGCCCGTCGCCGCCCGCCTCGGGCTCGCGGCGCGGCCCAGCGACGCGCTCTGCGAGATCGACTTCGGCGCCTGGACCGGCCAAGCCTTCGACGCCCTGCGCGACGACCCGCGCTGGCGCCGCTGGAACGAGGCCCGCGGGAGCGAACGGCCGCCCGGCGGCGAGTCCATGACCGAGGCCCAGACGCGGGCGGCGGCCGAGGTGGAGCGCGCGCGCGCCGAGCACCCGGACGGCCGGGTGGTGCTCGTCAGCCACAGTGACGTCATCAAGGCGGTCCTGGCCGGCGTCCTCGGGCTTCCCCTCGACGCCTACTCGCGTTTCGAGGTTTCGCCGGCGTCGGTCAGCGCGCTTGCCGTCTGGGACGGGGGAGGGAAGGTGCTCAGCATGAACGAAGCCGCCGCGCCATGAGGATCGCGTTCTACGGATCGAGCCTGCTGTCCTCCTATTGGAACGGCGCCGCCACCTACTACCGCGGCCTGCTCCGCGATCTCGCGCCGCGCGGCCACAGCATCACCTTCTACGAGCCCGACGCCTTCGACCGGCAGCAGCACCGCGACATCGAGCCGCCGCCCTGGGCCGCCGTGCGCGTGTACCCGGCGACGGAGGCGGGGCTGCGCTCCGTTGTGGCGGAAGCCGCCGCGGCCGACGTGGTGGTGAAGGCGAGCGGCGTCGGCGTGTTCGACCGCGAACTGCTGGAAGGCGTCGTCGCCGCGTCGCGCCCGGAGGCGATCCGCGTCTTCTGGGACGTGGACGCGGCGGCCACCCTCGACGAGATGCGCGCCGCCGGGCCGGACCACCCGCTGCGCCGCGCCCTCCCGTCGCTCGACCTGGTGCTGACCTACGGCGGCGGGCCGCCGGTGGTGGAGGCTTACGAAGGGTTCGGCGCGCGGCGCTGCGTGCCGATCTACAACGCCCTCGACCCGGAAACGCACCACCCCGTCCCGTCGGACGACCGCTTCGCGGCCGACCTGTCGTTCCTGGGCAACCGCCTGCCGGACCGCGAGGCGCGGGTGGAGCGGTTCTTCCTCGACCCCGCGTCGCGGCTGCCGGACCGGCGCTTCCTGATCGGCGGCAACGGCTGGGACAGCAAGGCGATGCCCCCGAACGTGCGCCACCTCGGCCACGTCTACACGCGCGACCACAACGCCTTCAACACGTCCTCCCTCGCCGTGCTCAACATCGCCCGCGACAGCATGGCCGCCGTCGGCTACTCGCCGGCGACGCGGGTGTTCGAGGCGGCGGGCGCCGGCGCCTGCCTCGTCACCGACGCCTGGACCGGGCTGGAGCTGTTCCTGCGCGAAGGCGAGGAGGTGCTGGTGGCGCGCGACGGCGCCGATGTGGCGGCGCACCTATCGGCCCTCACGCCCGAGCGCGCGCGGGCGATCGGCGAGGCGGGACGCGCGCGCATCCTGGCGGAACACACCTACGCCCGCCGCGGCGCGGAGGTGGACGCGCTGCTCCGGGAAGAAGCGGCCCGCAAGCGCGGAGCGAAGCTGGCGAAGGGCGCGGCGTGACGGCCTCGCCGAAGCCGCTCCGCGTCGTCGTGCTCGGCCTCAGCCTGTCCTCGTCCTGGGGCAACGGCCACGCCACGACCTACCGGGCGCTGCTCAAGGCCTTCGCCGAGCGCGGCCATGACGTGCTGTTCCTGGAGCGCGACGTGCCCTGGTACGCGGCCCACCGCGACCTGCCCGACCCGGCGTTCTGCCGCTTGGCGCTCTACCCGGACCTCGCCGGCCTCGAAGCGCACCGCCGCGCAGTTGCCGAGGCCGACGCCGTGGTCGTCGGCTCCTACGTGCCCGAAGGCGTTGCGATCGGCCGTTTGGCGCAGGAATGGGCGGGCGGCGCCACCGTCTTCTACGACATCGACACGCCGGTGACGCTCGCCAAGCTCGCTCGCGGCGACGAGGAGTATCTTTCGGCGGCGCTTATCCCCGGCTTCGACCTGTACCTGTCCTTCACCGGCGGGCCGACGCTCGGCCTGCTGGAACGGCGCTACGGCGCGCGCGCGGCCCGCGCCCTCTTCTGCTCGGTTGACCCCGCGATTTACCGGCCGCTGCCCGACGCGCCGCCGCGCTGGGACCTCAGCTATCTCGGCACCTACAGCCCCGACCGCCAGCCGACGCTGGAGCGCTTGCTCATCAAACCCGCCCGTCGCGCCCCGGAACGGCGCTTCGCGGTGGCCGGGCCGCAGTACCCGGCCGAGATCGAATGGCCCGCCAACGTCGAACGCCTGGAGCACGTGCCGCCCGCCGACCACCCCGCCTTCTACGCCGCCAGCCGCTTCACCCTGAACGTCACCCGCGCCGACATGGTCCGCGCCGGCCACAGTCCCAGCGTCCGGCTGTTCGAGGCCGCGGCCTGCGGCACGCCCATCCTGTCCGACGCCTGGGAAGGCCTCGACGCGATCCTCGCCCCCGGCGACGAGATCGCCCTCGCCGAAGCGCCGGAGGACGTCTTGGCGGCCCTCGACTGGCCGGAGGAACGGCGCCGCACCGTCGCCCGGGCGGCGCGGGCGCGCGTGCTGGCCGAACACACCGCGG
>CADCTL010000054.1 GCA_902805625.1 uncultured Acetobacteraceae bacterium
TCTTCGGCTCCGAGGAGCAGGGCCACCGCGTCCTGGACGGCGCCGTCGGGCAGCAGCTCAAGGCGCGGCTGGAGGCACGCGGCGTGGTGCCACTGGGTTACATGGAGGGCGGCTTCCGCCACATGATCAACAACGTCCGGCCCATTACACGGCCGGAGGACCTGCGCGGCATCAAGTTCCGCGTGCTGCAAAGCCCGATCTACATCGAGATGTACCGCGCCCTCGGCGGCAACGCGGTGCCGATGGCCTGGGGCGAGACCTTCACGGCGGTGCAGCAGGGCGCCATAGACGGGCTGGAGATCCCGCTCGGCGTCATCGACCAGAACAAGTACTACGAGGTCACGAAGTACCTGTCCCTCACCGGGCATATCTACTCGATGATCGGCTTGCTGATCGCCAAGCGCAACCTGGACCGGCTGCCCGCGGAGGTGCGCATCGCGGTCGTCGAGGCCGGGGCCGAGGCGACGCGCGCGCAACGCGCGGCGAACGCCGAGGCCACGAAGGGCTTCCGGGATAGCTTGGCGAGGCAAGGGATGCAGGTGAACGACGTCGTGGACAAAACGGTGTTCCGCCGCGGCGTGCTGCCGATGTACGAGAGCTTCCGCGGCCAGATCGGCTCGGATCTCGTGCGCGACGCGCTGGCCGCCGTGCAGTGAACGCCCAGGGGCGCGCGGCCGCGCTGCTCGGCGCGGCCGCGCGCGGCGTGGCGTGGGCCACCCGGGCGTCCATCGGCCTCGCCGCCGCGCTCATGCTGCTGGCGATCGCCTACCAAGTGCTCATGCGCTACGTCTTCGGCGACACCCCGTCCTGGAGCGAGGAACTCGCGGTCCTGCTGTTCTGCTGGACCGTGCTGGGCGGCCTCGCCCTCGGCGTGCACGAGGGCTACCACGTCCGCCTGACCGTGCTGGTGGACGCTCTGCCGCAAGCGGCCAGGATCTGGTCGGAGCGCGCGACGGACCTCGTGACCGCCGCGTTCGGGGTGTTCCTGGCTTGGTCCGGTTGGCGTTTCCTCGACATCACGTCGGGCTCCGTCTCGGCCGCCATCGGCTACCCGACCGAGATCCTGAACGTGCTCGCCCCGGTCGCCGGCGCGCTGATCGCGCTGTTCGGGCTGGAGCGGACGCTGCGGCCGGGCGGTGCCGTCTCGAAGGGCCAAGTGGCGGCGTGAGCGAGGTCGCCTGGTTTCTGACCGCGGGCTTCGGCTTGCTGGTGGTCCTCGGCTTCCCTTTCGCCGTCGCCATCGCGCTCGCCATCACCGGCGCCCTGCTGGCGGCCGACATCGAGCCGGCGTTCCTGGCGCAGTCCGCCATCAGCGGCGCGCAGCAGTTCAGCCTCTTGGCGATCCCGCTCTTCATGCTGGCCGGGGAGCTGATGGCCGCCGGCGGCCTGTCGCAGCGGCTGGTGGAATTCGCCGGCACGCTCGTGCGCCACCGCACCGGCGGGCTGGCGATGGTCACGGTGCTGGCGGCGCTGGTCTTCTCCGCCATCTCCGGCTCGGCACCGGCGACCACGGCGGCGATCGGCGCCATCATGATCCCGGCCATGGTGGAGGCCGGTTACGACCGCGGCTTCGCCGCTTCCATCGCGGTGAGCGCCGGTGTCCTAGGGCCGCTGATCCCGCCCTCCATCGCCTTCGTGATCTGGGGCATCGTGGCCGAGCAGTCCATCGGACGCCTCTTCCTGTCCGGCGTCGTCCCGGGCGTCGTGCTCGCCATCGGGCTGCTGGCGGTGTGTTGGGGCCATGCGCGCCGCAATGCCGTGCCGAGGCTGCCGCGGGCGGACCTGCGGGAGGTCTGGCAGGCCTTCCACCGCGGCAAGTGGGCGCTCGCCTCGCCGTTGGTGGTGCTGGGCGGGATATACGGCGGCGTCTTCACGCCCACCGAAGCCGCCGCCGTGTCCTGCATCTACGCGCTGCTGGTCGGGCTGTTCATCGAGCGCCAACTGCGCGTGTCCGCGTTGCCCGGCATCTTCGCCGCGGCGATGCGCACCAGCGCCGTCGTCTGCGCCATCATCGCGTTCTCCGCAGGCTTCGGCATCCTGGTGGCGCAGGAGGGGATCGCCACCCGCTTCGCCGGATGGATGGCCGACAACGTCGGTGAGCGCTGGCTGGCCTTGGCCGCGCTCAACGCCGCCTTCTTCTTGCTCGCAGCGGTGATGGACGAGATCGCCATCATGGTGATCCTGGGTCCGATGCTGATCGCCATCGCCAACCGGTTCGGCGTGGACCCCATCCACTTCGGCGCCATCATCGTCACCAACGTGTCCATAGGCATGGCGGCGCCGCCTATCGGCTACTGCTTGTTCATCGGCATGGCGATAAGCGGCCTGTCGCTCGGGCGCATCAGCCGCGCGATCTGGCCGCAGATCTTGGTGATGCTGGTGGTGCTGTTCCTCACCACCTACATCCCCGGCTTCGCGTTGTTGCTGCAGCCCGCGGCGCGCTGACCGGCGACGGCGGTCAGCCCTCCAGCTCCCGGCGTACAATGGCGGCGCCATCGACCATGGCCCGCATCTTGCCGAAGGCGACCGCGCGCGGCAGGTACTTCATGCCGCAGTCCGGCGCGACCACCACCTTGTCCGCCTCCACATGCGGCAGCGCGCGGCGGATGCGCTCCGCCACCGTCTCCGGCGTTTCCACCTCCGTGTCGGAGAGGTCGAGGACGCCCAGGATCACGGTCTTGCCGCGCAAGCCTTCCAAGACGGCGGTGTCCAGCCGCGATTGCGCCGTCTCGATCGAGACCTGCCGCACCCGGCAGCCGCACAGCTCCGGCAGGAAGGAGTAGCCGGAAGGCCGTTCGTGGATGATCGCGGCGTAGCCGAAGCAGATGTGCACCGCCGTCTGGCCCTCGATGCCCTCCAGCGCCCGCTCCAGCGCCGCCAGCCCGTATTGCCGCGCCGCGTCCGGCCGCGCCTGCATGTAGGGCTCGTCCACCTGCACCACGTCGGCCCCGGCGGCGAAGAGGTCGCGGATCTCGGCGTTCACCGCCGCGGC
>CADCTL010000055.1 GCA_902805625.1 uncultured Acetobacteraceae bacterium
CCTGCGCGTGCTCGAGGGCCGCCACGAGGAGCCGACCGCGGCGGTGTTCGACAGCCGCACGCTGCAGAGCTCCCCCGAGAGCGGCGGCCGGGCCGGCTACGACGGGGCCAAGCGGCGCAAGGGCAGCAAGGCCCACATGGCCGTCGACACGCTCGGGCACCTGCTGGCCCTGCACGTGACGGCGGCCGACGAGCAGGACCGGCAGCAGGTGGCGAAGGTGGCCGAGCAGGTGCAGGCGGCTACGGGCGAGTCGGTCCAGCTCGCGTTCGTCGACCAGGGCTACACCGGCGAGCGGCCGGCCGCCGACGCGAAGGCGGCGGGCATCGCGCTGGAGGTCGTGAAGCTGCCGCAGGCCAAGCGCGGGTTCGTGCTGCTCCCGCGGCGGTGGGTCGTCGAACGCAGCTTCGCCTGGCTGGCCCGCTTCCGGCGGCTGGCCCGCGACTACGAGCGACTGGCCCACACGCTGCGCGGGCTCCACCTCGTCGCGTTCGCCTGCGTCATGCTGCGCCGACTGATGTCGTGGGATACCTGAAGTGCACAACACGCTCTAGCAGGACGCTGAAAAACCCCCGACTCAGCTGGTTTTCGGACCCTCTTTCGTCCGTCGTCACTCGTTTTTGTGCACAAGGGGGTGAAACGGTCCGGGTGTCCGCGTCACGCCCGCCCGTTGCGGCGTGGCCGGCGCGCACCGGTGGCGCGGCGACTCATGCAATAGCCGCCAGGGACCGCAGCCGGATCAGGTTGAACGCCGCGGCCGCGACGTGCGCCTGCTGGCCCGTCTTGGTGTGGCCGATCAGCCGCGTCCGCGCCAGGCCGCCGATCGTCTTGACCCAGCCGAAGCACTCCTCGATCTTCTTGCGGCACCGCTGGCTGACCGCGTACCCGACGGTCCGCTCGCGGCGCCGCATCCGCCGGCGGGCCGCGATCGCGTCGGCGTTCGCCCGGCGGTAGCGGGTCCCGGCCGCGCCGCCGATCGGGCCGTCCTTGGTCGCCACGTGCGGCGTGATCTCCCGCCCCTCCAGGTCGAGCAGGAACGGGCCCTGGTCGTACCCCTTGTCGCCGCCGACGGTCTTGGGCGTGAGCTTGAAGCGCTCCCGGACGCGGTCCAGCAGCGACACGGCCGTCCTCGGCTCGCTGTTGTCCAACGGCGAGTTGACCTCGACCGCCAGCACCAGGCCGTGGCGGTTCTCCACCAGCGCGTGCAGCGCGTGGGCGAGCCGCGCCGGCTGGCCGTCGCCCTTGCGGATCAGCTTCGCCTCGGGGTCGGTCGTCGACTCGTGCGTGTCGTTGGACCGCTTCTGCCCGTGGAAGTCGACTTCCGCGTTGCGGCCCTTGAAGCCGTTGGAGTCCCCGGGGTCGTTCTTGTCGTTGTCCTGCCCCCTGGGCTTGAAGCTCTTGACCGACGCGTACGCCTCGACCAGGGAGCCGTCGACCGAGAAGTGGTCGGGGCTGACCAGCCCGGCGGCGACCGCGCGGCGGACGGTGCCGTCGAAGAACGCGCCGATCAGGCCGTGCCGCTCCAGCCGGCCGCGGTTGTGGCTGAAGACGGTGGGGTCAAAGACCGGCTCGTCGACGCGCAGGTCGAGGAACCAGCGGAACAGCAGGTCGTGGTCGATCCGCTCGACGAGCTGCGCCTCGGACCGGACCGAGTACAGCGACTGCAGCAGCATCGCCTTGATCAGCCGCTCCGGCGGCACGCCCGGCCGGCCCTCGTCGGCGTAGGCGGCGTCGAACCGGCGGCTCATCTTGCCGAGATCCTGGTCGGCCATCCGCTTGATGGCCCGAAGGGGGTGGTCGGGGCGGACGCGGGCCTCCAGGTCGATGGCCGCCACGAACAGAACCGCCTGTCGATCCGCCTTGCCACGCATGCCAGACCTCCGTGTCGAGTGTGGCCGACAGTTCAGCGCGACGGGCGGCGGTCGTCAAGGGTTTTTCAGCGTCCTGCTAGTGCTTCACCACGCCTGAATTGGGTAGAGCCGCTTCAGCTTGATCCGGGCGTCGGCGGTGGTGAACCGCCAGTCGACCGTCGCGCCGGCCGCGTTGCGCTGTCGCTCCCACGCGCCGACCTCCCGGGCGAGCGTGGCCTTGTCACCCATCCGCTCGCCCAGGCACTGGCGCGACAGCGCGCTCAGCTCGATCTCGGCCATGTTCAGCCACGACCCGTGCTTCGGCGTGTAGTGGATCTCCAGCCGGTCGGCGAGGCGCTTGGCCTCGGCGGGCCCGAACGCCTCGTACAGCGACGCCGCCGAGTGCGTGTTCAGCTGGTCCATCACCAGCACCACCTTCTCCGCGTCCCGGTACCGCCCGTCGAGCAGGTCCCGCACGAAGTGCGCCCAGTCGGCGCGCTTGCGGGTGTCGGTGACCGCGACGTGCCGCCACCCGGCGAGCGGCTCGAACGCGACGAACAGGTTGGCGGTGCCGTTCCGCACGTACTCGCCGTCGTACCGCTCGGGCCGGCCGGGCGCCGGCGGCAGGGGTGGGCGGACCTCGCCGACGAGCTGCTTGCTCGTCTCGTCCAGGTTCACCTGCGGGCGCCGCGGGTCGCGCGGGCGGTGGTAGACGTCCAGCACGTCCTCCATGCACGCGACGAACTCGCAACTGCCGCGGGGCGGGATGCACCACATCTGCCTCAGCCACGGCTTGGTCTCGTTTTTTTCAGCACCCGCCGCACCGTCTCGTCCGACAGCGCCTCGGCGTGCCCGAGCGTGACCACGCGGTCCGCGAGCAACTGCATGGTCCACCGCTTGCGCCCCTCGGGCGGCGGCGAGCAGGCCAGCGCGACCAGGTGCGCCTCGCCGCGCCCGTCCAGCTTGCGGGCGTAGGCGCGGGCCGCGGGCTTGCGCACCAGCGCCGCCTCCAACCCCTGCTCGACGAACCGCTCGCGCACGCGGCAGACGGTGTTCCTGCTGACCTCCACCGCCTCGACGACCTGCGCGTCGGACAGGCCCGGGCCGCCCGGCGACTCGTCCGCCTTCAGCGGC
>CADCTL010000056.1:0-775 GCA_902805625.1 uncultured Acetobacteraceae bacterium
CCGGATTAACCAGGGCCGGATTTGTGCATGGCTTGAAACGATGTGGGCCAATGCGGTTGGCACTCTCCAGCGACGGAGCCACGCCTGTGTCAGATTCGTCCTGGCTGGCGGGGCGCAAGCCACCCGCTTTTCGCCCCAGGCCCCGCCGCAACACGCGCGGCCTCTCCAAGGCGGACGACCTGCGGGTGACCTGCGGCACCCCGCGCCTCCTGCGCTCGGGCGGGTGTTGGATGGACGTCCGGCTGGACACGGCCCCTGGGTGGGGGCAGGCGCTCTGGGACGGCGTTTTGCGTCGCGCCGAAGCCGGTGGGGACCCCCCTCGGCGCGGCTTGACCGACATAGGAGCATCCGGGCGTAGTAGAGGCTCTCGGCGATGCCTTCGCGCCGGCACAGGGCGGCGATGCTGTCCTCCCCGCGCAGGCCTTCCAGCACCACGCGGATCTTCTCCTCGGCCGAGTGCTGCTTGCGCGCGCGGCGGCGGATGTCGCGCACCACCCGCGCGGCGGGCGGCTTGGTAGCGGCAGTGGCCCGGGCGGCCGGGGCGGGGTATTTCTGACTCATCTGCGCTCCTTGGCGGTCACGATGAGCCAGACATCCTCCGTTCCTCAACCAGCCCCGTCCGTCTCATGGGCCCTGACGCCGGACAGAGCGGCCACGAGGAGCAGGTCCGCGGCGGCGCAGAACAGCACCACGGGCCCCACGTGCGAGCTATGGCCGAAACTGGGTGATGGCGGTGCTAGAAAGGCGGCGTATCGAGGCTGGTGACGACACCTTG
>CADCTL010000056.1:785-2953 GCA_902805625.1 uncultured Acetobacteraceae bacterium
CCCGTCGTTTCCGCCGCCATTGTCCACCCCTCCGGCGGATACCATCCCACCTTGTTGCATGGGTCGGCTCGTTGGAGCCGAGGGCTGGGCAAAGTAGGGGAGGCGCCCCCGTCCCCAGCTCTCGGATGCCGCCGTGCCGTTCAAAGCCAACCAGGACCGCCGGCACCGCATCCCGAAGCAGCGGCACAGGGTGACCAACTGGTCGGAGTACGACGCCGCCTTGCGGCAACGCGGCAGCTTGACGGTGTGGTTCACCGATGAGGCGGTCGAAGCGTGGGCGGCGGAGCCACGGACCACACGGGGCGGGCGGCCCTCCTACTCCGACGTGGCGATCACCACGGCGCTGACGCTGCGGGCGGTGTTCCGCCTGGCGCTGCGCCAGACCGAAGGCCTCGTCGCCTCCATCATCGGCCTGCTCGGGCTGGACCTCGCCGTGCCCGACCACTCCACCCTCAGCCGCCGGGCGGAGACGTTGCGGGTGCCGCGCCCGCGCCGCGGGCGCGAGCCCGTGCACCTATTGGTCGACAGCACGGGATTGAAGCTCTGCGGACCGGGCGAGTGGCTCGTGGAGATGCACGGCGCGAGGACGCGCCGCGGGTGGCGCAAGCTCCATCTCGCCACGGACGCCGACACCGGCCGGATCGTCGCCTCGGCGCTGACGGACAAGGATGCCGACGACGGCTCCCGGACCGGTCCTCTGCTCGACCGGATCGACGGGCCGGTGGCCTCGTTCACCGCCGACGGCGCGTTCGACCGCGACGACGTCTACGCCGAGGTCGCCGCGCGGCATCCGGATGCGGCGGTGATCGTGCCGCCGCGCTCGAGCGCGGTGCCGAGCGCCACGGCCGGGACCACGCCGACGCAGCGTGATGCCCATCTACGATGCATCGCCGAGCGCGGCCGGATGGGTTGGCAGAGGTCGTCCGGGTACAACCGGCGCGCCCTGGTGGAGGCCGACGTCTCGCGCTGGAAGCGCGTCATCGGAGACGGGCTGCGCTCGCAGACAGACGGGCGACAGGCGACCGAAGTGGCCATTGCTGCCGACGTGCTGAACCGCATGCTGGACCTTGGACGCCCGGAGTATGTCCGGATCGCGTGACCCGGAACACGGGTAGGGCTCGACGCGCCCGGTCTGCCGACCCATGCAACACACTGCCGTGGCGCGGGTGCTGGCACGGGCAGCAACCGGCCGACCCGCGCGCCGGAATGGGGACGGCGACCCGGCCGGTCCGCGCCCGCTCAGGACGGCGGCGTGTGGCGCTTCAGGAACTCGACCACGCGGCCCTCCTGTTCGTCCAGGTGCTCGGGGCCGCGCCAGTCGGCCAGCACCTCCACGCCCGGCAGCAGCGCGGCGAGTTCCGCGCTGGTCGCCGCCGGGTGCGGAACGTCGGTGCCCGGCAAGAGCAACGTCGGCGTCGGGCAGCCCCGTACGAAGGCGTGGTCGACGCTGAACACGAAGCCGCCGCCCCACATGTTGCGGCCGAACGCGGCGATCGCGTCCGCGTCGAGGCCGGGGCGGGCGGAGCGCAACTCGCGGCCCCACTCCGCGTGGCTCTCCGGGAAGTACCCGGGATGCTCCGGGTGCAGGCCGATCGGGTTCTGCAGCACGGCGGCGGCGACACGTTGCGGCGCCGCCTCCACGGCCTTGAGGCAGAAGCTGCCGCCGATGCAGCCGCCCAGGACGTGGAACCGGCCGAAGCCGAGGTGGTCCATCAGCGCCAGGTGGTCCGCCGCGTAGGTGTGCCAGCCGCCGTCGGCCTCGATGCCGGCCAGCGACCGGCCCGCGTTGCGTTGGTCCATCGCCACCGCCGTGAAGCCCGCCCGCGGCAGCGCATCGGACCAATCCACCCAGGGCCGGGCAGGGCCTCCCACGGGGGAGGACCAAAGCTCCATGCGCGAGCGCAGGCCGCCCGGCGCGAACAGCAGCACCGGGAAGCCGGTGCCCGAGACGTGGTAGTGGATCCGGCCGTCCGGGCGGTCCAGGAAGGGCATGCGGTCCTCCGTTCGCTTGGCGGTGCCGTTCGTCGCGGCGCGCGGCCTCGGGGGCGTCCGACGTCGCCCCGCAGGTCAGCGGACGTCCACGCCGTAGTCGGCGAGTTCCGGCAGCATGGCCTCGACCACGAAGTCCACGAAGGCCTCGGGCGCGTCGAGGTAGAACTCGCGGCCGG
>CADCTL010000057.1:0-2148 GCA_902805625.1 uncultured Acetobacteraceae bacterium
CTTTAATCTCCCCTGGTCAAGAATGTTCCGGCCCCCACTCGTGCGACGGTCCCCCAGGCTGGTCCACGCCGTGGTCAGCACGGCGAGGGCCGCCCAATGCGGCTGCATCAGGACGGCCCCGTCCCGAGGGCGAGGCGCGCCCCCGCGGCGGACGGGATCGCCGCCCGGGTCACGCGGCCGGCCTGATGTTCTGGTTGAGCCGGAAGAGGTTCGTCGGGTCGTACTTCGCCTTGAGCGCGGCGAGCCGGGCGTAGTTCGCGCCGTAGGCGGCGCGGATGCGCTCCTCCCCCTCCTCGCCCAGGTTGTTCACGTAGACGCCGCCGGTCGCGAAGGGCCGCATCGCCTCCCACACCGCGCGCGACCAAGCGACGTTCGCCGCGTCCCGCGCCGGGTCCTCCCAGATCGCGATCGGGATGCAGTCGAAGGCCGCGCCCCGGTTCGCGTAGGCGGTCGCGTCCGTGGGCACGCGCGCGATGGCGCCGCCGGCCTGCTGCAGGCCCAGCACCGACATCGGCGACGGCACGCGCGCGAAGAGGTCCAGCAGGGCGTCGATCGCCGCGTCTTCGAGGCCGGGCAGGAAATGCGACTTCCAGTGGTACCGCCTGCCCCGGGGGAAGAGACCGTCGGCCGAGGCCTGCAGCGCGGTGTAGGCGACCGGCCCGACGAGGTCCTGCGCCGGGCGGGGACCGTCCTCGCGCAGCGGCCGCAGCGCGGGTTCGCCACGCGCGACCGGCCCGGCGCAGAATGCGGAGACGGCGAACATCGGCGCGCCGTCCGGGCCGGTGAGCAGGACGCCCAGGGCGTCCACCTCGTCCGGGGCGGCGGCGCAGAACGCGGCGTAGTGGCGCATGGCATCCCGGGCCGCGGACCAGTCCCAGAGCAGCATCCCGCCGAGCACCGTCGGCCCGAGCGGGTGCAGCCGGTACTCGAAGGCGGTGACGATCCCGAAGTTGCCGCCGCCGCCCCGCAGGCCCCAGAGCAGGTCCGGGTTCTCCTCCTCGCTCGCCCGCACCGAGCGCCCGTCCGCCAGCACCACCTCCGCCGCGAGGAGGTTGTCGCAGGCCAGGCCGACGCTCCGGCCCAGCCGGCCGAGGCCGCCGCCGAGCGTCAGACCGGCGATGCCGGTGTCGCTGTTCACGCCCATGGTCGTGGCCAGCCCGTGCGCCTGGGTCGCCGCGTCGAACCCGCCGAGGAGCACGCCGGGCTCCGCGCGCGCGGTCCGGCGCGCGGGATCCACCCGGACGCCCCTCATGGGCGAAAGGTCGACCATCAGGCCGCCGTCGCAGGAGGAGGCGCCGGCGATGCTGTGGCCGCCGCCGCGCACCGCGACCTCCAGCCCGGCGCCACGGGCGAAGCGCAGCGCCCGGCGCACGTCCTCGGGCGTGGCGCAGCGCGCGATGGCGGCGGGCCGCTTGTCCACCATGCCGTTCCAGAGCCGGCGGGCGCCCTCGTAGCCGGCGTCCCCGGGGCGCAGCACTCCGCCTCCCAGGCCAGCCACGAGACCCTCGATCCCACCGGGGCCGCGCCCCTCGGCCGAGCCCTCGGCCTTCACCGATCCGGTGTTTCCCATCGGACTGCCCTCCTCGAACCGGACGGGCCGGCAGCGCCGGGAACGGCGGACCGGCCACGCGGGCCTATGCTCGTCCCCGCGGCGCGCCGGTAGCAAATGGCCATTTTTCAGCTGCGGATGAGCTGGATTCAGCTACCCTCCTGGCATGAGGCAGAGGACGCCGCCGCTGTCGGCGCTGCGCGCCTTCGAGGCGGCGGCGCGGCACATGAGCTTCAAGGCCGCCGCGGCGGAGCTCGGCGTGACGCCGACCGCCGTCAGCCACCAGGTGCGGGAGCTGGAGGAGGCCTGCTCCGCGGCGCTGTTCCGCAGGCGCCCGCGGCCCCTGGCGCTCACCGAAGCGGGCGAACGCCTCTTCCCCGTGCTGCGGGCGGGCTTCGACGCCTTCGCGGCAGCGGTGTCGGCGGTGCGGGAGGCGGAGGTCCGGCGCCCGCTGCGGGTCACGGCCACGAACGCCTTCGCCCACCGCTGGCTGGTCCCGCGGCTGCCGCTCTGGCGGGCCGCTCACCCCGGGGTCTCCCTGGAGGTGATCGGCACGGACGCCGTCGTGGACCTCCGGGCGGGGGAGGCCGACGTCGCGG
>CADCTL010000057.1:2158-2892 GCA_902805625.1 uncultured Acetobacteraceae bacterium
AACCCCTGCTCCGGCATCCGCTGGTCCACATGCATTGGCAACCCTCGGAGCCCGACCCGCCGACGTGGCGCCATTGGCTGCGGGCGGCGCGCCGGCGGGATCCCGGGCTGGCGGATGTCCCCGAGGCGCACGGGCTGGCCTTCCGCGAGGAGCTCCACGCGATCGAAGCCGTGGCCGGGGGCCAGGGGGTCGGGATCTGCAGCGACGTGCTGGTCGCGGACGAACTCCGGACCGGCGCGCTCGTGAAGGCCCACGACTTGCCGCTGCCGGGGTTCGGCTTCTACGTCGCCCACCTGCCGGTCCACCCGCGGCTCGCGGCCATCGAGGTCTTCTCGGCTTGGGTGCGTTGCGAGACCACAATTGGACACGGTAGGGACGAGGCCGCGCGCGGCCTGGCCGCTCCCGAGCGCAGTCGCGGAATGGCCGCTGCCACAAGCAAGGCGGCGCGGCGCCGGCACAGCGCATAGGGACAGGTGGAGCACCGGCACACACCGCAAAGCCGGTTTTCCGTTGTTGATCCAGAATGGAAGAATGGAGTAGGATGTCGAGATGCGCTGCGGCTGATCCGTCTCTCCGGGCGGCGGCGCAAGGCGGTGGGGCTCGCGCCGATCCCCCCCCAGGTGAACCTGGCGTGCAGTTCCACCGCCGCCTTTCCGCCCGCTCCCGGCGTAGCCCCAGCCAGCGCTGGCGCCACGGATCGGCGAAGCGGCCGAAAGGTTTCCACGTCATCCCGC
>CADCTL010000058.1 GCA_902805625.1 uncultured Acetobacteraceae bacterium
TAGCCGCGTCGGCCGTCCCAGCGGACGCCGGCGTGCGGGCCGCCGCGGTGCCCTCCGGCGCAGGCCGAGAGCAGGAGCAGCAACGACACCGCGAAAAGCGACCGCACCATCCGCCCTCCATTGCCGGTCCGCCCGCCCGTCGGCCGCATGCCGCAGGGCACGGGTGCCTTTCCGACGGGGCGCCATTACGCCCCAGGTACGGTCGCCCGGTCCACCGGATTCGGCAAAGGCCACGGACGAAGCGCCCGGCCAGCAAGCGGCGGGGCGCCATTACGCCTCGGGTACGGTCGCCCGGTCCACCGGATTCGGCAAAGGCCACGGACGAAGCGCCCGGCCAGCAAGCGGCGGCGCGCGATCCCACTGCCACGGCCCGAACGCTGGGGGCTCTCAGGACGAAGATCGGGCGCTGGCGCCTTTGAGGGCCGCGCGGCCGTGGGCCGGCATGTCCGTCGGGCCTTCCCTCCCTCATGCCGGCAGCGCTCGCTGCTTTCGATCGTGTCCATCCAAGCTTTCGGCCCGCCGCGGCGGCCAGGCGATCCGCCCCGGCGTGTCATCCGCTTCGTCGCATTCCGACGGTTTCCGGGAGATCGACTCGGTCCCAACAGGCCGCATCCCGTTCAGGCACGCAGGCTCGGGGGAGGCACTAGGCCGCGGCAGGGCATCACCGGAGTGGGAGTGGACGATCAGAGCGGCGTCAGCCTCTTGCGCTCACGTTCTTTGTTTGTTCTCATGCGTCCATGAGCCACCCCGGACGGATCGACCGCGGTCTCGTCATTCCGCCACGGCCCACGCGGACCAGCATGGCAGGCCGCGCTTGGGCTGTTCCGCCAGGTGCCGCGCGGCGTGTCGTCGCGGCCGCGGCCGAGCCCGGTGCAGGAGGCCTGCAGCGTCGGTTTCGTCGCGCCCTGCGCGGCTGCGAAGGCCGCGCTCCTGCTGTGGGGCTGATGGCCTCCCGCTCCGGAGCCGACGGGCGGCCGCGCAGGGGCGGGCCGACCAAGTCCTCCGGGACTCGCTGAAGAACGAACCACCGCTGCCCGCGCCCGCCCATGCCCGACGACATCGTCATCACCGAGAAGACCAGCCAAGCCAAGGACGTCCGGGCCGCGGTCGGCGCGCGCTTCGGCCCCGTCCTCCCCGCCGAAGGCCACCTGCTGGCGCTGCTCGAGCCCGAGGAGGTGGTGCCGGACTGGAAGCGCTGGGCGCCCGTGCTGCTGCGCCCCGACGGGCTCTACGGCACCAAGCCCGCCGCGGGCGGCAACAAGGCTTCCAAGCTCAAGGCGATCCGCGACGCCCTCAAGGCCGCCAAGCGGGTCTGGCTCGCCACCGACTGCGACCGCGAGGGCCAGCTGATCGGCCAAGGGATCCTGGAGCACTGCCGCTACCGCGGCGAGGTCCGGCGGGTGATGTTCACCGCCCAGGACCCCCGGACCATCCGGGAGGCCTTCGCGGCGGCCAAGTCGAACAGGGAGTACGCCAGCCTTTACGGCGCCGCGGTGGCCCGCCAACAGGCTGACCAGATATACAACCTCTCGCTCACCCGCACCGCCACCGTCACCCTGGGCCGCGGCGGGCGCGGGGTGGTCGGCGTCGGCCGGGTGAAGACGCCCACCCTCGCCATCGTCTGCCGCCGCGAACTCGAGATCCGCGCCTTCAAGCCGCAGGCCTACTTCGAGGTGGTGGCGACCGCCCGGGTCGAGGCCGGCGCCTTCGAGATGCGGCACGCACCCAGGGACAAGATCCTCAAGCGCGAAGATGCGGAAGCGGTCGCGGCCCGGGCGGACGGCTTCGAGGGCCCGCTCGCCGTCAAGGTGGAGGACAAGCGGCAGGCGCCGCCCCGGCTGCACGACCTGCCCTCCTTGCAGAAGCTCTGCGGGTCGCGCTTCGGCTGGTCGGCGGAGAAGACGCTCGCGGTGGCGCAGGAGCTCTACGACGGCGAGGGCAAGAAGGCCATCACCTACCCCCGCGCCGAGACCCGCTACCTGCCCGAGAGCCTCGCCCCCGACATCCCGCGGATCGTGGCCGGGCTGCAGGCCGGCCAGACCTTCCGCGACGTCCCGGTGCCGGACCGGCCCATCGTCCGCCGGGGCAAGACCGGGCACTTCTGGGACAAGGGGCTGGAGGGCGCGCCGCACCACGCCGTCATCCCCAACGCGAACACGGTCGGCGACCTGCCCGCGATCTGGCCTCGCCTGTCGGCGGACGAGCGTCGGCTGTTCGTGGTGATCGCCCGGTCCTACCTGGCCGCGCTGATGCCGGACTTCCGCTTCCGGCAAACCACCGCGCTGCTCGACGTCGGCGGCCACCCGTTCCGCGCCCTGGGCCGGCAGCCCATCGAGCTCGGCTGGAAGACCGCCTTCGGGCAAGAAGGGGACGAGGATGAGAAGGACGAGGGCAAGCAACTGCTGCCGCCCCTCAGGGACGGCGAAGCGGCGCTGCTGCGTGAGCCCAAGGTCGAGGCGAAGGAAACCAAGCCGCCGCCCCGGTACAACGAGGGCACCCTGGTCGAGGCGATGCAGAACGCCTGGCGGTTCGTCGAAGACCCGGCGCTGCGGGAGCGGCTGAAGGAGGCGAAGGGGATCGGCACGCCGGCGACCCGCGCCGAGATCATCAAGGGGCTCAAGCGGCAGGACTTCCTCGCCGCCCAGGGCAAGCTCGTCGTGCCCACCGAGCGCGGCCTGGCGCTCTTCGGCGTGCTGGAGCGGGCCGACCCGGCGCTGGTGGACCCGGGCGTGACGGCGCGGCTGGAGTTCCTGCTGGACGAGGTCCTCGTCGGAAAGCAGCAGGTCGAGGGTGCGATCGACGCGGTGTGCGAGCAGGCCGCCCGCATCATCGGGCGCCTGGTGGAGAGCGGCGCGGCGGCGCCGCTGCCGGGGCACGATGCAGCAGGGG
>CADCTL010000059.1 GCA_902805625.1 uncultured Acetobacteraceae bacterium
GAGTTCACCGCCGTCGAGGCCACCTCGCCGCCCGCCGAGGTCCACGGCCGCGACGCCGGAAGTTGAACGGGGCAAGCGGACGCAGGGCACCGCGCCGTTTCAGAGCAGCTCCGGCCGGGCCCGTCCAAGAAGCGTCCCGAGAACTGCGGAGGGGACCGCGAGAATGACGCAGTTCGTCGAGTTCACCCGATCCGCCCCCAAGGACAAAAGGGGCGGGCAACCCCCGTTCCGCGTTTCCGTCAACGTCGCCCACATCACGGCGATCGTGGCGCACCCGGACGGCGGCACCCTCCTGCGGTTCGTCGGCGGCGGGGACAACGAGCACGTGGACGAGGAGTACAGCGTCGTGATGCGGACCCTGAATCGCTAGGGCTCGGACGGCATCGCCGTCTCCGCCGACGGGGAACGCCCCTTCCACTGCCCGCTCGCCTCGCGCCGCCTCCACAGCGTCTCGGCCGCCGCCCTCGCCGCCCGCTCGGCGGACGGGTCGGAGAGCGACGCCGAGGGCCGCGTCCACGCCACGAACCAGGAGCACAACGCGGTCCTGCGCCGCGCCCCCGCCGGCGAATGGGAAACGGCGGCGCACGACCCGCGCCTCCTGTGGCCGGACACCATGGCGGTCGCGGCCGACGGCCGCCTCCACGTCACGGCCAACCGGTTGCGCCGCCAAGCAAAATACCAGCGCGGAGAAGACCTGCGGCGCAAGCCACGCACGCTGTTCCGCATCCGCCTCGGCGTCCGGCCGGTCCCGCCGCGCTGACGGCCGCCCCGTCCGGGTACTTGCCCTCCCCGCATTCCGCGCCTAGGCCCCTCCCGGGTTCCGTGATAAGCCCCCGGTCCGATGCGGGGAGGGCCCCGCGACACCCCATGAGGCGCCCCGCGGCACCGCGGGGCGAACCCCTATGGCGCCGCAAGCAGGAGACTGGCACGCGATGAGCGAGACCGCCGAGAAGGTAAAGAAAATCGTCGTCGAGCACCTCGGCGTGGACGAGGGCAAGGTCACGCCGGAGGCGTCCTTCATCGACGACCTCGGCGCCGACAGCCTGGACACGGTCGAGCTGGTGATGGCCTTCGAGGAAGCGTTCGGCGTCGAGATCCCGGACGACGCCGCCGAGAAGATCACCACGGTCAAGGACGCGATCGACTACATCGAGAACCAGAAGGCCGCCTGAGCGGCAACGGACGGAGGCCGCAAGGGTGTTCGCGCATAACGCCGCGCCGCGACGGGTGGTCGTCACGGGAATGGGCATTGCCTGCCCGCTCGGCCTCGGCGTCGAGAACGTCTGGCAACGGTTGATCGCCGGCGAGAGCGGCATCTCCGCCATCCAGTCCTTCGACACGAAGGACCTCACGGCCAAGGTCGCCGGACAGGTGCCGCAGGGCACCCGCGCCGAGGGCGGACTGGACCTCGCCGAGTGGATCCCGGTCAAGGACCAGAAGAAGATGGACCGCTTCATCCAGCTCGCCCTCGTGGCGGCGCAGGATGCGGTCGAGGACAGCGGCTGGCTTCCCGAAACGGAGGAGGACCGCGCCGCCGCCGGCGTGATGATCGGCTCCGGCATCGGCGGGCTGACGACCATCTACGAGGCGTCGCAGACGGTGGCCGCGGGCCGCTCCCGGCGCATCTCGCCCTTCTTCATCCCGAGCGCGCTGATCAACCTCGCCTCCGGCCACGTCTCCATCAAGTACGGGCTCAAGGGGCCGAACCACTCGGCCGTGACGGCCTGCGCCACCGGCGTCCACGCGCTGGGCGACGCGGCGCGGCTGATCGCGCTGGGCGACGCCGACGTGATGGTGGCCGGCGGCGCCGAGGCGGCGGTGAGCGAGATCGGCATGGCCGGCTTCTGCGCCTCCCGCGCCCTGTCCACCGCCCACAACGACACGCCGCAACAGGCCTCCCGCCCCTGGGACGAGGGCCGCGACGGCTTCGTCATGGGCGAGGGCGCCGGCGTGCTGGTGCTGGAGGAGCTGGAGCACGCGCGCCGGCGCGGCGCCAGGATCTACGGCGAGGTCATCGGCTACGGCATGTCCGGCGACGCCCACCACATCACCGCGCCCTCCGACACCGGCGACGGCGCCTTCCGCTCCATGCGCGCGGCGCTCCGCAGCGCCGGGCTCGCGCCGGAAGGGGTGCAGTACGTCAACGCGCACGGCACCTCCACCCCGCTCGGCGACGACCTGGAACTCGGCGCGGTGGAGCGGTTGTGGGAAGACGCGGCCAACGGGCTCGCCATGTCGTCCACCAAGTCGGCCATCGGCCACCTGCTCGGCGCCGCCGGGGCGGTGGAGGCGATCTTCTCCATCCTGGCGATCCGCGACAACGTCGCGCCGCCGACGCTCAACCTCGAGAAGCCCTCGCGCGAGAGCCCGATCGACCGGGTGGCCAAAGAGGCGCAGGAGCGGAAGATAGAGGTGGCGCTGTCGAACAGCTTCGGCTTCGGCGGCACCAACGCCAGCATCGTTTTCCGCGGCGCGCCGTAGCCCCATCCGCCGCATGGCAAGGACCGTCCGCATCCTGGGCGGCGCGCTGCTGCTGCTCGCGCTCGCGGCCGGCGCGGCCGCCTGGTTCGGCTGGCGGGCCTACACCGCGCCCGGCCCCTTGGCCGCGCCGGCGCAGATCGTCGTGCCGCGCGGCGGGACGGAAGCGGTGGGCGGGGCGCTCCTGCGGAACGGCGTGGTCGCCGACAGCCGTGCCTTCGCCGTCGCCAGCCTGCTGACGCGCGGCGAGGGCCGCGTGCGCGCCGCCGAATTCGCCTTCCCCGCCGGCGCCAGCCTGCGCGAGGTGCTCGACATCCTCCGCCACGCCCGCCCCGTGCAGCGGCGCCTCACGATCCCGGAGGGCCTGACCGCGCGGCAGATCACCGCGCTGTTCGAGCAGGCGGACGGGCTCATCGGCGAGATGCCGACGGTGTCTGAAGGCGCGCTGCTCCCCGACACCTACGTCTACCAATACGGTGAATCCCGCGCGCCCATCGTCCGCCGCGCCGAGGCCGCGATGCGGGCGGCCTTGGAAGAGGCGTGGCGCGAGCGCGCGCCCGACCTGCCGCTCGCCTCCCCGCGCGAAGCGCTGGTGCTCGCCTCCATCGTGGAGGAGGAGACGGGCCAGCCGGAGGAACGGCCGCGCGTCGCCGCCGTCTACGTCAACCGCCTCCGGCGCGGGATGCCGCTGCAATCCGACCCGACGGTGGCCTACGCCGCGTCCGACGGCGCCGGGCTGGACCGGCCGCTCACCCGCGCCGACCTCGACCGCGACACGCCCTTCAACACCTATCGCAACCGCGGCCTGCCCCCGGCGCCCATCGCCTCGCCGGGGCGGGAAGCGCTGCGCGCGGCGACACGGCCGGCGCAGACGGAAGAACTCTACTTCGTCGCCGACGGCACCGGCGGCCACGCCTTTTCCCGCACGCTGGAGGAGCACAACCGCAACGTCGCCCGTTGGCGGGAGATCGAGCGGCAACGGGCCGGCGAGCGCGCCGGCGGCGGCGGCAGCGCGCCGGGCGGAACCGCCCAGGGCGCGCCGAGGTGAGCGTGGCGGCCCTCGGCGCGCTGCTCCTCGGCGAGTGGGCGGAACCGCGGGTGCTGGCCGGCGTGTGGCTGGCGATGCGGCGGGGCTGACCGCGCCGCCGCGCCTCAGATCAACAGGTCGTCGTTGCTGACCGGCCCGACCTTGGCGATGTTCTCCGGAGACTCCGAAAAAGACAGCACCACGTCGTCGCGGTCGAGCCTTCCGCTCTGCAGGTTCGACGTCCAGAACTCCCGGCCGGCCGGATCCGCCTCGCGGTCGAGGACGTTCCGGTACAGGACGTCCACGAACTCGCCCGTGCCGAGGTTGCCGTAGCGGCCCTGGAACTCCGGCGACGCGACGAACAGTTCGGCCACGTTGTCGAGGCCGGCTCCCGCGCGCAACGCGTTGGTCCAGAACGTCAGCCCCACGTCGTCGGGCGCCCGGTCGAACACGGTGTTGTAGAGGCGCGTCACCTGCGCGCTGTCGGAAGTCGTCGTGCCCGGAGCGCCCGGGGCACCCGGCTCTCCAGGGGCGCCCGGCTCCCCAGGGGTGCCGCCCCCCGGTCCAGCCGTTCCCGGGGTGCCCGGCTCTCCTGGAGCGCCTGGAGCGCCTGGAGCGCCTGGACTGGCGGTGGTGGTGCCGTCGTCGTCCACCTCGTCTCGCACATCGTCAGCGGCATCGCCGACTTCGGTCGCCACATCGTCGATGGCGTTCTCCAACCCGTCAGTCACATCGTCGAAGAATCTCGAAATTGAACCTGACATGACAATCCCCTCTCAAAGCCGCCGTATGAATTTAGAAAGACTTGGAACGGAAGAGGTTCCATCGGTCGGCAAGCCAGCCACCGCGTTCGCGCCGCGATGCCCAGCCCAGACCCCGGCGGCGGGGCGAGCCGCGATCACAGAATCGCCATCAGGGACGGAGAGCGGCCGTGCCCCAACGGCCTTCCCGTCAATCTATGGCGTCGCCGACCGCGCGGAACGGCGCGCCGAGCGGCTTGCCGACCACCGGCACCACGCCCACCACGTCGCCCGTCACCCGGAAGGGCAAGGCGACCACGGCGCAGCCGGACAGGAGGACGCAGGCGAGGAGGAGCGTGGCGAAGCGCATCGTCTGGAATCCCTCGAAAGGCCGCGTTCGGCTCCCTAACGCCGCCGCGCCCCGGACGGCTCCCCATCGGCCACGATCAGCCCGTCTTCCATCCGCACCACCCGCCCGCAGCGCTCCGCCAGCGCCGGGTCGTGGGTGATGAGCAGCAAGGTGGTGCCCAGCCGTTCCCGCAGGCCGAAGATCAGGTCCATCACCGCCGCCCCGGTGCCGCGGTCGAGGTTGCCGGTGGGCTCGTCGGCCAGCACCAGCGGCGGCTCCGCCACCACCGCGCGGGCCAGCGCCGTCCGCTGCTGCTCGCCGCCCGAGAGCTGGCCCGGGTAGTGGCCGAGCCGGTGGCCGAGCCCCACCTCCCGCAGCGCCGCCTCCGCGCGGGCGAAGGCGTCCCGGCGCCCCGCGAACTCCAGCGGCACCGCCACGTTCTCCAGCGCCGTCATGGTCGGCACCAAGTGGAAGGCCTGGAACACGATGCCGACGTGCTCCCGCCGGAAACGCGCCAGCGCGTCCTCGCCCATGGCCGCCAAGTCTTCGCCGGCGACGCGCAGCGCGCCGCCGCTCGGCTTTTCCAGCCCCGCCAGTAGCATGAGGAGCGAGGTCTTGCCCGAACCCGAAGGCCCGACCAGCCCCAACGCCTCCCCCTTTCCGACGCGGAGATCGAGGCCCCGCAGGATGTTGACCGGTCCTGTGGCCCCCGCCACGCTGAACTCGAGGTCCGTTGCGGCGATGATTGCTCCGGCAGGATCGTCGCCGGTGAGGGATCGAGGTTCGCTTGCGATGGCATCCATGGCGCCGAAGAGATTCCAACCAACGGTGTCGAGAGTCGCCAGCGCATGTCATGTCGCGGTCGCGCCAAACAATGGCCGGCGCGCGATTCTGGTCGCCGCGCTGGCCGGCTTCGCCGCGCCGGTGCGCGCGCAAGCCGGGCCGATCCGCCTCCTCGCCCTGGGCGACAGCCTCACCGCCGGCTACGGCCTGCCCGCCGGCCAGGGCTTCGTGCCGCGGCTGGAAGCGGCGCTGCGGCAGCGCGGGCGGAACGTGCGGGTGCTGGACGCGGGCGTGTCCGGGGACACCACGGCCGGCGGGCTGGCCCGCCTCGACTGGGCGCTGGCCGAGCGGCCGCACGCCGTCCTGGTCGAACTCGGCGGCAACGACGGGCTGCGCGCCCTGCCGCCGCGGCAGAGCCGGGCCAACCTCGCCGCCATCCTCGACCGGCTGGCCTCCCGCGACATCCCGGTCCTGCTGGCCGGGATGGTGGCGCCGCCCAATCTCGGCACCGAGTACGGCCGCGAGTTCCTGTCCACCTTCGCCGACCTCGCGCGAGAGCGGCCGGGGGTGGTCTTCTACCCCTTCTTCCTCGAAGGCGTCGCCGCCGAGCCCGCGCTGAATCAGCCGGACGGCATCCACCCCAACGCCCGCGGCGTGGAGGAGGTGGTGCGCCGCATCCTTCCCGCGGTGGAGACCTTGCTGGCGCGCGTGCCCGCGCCGCCGGCCGGCTGAGGAGCCAGCGCCATGATCCGCCTCTTCGTCGGCCTCAGCCTGCCCGACGCCCTGCGCGACGAGCTGTCCATGATGTGCGGCGGCATCCCCGGCGCCCGCTGGGTGCCGGAGGAGAACTACCACCTCACGCTCCGCTTCATCGGTGAGGTGCCGGGCTGGCAGGCGCAGGAGGTGGACGACGCGCTGGCCGGCATCCGCGCGCCGGGCTTCGACCTGACCCTCCGCGGCGTCGGCACCTTCCAGAAGGGCGGGCGCATCGCCGCGCTCTGGGTCGGGGTGGAGAAGACCGAGCCGCTGGTCTTCCTCCAGTCCAAGGTGGAGACGGCGCTCCAGCGCATCGGGCTGGAGCCGGAGCGCAAACGCTTCGCGCCGCACGTCACGCTCGCGCGGACGGACCGCGCGGCGCCGGACAAGGCCATCGCCTTCGTGCAGGCGCACAACCTGTTCCGGGCGGCGCCGGTTCCAGTGGACGGGTTCACGCTCTACTCCTCCCGCCTCGGCAAGGAGCAGGCGGTGTACGAGCGGGAGGTGGAGTACGGCCTCTTCCACGCGAAGCCCGCCGCCGCCGCGCTCCGCGCCTGACCCGAACGGGGACACCGCCCATGCTTCGCCGCCCGCTCTTCGCACTCATCGCCGTCCTGCCGGCGACGCTCCCCGCCGTCGCCACCGCGCAAGAAGCGCGCGCGGGCGACTTGGCCGTGCAGCAGCCCTGGACCCGCGCCGCCGGCCAGGGCGCGACGGGCGGCGGCTTCCTGTCCATCAGCAACCGCGGCGCGGCGGCGGACCGCCTCCTGTCCGCCAGCAGTCCGGCCGCGCGCGCGATGGAGTTGCACACGATGGTCCGCGACGGCGACGTGATGCGGATGCGCCCCGTCGAAGCCATCGAGGTCCCGGCCGGGCAAACGGTGACGCTGCGGCCCGGCGGCTTGCACATGATGCTGATCGGCCTGTCCCAGCCGCTGCGCCAGGGAGAAACCGTGCCCGTGACCCTGCGCTTCGAGCGCGCCGGCGAGGTGCGGGTGGACCTGTCGGTGCAGGCCGCGGGCGCGCGGGAGCCGGCGCCGCACCGGCACTGACCGACCAGCGCCGGCGGCGTTCCGCCCCGCCACCCCTGGCGGCGCGGACCCTGGACCGGGCGGCCGCCCCACGCCGGCCGTGGCCGGTGAACGCCGGCGCCGGGTTGGCGCGGCCCGCGCAGAGGCGCGCCCGGCACAATCCCAGAATGATTACAAGACTTGGAATGCGCTCACTGCTTGTATAACCCTGGCGAAAGCCAGCCGCGGTTCCTGTCCGGGTTGGAGCGAAAAACGAGCGTCGAGACGACCGCCCGCCGCTGCGGGACGGGAGCCCCGCCGGCGCGGGCGACGCGCGGAACCTGGAAGGACGAGCATCGAATGGCCCAGCCCAGCGCCTACGAGCAATACTTCCTGGAGCTCGTGAACCGGGCCCGCGCCAACCCTGGGGCCGAAGCGTCGCGCCTCGGCATCGACCTCAACCAGGGGCTGTCCAGCGGCACCATCGCCAACACCGCCAAGCAGCCGCTGGCCATGAACCAACTCCTGAACGACAGCGCCCAGGCCCACAGCGACTGGATGCTGGCGACCGACACCTTCAGCCACACCGGCGCGAACGGCAGCTCGGCCGGGGACCGCATGAAGGCCGCCGGCTACGCCTTCACCGGCAGTTGGACGTGGGGCGAGAACATCTCGATCCGGTGGGGCGGCGGCGTCGGCGAGTCCGCCGGGACCGTCGAATCCTTCCACGACGGCCTGTTCAAGAGCGCCGGCCACCGGACCAACATCCTGAACGACGCCTTCAAGGAGGTCGGCATCGGCATCGGTGTGGGCGAGTACAAGGGCTCGGCCGGCGCGGACGCGACGCAGAATTTCGCCCGCTCCGGCAGTGCCACCTTCCTCACCGGCGTCGCCTTCGACGACAAGGACGGCGACCGC
Organism: uncultured Acetobacteraceae bacterium; assembly: GCA_902805625.1. Taxonomy (GTDB): domain Bacteria; phylum Pseudomonadota; class Alphaproteobacteria; order Acetobacterales; family Acetobacteraceae; genus Craurococcus. Next base: position 8,062 of record CADCTL010000059.1, read on the forward strand.
TTCTACGACCCGGGCGAAGGCATGGGGGCGGTGAAGGTCTCGGTCACGTCCAGCACCGGCGCGACCTACGCGACGACGACGTGGGACGCGGGCGGCTACCAGCTCGCGCTCCCCGCGGGCGACTACACCGTCGCCTTCTCGGGCGGCGGCTTGCCCGCGACGGTGACGCAAACCGCGAAGATCGGCTCGGTCAACGTCAAGGTGGACCTCGACGCCGACGCCGGCGGCCCGGCGACGACGCCGTTGCCGACGACGCCCACGCCGCCGCCAACCACGCCGCCGACAGCGACGGGCATCACCAAGCGCGGCACCGCCGGCTCCGACACCCTCACCGGGAGCGCCGGCAACGACAGCCTCTCGGGCGAGGGCGGCTCCGACCGCCTTTCCGGCGGCGCGGGCAACGACACCCTCTCCGGAGGGACGGGAAACGACACGCTCTCGGGCGGCGACGGGTCCGACCGCCTCACGGGTGGCACCGGAGCGGACATCCTCAACGGCGGCACCGGGCGGGACGTTTTCGTCTTCGCGTCCGTGGCCGACGGCGGCGACCGCGTCCAGGACTTCCGCCGCGCGGACGGGGACAAGATCGACCTGTCGGCCATCGACGCCGACCCGCTCACGGCCGGCGACCAAGCCTTCTTGTTCGCGGACGGCGTCGCCTTCGTCGCCTACCAGCCCGGCACGGTGAGGACCTTCCAGCGCAACAGCGCCACCACCATCGAGGCCGACACGGGCGACGGCGTCCTCACGCTGCGCGTGCAGGGCTTGGTCGCTTTCACCGCGGACGACTTCATCCTCTGAGTCGTCCGGCGCGGCTCCGGGGCGAGCGGCCGGCGGCCCTCACGCCGTTTCTGCGTGCGCCCCGGCCCCGCCCGGCGACGGACTGTCCACCGGCCCGCGCGGTCCGGCCGCGGCCAGCCAGTCCCCGATGGCGTCGCACAGCGCGCCTCTGGCCACGCGGTCGAAGCCGGCGAACATCGGCGCCGAGTTGACCTCCAGGAACAGGAAGCGGCCGGTCTCGGGGCACGTCTTGAAATCGGCGGCGCCGAAGTCCAGGCCGAGCCCGTCCATCAGCCGCCCCAGCGGCGCGGTGAGCGCGGCCGGCGCCGGAACGGCGGCCACCTCCACCCGCGGGTCGGTCCGGTAGTCGAGCGCCTCCGAGCGCAGGGCGAAGGCGAACCAGCGCCCGCCGACCCGGTACACCCGCAGTTCCGGCCCGACCAAGCGGCGCTGGAGGATCGTCGGCTCCGCGGCGCCCCGGCGGCGCCACGCCTCGTCCGCGAGCGCTTGGTCGAGCCGCCGGGTGTGCTCGCCGCCGTTGACCGGCTTGGCGATCCACCCCGCGGCTTCCGCCGGATCGAAGGCCCCGGCTTCGCTGGTGACGAGGCTCTCGGGAACCGCGAGGCCCACCCGCTTCGCCAGGTGCAGGACGTGGGGCTTGGTCGCCTGCCGGGCGCCGTAGCGCCGGTTCGGGAACGCCACCGCCTCGTGCGCGAGCGCCCAGGACAGCACGGTTTGGTACCACCGGCTCGCGCGCGTCCGGGTCTCGGGCCGCCCGTCCGCCAAGTGGGCGAACACGTCGTGGCGCAGGAACAGCGCCGTGGGTTCGACGGCGGCGCCGCCGATCAACAGGGCGTCGTCGGCCAGCCTCCAGGTCAGCCGCAGCGGAGGGGCGGAGGCGCCCACGAGCAAGGCGAGATGGTCCATGCCGCGCGCGGAAAGGCGGCGCAGCAGGCGCGCCAGGTTCGGATCGGCATCGCCGCCGGCCACCAGGATCAGGGCGGCCTCCCGGGCAGCCCGGGAGGCGGGTGGCGCAACGCGACGCCGCTCAAGCGCTCCAAAAATCGTGGTCCGGGTCGCCCTCCTCGCCTACGGCCGCGGTGGTGGCGACGGGTTCCTCGAACCCCGGATTCCCTTCCTCGCCGATCGCGGCGGTGGTGGCGAAGCCGTCGTCGGGTTCGACATCGTCGCCCTCCTCGCCGACCGCCAGCGTCGTGAAGACCGGCTCGCCCAGCCCCACGAAGTCGTCGGCCGTCAGGGCGTACTCGCCGGCCAGCACGATCTCGCCGCTGGGGGCGCTCGGCACCGGAATCTCCACGTCCGGCGGCGGGGTGCCGATGGGCGCGTAGAACTGCACCACCGTGCGCCCGTCCTCCACTTCGTAGCGTATCTGCAGCCCGTAGTACGCCTGGAACCCGCCGGTGCCGAGGAAGATCGCCTCCGGCTGTTCCGAGGACGGGAAGAAGAACGGGTTGTCGTAGCCCGACAGGTCGAGCGCGTCGGCGCCTTGCCGGAAGTCGAGCACCACGTCGCGGTTGCCCTCGCCCACGCCGGTGTCGCGGATGGGGAACGGGCCTTCGGCGAAACGGAACAGGAACACGTCCTGGCCCGGCCCGCCGGTCAACCGGTCCCCGTTGCCGTCGCCGCCCCAGAGCGTGTCGTCGCCCGCCCCGCCCGTCAGGGTGTCGAGGCCGCCGCCGCCCTCGACGCGGTCGTTCCCCGCGCCGCCCCCCAGCACGTCGCCGCCGTCGAGCGTGTTGAAGAAGGACGCGGCGGAAGGCGTCGGCCCCACGCCCGGCCCGGCGCCGAAGACGCGGTCGTCGCCCGCCCCGCCCCGCACGGTGTCAGAACCGTAGCCGCCGTAGAGGGTGTCGTCGCCGCCCCCGCCGCCGATCTCGTTGTTGCCGGGCAGCGGCGTGCCGGGCGGGACGGATTGCCCGGGTTGCCGCGGCGCCGGCCCTTGCTGCGGCCCGCCGTCGCCGAAGACTAGGTCGCCGTCCGGGCCGCCGAGGATCGTGTCGTCGCCCACGCCGCCCGTCACTTGGTCGCCGCCCCGCTCGCCGAGCAAGGCGTCGTCGCCCGCGAGACCATTCAACCGGTCGTCCCCGGCGCGGCCGAGGATGAGGTCGGGGTCGTCGGTGCCGGATAGGGTATCGGAGGCGGGCGTGCCGATGAGCGTCGCCATGGTGAGGTCCCTCCCAGAACTGTTGTTCGGCGCTTCTATGCCGATGCAGGTTATAGGCCCGCTCGAACCGCTCAAATCCCGTGAAGAAGTCGGGATGCTTCTTCGCAGCCTCGTGACCGGTCCGCCGTGTCCGGCCGCGGCATTCGACGCACGCCGCGGCGCTGGCTCTCCCGCGCCGCGGCCTGTAGCGTCCCAGCCCATGCCGAGCCTCTTGGTCCTCGCCTTGCTGCTGCCCGCCTCCGTCACCGAGCCGGCCTCGCCGGCGCAGGTGCAGGTGCAGGACCCGCCTCCCTCGCCGCCGCTGCGGCCCGCGCCACCGCCCTCCACCTGCCGCCCGCCGCCGGCGCCGCCGACTTCGTGACGCGGAGGGAGGGGGCGGCGCCCGGCGTTGTCGTCCTGACCGGCGCCGGCATCTCGCGCGAGAGCGGACTGTCCACCTTCCGCGACCCGGATGGCATCTGGCAGCGCGTGCGGATCGAGGACGTTGCGACGCCGGAGGCCTTCCGGCGCGACCCTGCGCGCGTGCAGGATTTCTACGACGCGCGCCGCGCCCAGCTCGCCGATCCCGCCGTGGGCCCCAACGCGGCGCACGCGGCGCTGGCGGAGCTGGACCGGCGCTGGCCGGGCGACTTCCTGCTGGTCACGCAGAACGTGGACGACCTGCACGGGCGCGCCGGCTCGCAACGGCTCCTGCACATGCACGGCGAGCTGGCCAAGGCGCGCTGCCTGCGCTGCGGCGCCGTGGCGCCGAGCCCGCCGCGCTTGGCCGACTCCCCGGCCTGCCCCGCTTGCGGCGAGCGCGGCGGCCTGCGCCCGCACGTGGTGTGGTTCGGCGAAATGCCGCTCGGCATGGAGCGGATCGCCGAAGCGCTGGCGCGCTGCGGCCTCTTCGTCTCGATCGGCACCTCGGGCAGCGTCCACCCCGCCGCCGGCTTCGTCGCGGAAGCGCGGGGCCGCCGCGCCCGCACGGTCGAGTTGAACCTGGAACCTTCGGAGGGCAGCGCGATGTTCGACGAGGCGCGGCACGGGCCGGCGACGCGGCTGGTGCCGGAGTTCGTGGACGCGCTGCTGCGCGACGCCGGCGCTTGAAGCGGCGCTCGCCGCCGCTGCTCGCGCTGCTCGCGGTCGCCGCCGTGGCCGCGGCTCCGCCCGCCGGGGCGCAAGACATGCGGACGTCCCAGCGCGGCGTGCTGAGGCCGGGAATCGGCCCGAACGACCCGCGCCGGCCCGTGGACGTGCGCGCCGAGCCCTGGCGCGCCCTCGGGCGGGTGCAGCTCGAGGTGGGCGGGCGCTGCACCGGCGTGCTGGTCGGGCCGCGCACGGTGCTGACCGCGGCGCACTGCCTGTTCGGGCCCAACTCGCGCCAGGTGGTGCGGCCCGGCACGGTGCAATTCCTGCTCGGCTACCACATGGGCGAGTGGACGGCCCGCGCGCGCGTGACCGCCTTCGCCATGGGCGACGGCTTCGCGCTCGACCGCGACAGCCCGTTCGGCGGCCCGATCGGCGCCGATTGGGCGTTGCTCACCCTCGACTCGCCGCTGGGCGAAGGGCGGGCGCTGCGGCTGCGGCGCGACCCGCCGCCGCCCGGCGCCGAGTTGATGCTGGCCGGCTACCAACAGGACCGGCCGGAGGCGCTGCTGGCGGACACGGGCTGCCGCGCGCTCGGCCTGCGGCGGGGCGCGCGCAACCTGCCGCTGCTCGCGCACGGCTGCGCCGGCACCCGCGGCACGAGCGGCGCGCCGCTGCTGGCACGCGGGCGGGACGGGGCTTGGGAGGTTGTGGGCGTCGCCTCGGCGGTGGCGGCGGACGCGGCGAACGGGGTGGCGGTGCCCGCCGGGATGCTGCCGGCCGCGCCCCAGCCCTGATGGAGCGGCGGCGCGGGCCTTCGCGCGAACTCGCGCCGCGGCGGCGTGTTCAGTCGGAGGCCGGTCGCCAGAGACATAAAGTCGCATGAAAACGAAAGCGCGCGATCTGGACGAGCTCGGATCGAATCACGCGCTTGAGTCGGAGCTCCCGAAGCGGGTCGAGCAGGCCCTCGCCGCCGCCGCGGACGCACGGGCTTCGGCCGCGGCGGCGGCGCGGGAGCGCGACGCCTTGGCCGAAGCGCTCCGCCAAGCCCGGACCGAGCTGGACCGCCGCGACGCCGAGATGGCGGCCATGCGCGCGCGACTCGCGGACGCGGAAGCGCGAGCCGCCCCGGGGCACGAGGCGGGCGCCGCCACGGCCGAAGGCTTGAGGGTGGCGATGGAGGAGTTGCAGGCCTCCACGCTCGGCCTCGAAGAGGCCAACGAGGCGCTCGTCCGCTTGAACGGCGCCCTGGAGCGGCGCGTCGCGGACGGCACGACGGCGCTGGCGGAAAGCGAAACGCGGTTCCGCGCCGCGACCGACGCCGTGCCGCACCTGGTCTGGACCTCCGCCGGGGGCGGGATGTGGACCTGGGCCAACCGCCGCTGGGTCGAGTACACCGGCATGACCCCGTCCGAAGCTTCCGGGCTGGGCTGGCTGGAGCGGGTCCACCCCGACGACCGGGACGCCACGATGGCGGCCTGGGACAAGGCCGACACGGCGGGCGAGTTGCGCGTCGAGCACCGCTTGCGGGCGACGTCCGGCGCCTACCGCTGGTTCGCCACCCGGGCCCAGCCAGAGCGGAGGAGGCCCGGGGACGAGGGCTGGCCGCGCGCCGCCGCGCCGGCCCTGTGGTACGGCACCTGCACCGACGTGGAGGACGCGCGGCGCGCGGAATCGGCCCTGCGCGAAAGCGAGGCCCGCTTCCGCGGCTTCGCCGAAACCTCGCCGGACGTGCTCTGGATCGTGGACGCGGCGGGCGAGAAGCTCGAATACGTGTCGCCCGCCTTTGAGCAGGTCTGGGGCGAACCGCGCGGCGCGGTGGTGAGCGACATCCGGCGCTGGGCCCAACTGCTGCACCCCGAGGACCGCCACGCCATGCGGGACGTCTTGCCGCGGGTGCTGCGGGGCGAGCGGGTGGAGGCCGAGTACCGCATCCGCCGCGCGTCCGACGGCGCGGTGCGTTGGATACGCGACACCGGCTTCCCGATCCTCGACGGGGCGGGGCGCGTCCACCGCGCCGCCGGGCTGGCGCAGGACGTGACGGACCAACGGGAAGCCGAGCAGCGCCAGAAGCTGCTGCTGAACGAGCTGAACCACCGCGTCAAGAACGCCTTGGCGGGCGCCCAGGCGCTCGCGGCGCAGACAGCCCGCGGCGGCGCGAGCCCCGGCGCCTTCCTCCACGCCTTCGAGGCGCGGCTGATGGCGCTCGCCCGCGCCCACGACCTGCTGACGCGCGAGGGCTGGCGCGGCGCCGCGCTCGCCGAGGTGGTGGGCGAAACGCTCGCGCCGCACCACGACGGCGCTTCGGGGCGGGTGGAGGCGTCCGGGCCCGCCGTGCGGCTCGTGCCCGGGGCCGCCGTGGCGCTGCACATGGCGTTCCACGAGCTCGCCGCGAACGCCGCCAGGCACGGCGCCTTGTCGGTGCCCGGCGGCCGGGTGCGGGTCGGCTGGTCGGTGGAGCGAACGGCGGACGGCGCGCCCGCCGTCCTCGACGTCGCGTGGCGCGAACGCGGCGGGCCCCCGCTCGCCGGACCGCCGGAGCGGACGGGCTTCGGCATGCGGTTGCTCGAACGGGGTTTGGCGCAGCAGCTCGGCGGCGTGGCGCGGCCCGTGTTCGCGCCGGACGGCTTCGAGTTCTACCTGCGCTTGCCGTTGTCGGCCCGGGTGGAAGCGCGGTGACGGCGCCTTCGACCGTTCCGCCACCGCCGTGATCCCGGCCGGGCCAACCGCGTTCTCATCCCGCGCGGCGGTTTGTCAGCGAGGGACAGCACAATGGCGGCCACTGGACTCGAGGTTTTCGACAAGACGCTGCAAACCACCAACACTTGGCTGAACGAGATCGGCGAGCGGATCGGGCCGGACCGGCAGCTCGCTTGGCACGCGCTCGGCGCCGTGCTGCACACGCTCAGGGACCGGGTGCCGCCGGACTTGGCGGCGCATGTCGGCGCGCAACTGCCTCTGCTGGTGCGCGGGCTCTACTACGAAGGGTGGCGACCTTCGGGGCAGCTGGACAAGGCGCGCACGCTCGAAGGCTTCCTCGAACGCGTCGCGGACGGGCTGGCCGCCGCCCGCCCCGTCGATCCGCGCGACGCGGCGCAGGCCGTCTTCCGCGTGCTCTCGCACCACATGGACCCCGGCCAGATCGGCAAGCTGGTCGAGGCCCTGCCGCAGCCGGTCCAGGACCTCTGGACCGCCGTGGCCGCGGTGCAGTTCCCGGCGAACGACCAGCGCAGGCAAGGCGACACCACGGCGGCCTGAACGCGGGGCGCACCTCGCCCCGCCGTTCTGATCCGCGACAAGAGGAGGGCGACGCTATGGATCTCGGCAACATCAGGCCGCGGATGGACGTGGTCGGCTCGGACGGCGAGCACCTGGGCACGGTGGACCACGTGGACCGCAACCGCATCAAGCTCCGGCGCAACGACCCGGCGGCCGAGGGCCAGCACCACTGGTTGGCGCAGGAGACGATCGCTTCCGTGGACGGCAACACGGTGCGCCTTACGGTGCCCGCCAGCCAAGCGAGGCAGGTTTGGCAAGGCGAAGCGCCTCCCTCGCAAGGGGGGTAGCGGGGCATTCCCACGGGAAGCCATGATGTTCCGTAACCGCGCGGAGGCCGGCCGTCGGCTGGCCGAGCGGCTCCTGCACCTGAAGAACGCGTACCCCGTCGTGCTCGCCCTGCCGCGCGGCGGCGTGCCGGTCGCCTGGCCGATCGCCGAAGCGCTCAGCGCCCCGCTGGACCTCCTGCTCGTGCGGAAGATCGGCGCGCCGGAGCAGCCCGAACTGGCGCTCGGCGCCGTGGTGGAAGGCGAGCCGCCGCAGATCGTGGTGAACGACGAGATCGTCCGGTTGCTCGACGTGCCGCCCGTAGCGATCGCGCGGGAGGCGGCGCGGCAGATCGACGAGATCGCGCGCCGGCGCCGCCTTTGGCTGCGCGAAACGCCCGCGGTGCCGCTCCACGGCCGAACCGTGGTCGTGGTGGACGACGGCATCGCCACCGGCGCCACCGTGCGCGCGGCCCTGTCGGCGCTGGCACGCGCCGGCGCGGCGCGGCGCGTCCTGGCGGCGCCCGTCGCGCCGCGCGAAACCGCCGAGGCGCTCCGGGGATTGTGCGACGAGGCGGTGTTCCTGGCCGAGCCGCCCGACCTCGGCTCGGTCGGCGCGTTCTACGGCGACTTCCATCAACTGGAAGACGCGGAGGTGGTCGCACTGCTCGACCGCGCGGCCGGGCGGAAAAGCGCGGGCTGAACGAGAGCAGAAAACCCACGACGACGCGCCGCGGCCGGAGCGCAGCGGCGCGCCCTGAGTGGAAGAGGTTCTCCGCCCTTTTCGTTTCGGCCTCTGCTTGCGCCGCGCGCCCCCGAAACCTTTGTTGCCCATTTTCGTTCTGCAATCGAGCAGTCCACATAAGCGTGAGCGCGCCTTTCGGCGCCGGCGCGAGAAGGGGGGCGCCATCTTCTCGACGGATTCGTGAGCTTAAAGGGCATCAGCAATCGGTTCACAGAACGACCCCGGCGCGCGCCGGGGCGCCTACCCGGGCAGGAGAGTATCGAAAGATGAGAATCGCGCAGATCGCGCCGCTCTTCGAGGCCGTCCCCCCCAAGCTCTACGGCGGCACCGAGCGGATCGTGTCCTACCTGACGGAGGAGCTGGTGGCGCTCGGCCATGACGTGACGCTGTTCGCCAGCGGCGACTCCGTCACGGCGGCGACGCTGGCCCCCATGTGCGAGCGCGCGCTCCGCCTCGACCCCAGCATCGGCGATCCCTCGGCGTACCCGTTGATGATGCTCGAAAGGGTGTTCCGGCGGGCCCACGAGTTCGACGTGCTGCACTTCCACGTCGATTACTGGCCCTTCTCGCTCTTCACGCGGCAGCCGACGCCCTTCCTGGCGACGCTGCACGGCCGCTTGGACTTGCCGGAGATCTGGCCGCACTACGAGATGCACTCCGGCGTGCCGCTGGTGTCCATCTCCGACTCGCAGCGGAAGCCGATGCGGTGGGCCAACTGGGCGACCACGATCCACCACGGCCTGCCGGAGCGCCTGCTGGTGCCGCAGGACGGGGCGGAGCCTTCCTACTTGGCCTTCCTGGGGCGCATCTCCCCGGAGAAGCGCGTGGACCGCGCCATCGAGATCGCCGGCCGGAGCGGGCTGCCGCTGAAGATCGCGGCCAAGGTGGACCGCGCCGACCGCGACTACTTCGACGAGAAGATCCGCCCCCTGCTCTCCCAGCCGCACGTCGAGTTCATCGGCGAGATCGGCGACGGGGAGAAGGCGGAGTTCCTGTCGGGCGCGCACGCCCTGCTGTTCCCGATCGACTGGCCGGAGCCCTTCGGCTTGGTGATGATCGAGGCCATGGCCTGCGGCGTGCCGGTGGTCGCCTACAACCACGGCTCCGTGCCCGAGGTGATCGAGGACGGGCGCACCGGCTTCATCGTGGACGGCGTCGAGGGCGCCGTCCGCGCGGTGGAGCGGCTGCCGGCCCTTTCGCGCCCCGCCGTGCGGAAGCGGTTCGAGGAGCGCTTCACCGCGCGCCGCATGGCGGAGGACCACGTCGCGCTGTACGCCCGGCTGGCACGCGGCAGGGTGCCGCCGGTGCGGGCCGTAGCGGCGGAGTGACGCCTCGGCGCGGGCCGCTGCTCACACCGCCAGCACCGCGCCGATGTCCCCCCTGCGGCCGGACACGCTCATCGCCACCGAGTCCCCGGCCGCGCGGCGCAGGCTGACGTCGATGCGCCCCCCACCGAGCGCGAGGCCGCGCAGCGTCACCCGGTCCAGCCCCGCGGGCAGGACGGGCTGCTCCAGCCGCACGATCCGCGCCGCCGGGTCGAAGCTCAAGCCGAGGCAAGCGCCGAGCAGGCCGATGGGCGCCGCCGCCGCCCAGGCCTGCGGGGCGCAGGCGACGGGATAAGCGGTCGGGCTTTGGCCGCCCCGCCGGGGGAAGCCGCAGAACAGCTCCGGCAGCCGCCTGAGGTCCAGCCGGCCGGCCGCGGCGGCCATCCCTTCGAGGACCCGCGCCGCTTCGGTGCAGAGTCCGTAGCGCGCGAGGCCCAGGCCGATCAGCGCGTTGTCGTGCGGCCACACCGAGCCGTTGTGGTAGGACATCGGGTTGTAGCGCGCTTCCGTCGCGGCCAGCGTCCGGATGCCCCAGCCCGAGTGGAACGTCCCGCTCAGCAACTGCTTCGCCACCGCCGCCGCGCGCTCCGGCGACGCGATGCCGCCGAGCAGAACGTGCCCGGCGTTGGAGCTGCGGACGCGGCAGGGCCGCTTCGCGCCATCGAGCGCCAGCGCGTAGGTGCCCAGGTCCTCGCACCAGAAAGCCGCCTCGAAGCGCTCGCGCAGCGCGGCGGCCTGCTTCTCCAGCGCCTCCGCACGCCGCGGCGGCAGCCCGAGCGCGCGGGCGATGCGAGCGCCCGCGAGGTACGCGGCGTGGGTGTAGGCCTGGACCTCGCACAGCGCGATCGGCCCTTTCGCCAGCGTCCCGTCGGCGTGCGAGACGGAGTCCCAACTGTCCTTCCAGCCCTGGTTCGCCAGCCCGGCCTCCGTCATGCGGCCGTACTCCACGAAGCCGTCGCCGTCGCGGTCGCCGTGCATGTCGATCCAGCGCAGCGCGGCCTCGATGTTCGGCCACAGCGGGCGCAGCGATTCCGCCTCGCCCGTGCGGTCGAGCCAGGCGCCCGCGAGCGCGACGAAGAGCGGCGTGGAATCGACGCTGCCGTAGTAGCGCCGGAACGGGACCTCCCCGAGTTCCGCCATCTCGCCGTTGCGGACCTCGTGGAGGATCTTGCCGGGCTCGGCGTCCGCCGCCGGGTCGGTGGTGGTGGCCTGGAGCGCCGCCAGGTGGCGCAGCACGCCGAGCGCGATGGCGGGGTCGAGCCAGAGCGTCAGCCACGCCGTCACCAGCGCGTCGCGGCCGAAGGCGGTGCTGAACCACGGCACGCCGGCGTAGGGGTAAGGCCCCTCCGGCGTTTGCGTGGTGAGCATGCCGAGGTCGGCCACCGAGCGGCCGATCATCTCGTCGAAGCCCGTGTCGGAGGTGACGACGGACGCTGTACGCGCCAGGACGGCGCGGCGGGCGCGGCTGTCCTCCCACAGGGCGCGGAGGAAGGCGGTCCGCGCGGGCTCCGAAGCGCCGGCGCCCGCGGTCCCGTCCGAGTCGCAGCGCGTCTCGATCAGGATCGTCTTGCGCTCGCCGGGCGCGAGGGCGAGGGCGAAGGAAGCCCGGTCCGGTCCGATTCGCGCCGGCGCCGGGTCGAACCGCAGCCGCGTCTCGCGCCGCCGCGCGTCGAGGCCGGTGTAGGCGAGGGTGACGCTGTCCGGCCCGATCTGGGGCGGGTGCTGCGTGCCCCGGCGCGGCCGCCTCTCGCCGCGCACCTCGAACAGGTCGGCGAAGTCGGCGGCGTAGTGCAATTCGAGGTCCAGGGTCAGCGGGGCGGCGGCGTAGCTCCGCACCGTGATGCGCTCGAAGCAGGTCGCGTTGCGCAGGAACTTGGACCGGCGGAGGTGCAACTGGTCGCGCTCGAGGTCCGGGCGCCGCCCGTCCCCGGCGACGTCCGGGTTGGTCAGGTCGCAGGTCAGCACCGCGCCGTCGTCCGACACGGCGGAGCTCAGGAGCAACGGCTTCGTCCCGGACAGCCGGAGTTCCAGGCGGGACAGGTAGCGGGTGTCGCGGTGGTAAAGCCCTTCCGGGCCGCCGGGCACCGGCAAGGCGTCGCCGTTGCGGTCGAGCACGGCGAAGGTGTCGTCGCGCTTCAGCATCCGCGGCCGCATCTCCTGCAAGGAGATGCCCGTCGTGATCGCGTGCGCGTCCACGCCGCTCTCGACGGGGGCGCCGGAAAAGGTCTGGGGCGCGTTCATGGGTCTCCTTCGCCGGCACAATCCCGAGGCGTCGCACTGTGCGCCGCCGTATCAACTTTTCGGTTTGGCACGGCGCGCAGAAAAACCCAGACGGCCACGGGACCGCAAGAACAACTTGAGGTTCGGCCCCGCTCTTTCGGGGCATCCAGCACAATGTTTCGGAAGCGGCGCAAATCGCCCGGAGCGCCGGATCGCGCCTCGCTCGCCGGCCCGGCTATCGCACCGCCTCGCCGGCGTGCTTTCCTTCCGCGGCATAACGACACGCAAGCGGAGGATCGCAGGATGGCACAGGAACTCCCGGTTCTCGATCTCGGCCCCCTGCGCGGCGGCGCGCCGGGTGCCCTGGAGGCGCTGGCGGCCGAGCTGAGGGCCGCGTTCACCGAGTACGGCTTCTTCTTCGTCCGCAACCACGGGGTGCCGGAAGGCGTGCTGGCGGAGACCTTCGACGCCGCGGAGCGCTTCCACGACATGCCGCTGGACGCGAAGCTCGCGGTGAAGATCAACGAGCACAACATCGGCTACATGCCGATGCGCGGCGCGACCACCCGCATGAACTCGCTTGGCGAGGTCGCCCGGCCCAACGCCAACGAAGCGGTGTTCTTCAAGCGCGAGCTGGCGCCCGACCACCCCGATGTCGTGCGCGGCGCGCGCTTCCGCGGCCTCAACCAGTGGCCCGCGGACCTGCCCGGCTTCCGCGACACGGTCCTGGCGGCCTGCGCCGCCTTCGAGGCGCTCGGCCTGTCGCTGCTGCCGATCTACGCGCGGGCGCTGGACCTTCCAGCCGACTTCTTCGCGCCCTACTTCAAGGAGCCGATGTACACGCTCCGCATGTCGCACTATCCGCAGCAGGAGCCCACCGCGCCGGAGAACGAGTACGGCATCGCGCCGCACGTGGACACCTCCTTCATGACCATCTTGGCGCAGAACAAGGTGCCCGGCCTGTCCTTGCGCCTGCCGGACGGGACCTGGATGGACGCGCCCGCGCCGGAGGGCGCGCTGCTCGTCAACGGCGGCATGATGCTGCGGCGGTGGACCAACAACCGCTTCTTGGCCTCGCCGCACCGCGTCATCAACCGCTCCGGGCGGGAGCGCTACGCCATCCCGTTCTTCATGGACGCGGGCTACGACGCGGTGATGACGCCGATCCCGCGCGCGGACGGCGCCGGCGACGACCGGCCGATCACCTACAAGGAGTTCATGGTCGGCTACCAGCGCGCCAACTTCGACCACGCGCGGCGGGACGCGGAGAAGGAGAAAGGCGTCGAGCTGCAGGGCGCTTGACGGGCATGGCCCTCAAGCGCGCGCTCGGGCGCGTTCTCGCCGCCGCGCTGCTCGCGGCCGCGGCCCTGGCGCCGGCGTCCGCGCAAGACCGCCCGCTGCGGATCGTGCTGGGCCAAGAGTTGGCGGTCCTCGACCCGATCATCTCCACGAACAACGCCACGCGCGCCTTCGGCTACATGGTGTTCGACACGCTGATCGCCATGGACGGCCGCGGCGAGTACCGGCCGCAGATGCTGGAGTCCTGGTCCGCCAGCGAAGACCGCCTCACCTGGACCTTCAAGCTCCGGCCCGGCCTGGAATGGCACGACGGCGCGCCGGTCACGGCAGAGGACTGCGTCGCCTCCATCCGCCGTTGGGGCGCCCGCGACGGCCTGGGCCAGTTGATGATGGCGGCGACGAAGGAGATGCGCGTCCTCGACGCGAACACCTTCGCCATCGAACTGGCGAAACCCTTCGGCTTCGTCGTCGAGGCGCTGGGCAAGCCCGGCACCATCGTTCCCTTCATGATGCCCGCGCGCCTCGCCGCCACCGACCCCGCGCGCCCGGTGCCGGAGATCGTCGGCTCCGGCCCCTGGACCTTCCGGCGCGAGGAGTGGCGCCAGGGCGACCGCGCCGTGTTCCGCCGCAACGCGCGCTACCGGCCGCGCGACGAGCCGGCCGACGGGCTCGCCGGCGGCAAGGCGGTGCATTTCGAGACGGCCGAGTTCGTCAGCATAACCGACGTCGCCACCCGCGCCGCGGCCTTGCAGGGCGGCGAGGTGGACGTGGTGGAGATCGTGCCGCCCGACTTCGTCGCCCTGCTGCGACGGAACCGCAACATCGCCGTGAGGCGGCCGCCGGGCGGCATGGGGCAGTACATGCCCTTCATCAGCCTCAACCACGCGCATCCGCCCTTCAACAAACCGGACGTCCGGCGAGCGGCGCAGATGGCCATAGTCCAGGCCGAGATCATGGCGGGCACCGGCCTGCCGAGCGACCTGGTCCTGCAAGAGTGCCTGACGATCTACGCCTGCGACTCCCCCGCCGCGACCGAGGCCGGCACGGAAGGCTTGCGCGAGCGCGGCGCCGAGCAGGCGCGGGAGCTGCTCCGCAAGGCGGGCTACAACAACGAGCGCGTGGTGTTCCTCCACCCAACGGACTCGGCGATCCTCAACCCGGTCGCCGCCGTGGCGATCGAGCAGCTCCGCCGCGCCGGCTTCAACGTGGACGAGTGGACCTCCGACTGGGCCTCCGTCGCGCAGCGGCGCCTCAGCCGGGAGCCGGTGGAGCGCGGCGGCTGGAGCGCCGTGACCGTGGTCTGGCCCGGCATCGACCTGTTCAACCCGATGGTCAACTCCGTCACCGCCTACAACTGCCGCAACTACCCGGGCTGGTTCTGCGACGAAGAGATGAAGGCGCTGCTGGAACGCTACGCCGCCGAGGGCGACGGGGCGCGGCGGCGGGAGTTGGCGGCCGGCATCCAACGGCGCTTCCATGAGAACGTGAACATGGTCATCGCCGGCCAGCTCTCCATTCCCC
>CADCTL010000060.1 GCA_902805625.1 uncultured Acetobacteraceae bacterium
ACAATGACGAAAAAAGCGGTGCCGATGACCGAAGCGTCTTCGCAGAGCAGGCGGACCGGCGGTACCGGCACCTCGCTGCCGGCCAGCGCGCGCAGGATGCGGTATTCGCGCTCAACCGCGTGGGCGCGGGGCAGCAGCTTGCCGGGCGGCTTCTTGCGGAGGACGTAGTCGCCGGCCTCAGTGCGGATGTGGAAGGTCGGGTTGGACTGGCCACCCTGGAATTGCCGCACCTCCATCGGGCCGTCGAAGCCTGGAAGGTGCTTGCGCAAGTGGCGCGCCAGGGCGGCCTCGTCGAAGCGGTGCCGGTCCAGGACCGGCACCAGCTCGGGCATGCCGCCGCCGCTCATGTCACTCCGCGGCCCGTGCCGCGGCTTCCGCCCGAGGCGGCTTGTGCTTCGCCAGCTCCATCCGGCCGAGCTGGAAGCGGTGCACCTCATCCGGTCCGTCCACGATGCGGAGCGTACGGGCGATCTTGAAGAAATAAGCGAGCGGGAAGTCGTCGGTCACGCCGGCGCCGCCATGCGCCTGGATCGCCCAGTCGATCACCTGGCAGGCCATCTCCGGCGCGGCCACCTTGATCTCGGCGATCTCGGCGCGCGCCACCTTGTTGCCCACCGTGTCCATGCGCCACGCGGCGTGCAGTGTCAGCAGCCGCGCCTGATCGATCAGGATGCGGGACTTGGCGATACGCTCGATGGTCACACCCTGGTCCGCCAGCGGCTTGCCGAAGGGCCGCCGTTCCAGGGAGCGCTTGCACATCAGCTCCAGCGCCCGCTCCGCCAAGCCGATGGCGCGCATGCAGTGGTGGATCCGGCCGGGGCCGAGGCGTCCCTGCGCGATCTCGAAGCCGCGGCCCTCGCCGAGCAGGATGTTCTCGGCCGGCACCCGCACGTTCTCGAACAGCAGCTCGGCGTGGCCGTGCGGCGCGTCGTCGAAGCCGAACACCGGCAGCATGCGCTTGATCGTCAAGCCGGGCGTGCCGCGCGGCACCAGGATCATCGATTGCTGGCGGTACTTGTCCGGACTGTCTGGCGCCGTCTTGCCCATGACGATGAAAATCGCGCAGCGCGGGTCGCCGGCACCGGAGGACCACCATTTGCGGCCGTTGATGACGTAGTGGTCTCCGTCCCGCACGATCCGCGTCTGGATGTTGGTGGCGTCCGAGGACGCGACGTCCGGCTCCGTCATCGCGAAGCAGGAGCGGATTTCGCCTTCCAGCAGGGGGTCGAGCCACTCGCGCTTCTGCGCGTCGGTGCCGTAGCGGTCGATCGTCTCCATGTTGCCCGTGTCGGGCGCGGAGCAGTTGAACACCTCGCTCGACCAGGGGACGCCGCCCATGATCTCGGCCAGCGGCGCGTATTCCAGGTTGGTCAGGCCGGCGCCGCGCTCCGAATGCGGCAGGAACAGGTTCCACAGCCCGGCCGCGCGCGCCTTGGGCTTCAGCTCCTCGACGATCGGCACCGGCTGCCAGCGGTCGGGCGCCTCGGCGTGCTGGCGGTGGTAGAGGCCGTCGTTCGGGTGGATGTGGTCGTCGAAAAAGTTCAGCAGCCGGGAGCGCAGCTCCTCGACCCGTTCGGAATAGGCGAAGTCCATGGCGCTTTCTCCCCGGCGCGCCGGGGCCGGGAAAGCCGGTCCGCAGCGGCCTTGCTGCCCGTTGCCGCGCAGCGTGGCCCAGCGGTCCCGCCCGGGCAAGGCGGCCGCGCGATGCTTGCCAAGCGGTGCGGCGCCGGCCAGCGTTTCGCGCGTCCCCGCCTCGGGAGGGTGCCAGGGTGAAAGCCGTGATGTGCCGCGCCTTCGGACCGCTGTCGGGGCTGACGCTGGAGGAAGTGCCCGCGCCGGAGCCTGGCCCCGGTCAAGTGCTGATCCGGGTCGAAGCCTGCGCGGTGAACTTCCCTGACACGTTGATCATCCAGGGTCGGTACCAGACGCGCCCGCCGCTGCCCTTCTCCCCGGGCGGCGAGGTGGCGGGCGTGGTGGCCGGGTTGGGCGAGGGCGTTCCCGGCCCGCCCGCGGGCACCAGTGTGCTCGCCATGACGAGCCACGGCGGCTTCGCCGAGATGGCGGTGGCGGGGGCGGACGCCGTGGTCGCGGTCCCGGAGGGAGTGGACGCCGTGACCGCCGCGGCGCTCTCCTACGCCTACGGGACCACGCTCCACGCCTTGCGCGACCGCGCCGCGCTGCGGCCGGGCGAAACGGTGCTGGTGTTGGGCGCGGCGGGCGGCGCCGGGTTGGCCGCGGTGCAGGTGGCTAAGCTGATGGGGGCGCGGGTGGTCGCCGCCGCGTCCGCCGGCAAGTTGGAAGCCTGCCGGGACGCGGGCGCTGATGGGTTGGTGGACTACCGGCAAGAGGGATGGCGGGACAGGGTGCGCGAGCTGACCGGGGGCACCGGGGGCGTGGATGTGGTTTACGACCCCGTGGGCGGTCCGTATTCCGAACCGGCGCTGCGCTCGCTCAACTGGGGCGGCCGCCACCTCGTCGTCGGCTTCGCCGCCGGGGAGATCCCGCGCATCCCGCTCAACCTTCCGCTGCTCAAGGGCTGCGGCATCCTCGGCGTGTCCTACGGCGCCTTCGCCAAGCGGGAGCCGAATGCCAACCGGGCGCTGATGGGCCAGCTTTTCGCCTGGGTCCGGGAGGGGCGGCTGCGCCCCCGCATCTCGGCCACATACGGGCTGGGGGACGCGGCGGCCGCCCTGGACGCACTGCTGTCGCGCAGCGTCGTCGGGAAGATCGTTCTCCTCACGGAGCCGCCCGGCGCACGATGAGCGCGTCCACCGCCACTTGGCGGCTGCCGGCGCAGATCAGCGGGTTGACGTCGATCTCCGCGATCCGGTCGCGCCCATCGGCCGCGAGCTCCGAAACCCGGCGGACGATG
>CADCTL010000061.1 GCA_902805625.1 uncultured Acetobacteraceae bacterium
CACGCTGCTGGCGCCCCACGACCGGGTGGACCTCGTCCACTGCGACGTGCAGGGCGCCGAGGAGGAGGTCTTCGCCGCAGGACTGGAGGCGGCGAACGCGAAGGTGCGGCGGGTGGTGGTCGGCACGCACTCCTTCGCGCTGGACCGCGCGCTCGCGGCGCTCTTCGCCGGCGCCGGTTGGGCGTGCGAGGGCATCTTCGCCTGCGAGATGCGGGAGGAGCGGGCGGGGCGGGCCGTCACCGTGAAGGACGGTTGCCAAGTCTGGCGCAATCCCCGCCTTTGAGCCGCGGTCGTCCGTCCAGGCGCCCCGGCGCGCCGAGAACCCCGACGGCGGCGCCTACAGAGGTGCCCGGCCCGCTGCGCCGGACGACCGGTCGCGCTCGGCGCGCGCGGTCCCGGCCTCCGCCGCGGCGGCCAGTTCGCCGCAAGACCGCGGGGCCAGTTCCACGCGGCGGTCGAGGGCATCCGACACGTTGTCCACGCCGGTGCCGATCAGCGGCTCGCGCGCCCCGACGCCCGTGGCCCGCGTCCGCTCGCGCAAGGTCGAGCGCTCGGCGGCGAGCCTGGCCCTGAGGCGCTCGGCCCGCCCCCGCGACAGGCGTTCGTTCGCCGCGGCCGTGCCCGTCGGGCTCGCGTGGCCGGTGAGCAGGAGGCAGGCGGAGCGCTCGTCGGTCTTGGAGGCGATCTGCCGGAGCCACATGCCGTAGGGCGCGCTCACGGCCCGGTCCGGGAGGAACGCGGTCGAGCCCGGGCGGAACAGGAATTTCACGGCGAGCCGCCCTTGCCGCAGCCCGAAATCGACCACCCGCCCGAAGGCCTCCTCCGCTTCGCGCCGCTGCCCGAGCGACCACGCCGCGAGGTAGAGGCCGTTGTGGACGCGCATCTGGTCGCCGGCGGGCAGGCGCTGGGCTTCGGCGTAGCGTTCCAGCGCCTCGCGGTAGCGGCCGGCCTCGTAGGCCAGCATGCCGTCGGCGACCAGTCCGCCGACCGTGAGCCCTTGCAGGTAGGTCGGGTCAACCGCTTGGCCGGGGCGCGCTTCGACCGTCCGGAGATACGCGGCCACGGCCGGGTCTGGCAGCCAGCCCGGGGCGTCGCGGAAGAAGGGCGCGGGCGCCGTGTTGACATCCTCCGTGCGGACCAGCGCCGTTTCGGCGTCCAGGACGCGCCC
Organism: uncultured Acetobacteraceae bacterium; assembly: GCA_902805625.1. Taxonomy (GTDB): domain Bacteria; phylum Pseudomonadota; class Alphaproteobacteria; order Acetobacterales; family Acetobacteraceae; genus Craurococcus. Next base: position 1,169 of record CADCTL010000061.1, read on the forward strand.
GGTGCGCGGGTCCGCCAGCACCGCCCTGATCCGGTAAAACTGCGGCGGCCCGGCCGCGGGCGCCGCGCCGCCGGTCCCGGCGATGCCGGCGATGCTCCCGAGCAAGACGGCCGGCCCGTCCGAGAGGCCGGCGAGCGTGAAGGGGCGGAGCTCGAAGCGTGGGTGGCGGGCGCGCACCTGCTCCGTCATGCGCGCCACCACGGCGCGGGTGGCCGCGGTTTCCAAGCCCGTGGACTGGTCCACGAAGGCGTCGATCACGAGAGGCCGGCGCGCGCCCCCGCCCGCCGGCGCGGCCCGTGCGAGCAGGGCTTCGGCGAGGTCCACGGCGGCGCGGTCGAGGGACTTTGGCGGCCCCGCCGCCGCGTCCGGCGCGGCCGCTTCCGTGTAGGGGCTCCCGCCGCGCCCGCCGCCGAACAGGGCGCCGCAGCCGCCCAGGAGGAGGACGGCGAGCAGGGCCGCGGCGCGGGCCGCGCCGGCCTTCCGCGCCGGTGCGGCCGCTCCGCCCCCGGCGGTCCCTGCCACGCCCCGGCTGATGCACGCCATGCCATTTCTCCCCACGTACCGCCCTGCGCCGGTCGCAGGCTGCACCTCGACGGTTCCGGAATACAATGCGGGCCATTCGCGGCGCCGCGCCGGGAGGGGCGGGCCGCTCACCCTTCCAGGCCGTAACGCGCGAACAGTTCCGCCGGCGGCGCCGTGTCCGCCGAAACGCGCCCCGCCGCCCAGGCGTCCGCGTAGGCGCGGCGCACACCCGCGAGCTGTTCGCGGAACGCCGGCAGGTGCTTGCAGCGTTCCAGCAGGCGCGCCGCGGACACGTTGCGGCGCACCGGGTCTTCGGCTTCGAAGTAGGTCTCGCGCAGCCAGCGCTCGGCCTCGTTGGCGTGGACCGTGCGGTACCGGTCGAGCGCCGCCGGCGCCACGCCTGCGCGCTCCGCGGCGTCGAACAGGTCCGGCATCCGCTCCAGGTGCCAGAGCAGCACCCAGCGCGTCCAGGACACGTTCATGTTCACCACCACCGCCGGCTCGCCCACCCACCACGCCGGCCGGTCCTGCAACGCCGCCAGCGCGTAGACCGAGGAGGGCACGCAGGTGGGGAGGGAGGTGAAGGGCGCCCCGCGGGTGTCGAGCCCGTAGCCCCGCACCGCGTGGTCGCGGCGGAAGGCGCAGGCGTAGATGGCGGTGAACAGGTTCTCGTTGAGCGGCGAAACCTCGCGCAGCGTGGACACGCGGCGGTTCGGGCCGCCGGGCGCGATGGGCGTGGCGAAGTCCACGATGTCCGCCGGGTTGGACAGCCGTTCCGGCCGGTCGAAGGTGGTGTAGGCGTAGTTCATGTACGCCATCTCGACCTCGGGGTGCGCGGCCAGCCCTTCCAGCACGTTCTCCATCGCGCCTTCCACCAGCAAGTCGTCGTCGCCGAGCAGCCACACGAAGGCGCCGCGCGCGTGGCGGGCGGTGGCGCCGAGGTTGCCGAGCATCCCGACGTTGGCCGGGTTGCGGTGGGCGCTGAGGTGTGCCTCGCCGCGGAAGCGCGCCACCACGTCCGGCGTGGTGTCGGTGGATGCGTTGTCGCAGACCACCACCTCCACCACGTCGCGCCAGGGCCGCGTGGCTTCGAGCAGCAGCGGCAGGCTGTGCGAAAGCCAGGGCGCGCGGTTGTAGGTGGTGATGGCGCAGGACAGCAGCGGCCGGCGCTGCCCGATCGCGGGCGCGGCGGGCATGACGTCCGGCAGGGGCCACCCGGGCGCGGCGCCGGCACGGGACAGCGCGAGCAGCACGTCTTCGGCGTAGTCGTCCCAGGAGCGGATGGGGCGAGCCACCGCTTCGGCACCCAGGCGGGTGAGCAGCGCGGGCTCCTCCGCCAAGCGCAGCAGCGCGGCGGTAATGGCATCCTCGTCCAGCACGTCCACCAGGAAGGTGCCGCCGCCGGGCGCCACCTCCGCCATGGCCGAGCCGTGGTGGCAGAGGCAAGGGCGTCCGTGCCACAGGCTCTCCAGCACGGGGAGGCCGAAGCCCTCCTCCCACGACGCGAAGACTGTGGCGTGCGCGTGCCGCTGCCGGCGGTGCAGCTCGTCCTCGTCGGTGTGGTCGAGCAGCTCGGCGCCGGTTTCGGCGGCGAGGCGCTCGATCTCCGCGTCCAGGTCCGTGAAGCCGGCGCGGCGGCCGATCAGGACCAATTCGATGCGGCGCGTGGACCGACGCTGCGCCGCGAGGAGGGCGCGCAGCAGGCGGGGGTAATTCTTGCGCGGCTCCCAGGTGCCGACCGTGAGCAGACGGAGCGCCTCGCCACTGGCCGGGCCGGAGGTCGGCTCGACGGTGCGCGGGCCTCCGACGTCGCCGGCCAACGGGCAGGGCAGGATGGCGGGCAGGTGCAGCGCGCGCGCGGACAGCCAGCGGGCGAGGTCGGCGGACACGGTCCAGGAGATGGGCAGCGCCAGGTCGGCCGAGGCGAAGTCCGACCAGTAGGCGCGCAGCGCTTCGAGCGCGACCGCCGGGTAGTTCTCCGGCATCTTCTCCGGGATCAGGTCGTAGAACACCGCCGCGGTCCGCATCCCGAGGCGGCGCGCGAAGCCGAGCGGGCCGCCCTCGGGCGCGGAGTCGCCCAGCGCGATTTCGGGCAGCAGCAGCCACTCGCCGGCCAGCCGCTCCGGCATCGGGGGACGGCCGCGCCGGGCCGGCGGGCCGTCGAAGCGGGCCAGCGCTTCCGCGTCGGCGTCGGAGATGGGCGCGATGCGGCGCGCGGCCGCGTCCCACTTCACCGGCACCACCTCCACCCCGCGGCGCTCCAGCGCGGCGGCGAGCCGGCGCGTCACGCGCTGCACGCCGGTGTTGAAGGGCTGCGTGACGGTGAGGCCCACCCAGTAGAACACCCGCCGCACCGGCTCCGGCGGGCCGGCAGCGGCGGTGCGCGGCAGGTCGGGCGCGATGGCCGCAAGGGCCGCCGCCCCCGTGCCGACGCGGAAGCGTCCGCGCAGCGTGGCGGTGCGCGGCAGTTCGCGCAGCGCTGCCGCGAGGGCGGCGTCGCGCGCGGTGCCCTCGGGGAAGAGGGCGAGGTCGGCGGCGGCCAGGACGGGCAACCAAGCGGGGTCGGTCGGCGCGGGCGGCGCCTCCAACACGGCACGCAGGCCGAGGCCTTGCGCGACGCCGACGATCTCCGCCGCTTCGTCGGGGTTGGCGCAGGTCGTGGCCGGAAGCACCGCCCAGAGGCCGCCGAGCCTGCCTTCGCCCGGTGCGGGCTGCTCCGGCGCTTTCGCCGCGCCCGGTAGCGGCGCGCGCGACGCCGGGCGCCAGTGGAGGCGGCGCACCACCGCGCCGGTGCTTTCCAACGGCGCCGGGTCGGCAGCGGCGGCCGAGCCCTCCACCAGCAGCATCTGCGGCAAGACCGGCGCCGCGGCCAACTCGGCGAGCAGCGCGTCGGCGTAGTCGCGCCATCGGCGCAGCGGGCGGGCGCGGGCCTCGGCGGAGAGGCGTCCGCGCAGCGTCGGGTCGCTCGCCAGCCGCTCGAATCCCGCCTCTATCGCGGCGGGGTCGGAGGCGGGCACGGCGAGGCACCCGCCGCCCCCGGCGATCTCCGCCACCGAGCCGTGGTCCGAGCAGAGGCAAGGGCGGCCGAGCCACAGGCTCTCGGCCACCGGCAGGCCGTAGCCCTCCGCCAGTGAAACGAAGACGGTGGCGTGGGACGCGCGGATGAGCGCGCGCAGCTCGTCGTCGGGCAGGTAGCGGTGCAGGCGGATGCGCGGCTCCCGCGACGCGATCTCCTCCACCTCCGCGGCGACGGCGCCGTGGACGTTGCCCACCAGGTCGAAGCGCAGGTCGAGGTCGGGGCGGCGGGCGCGGAGGCGGCTGAAGGCGCGCATCGCCTCCACTTGGTTCTTGCGCGGCTCCAGCGTGCCGAAGGACAGGAAGCGCACCGGCGGCGCGGACGGCTCCTCCGCGTCCGTTCCGCGCGGGGTGTTCGGCATCTCCTCGGGCAGCGGCAGAGCGCGGAGGCGCGGCAGACGGGCGGGGTCGCGGCCTTCCTCCTGCCACCATCGCCGCAGGTCTTCCGTGCAATCGCGCGAGATGCCGAGCACGAGGTCGGCGCCGGCGAGCGCGCGGGCGTAGCGGGCGTGGTCGGCCGCCATCGGCTCGTAGCCGGGGAAGCGCAGGGGGATGAGGTCGTAGAACACCGCGGCGCTGCGGAGGCCGTGGAAACGCGCGTAGTCGAGCGCGACGGCCAGGCTCGGCGCCCCCGCGCCGGCGACGTGCGGCACCTCCGGCACCACGAGCCAAGCGCCGGGGAGCGACGCGGCATCGGGGGCCATGTGCAGCGCCTCGCCCGCCGCTGGACCCGGCGGGATGGTCGGGCCGCCGTACGCGGCCAGGCCCTCCGTCCAGCGCGCTTCGGCGTGGACGATGGCTTCGCGCTCGGCGCACCAGCGCACGGGCAGGATTTCGTGCCCGCCTTCGGCCAGCGCCGCGGCCAGGGCGCGTGCGACGCGCTGCACCCCGCTGTTGCCGTCCCAGGTGCCGGTGTGGTCGATCCAATAGAAGAGCCGCGTCACCGCCGGCGCCCGCGCCTCACCCGCGCGACGGCGGCGCGCAGCACGTCCAGGGCGCGCGTCCCTTCCAGCAGCCCCGCCGCCCGGTCGGCCACGCGCACGGCCCGCAACAGCGCCGGCAGGACCACGCCGGCGACGCGCGGCCGCTTGGTGCCGCGCCCGTCCCGCGACAGGGCGAGGCGGCCGATGATCTCCAGCCGGGTCTTGCCCCCCCGCACCTCGCGGAGGCGCCGGTTGAACTCGGGGTCGTAGGGCGGCCGGCCGAGGATCGCCACGTGCGCCGACACCACGAAATCCTCGTCGCCGGCGGCCCGCAGGTCGGCGAAGCGCACGCCGTTCGGGTCCACGTGCACCGGCGGCGGGCGCGGCGGCGCGGCCGGCGGGGGCGGCGCGAAGGGGCTGACGGGGAGGCCGGCGCGGCGGGCCGCGCAGCGGTCCAGGACGGCGCTGCGCGGGACGCCGGTGACCGCTTCCACCGGGTCGGCGGCCGTCACGCCCGCACCGCCGCGCGCCACGAGTCGATGGTCTCGGCCAAGGTCGCGTCCCAATCGCGGCGGGGCGCCCAGCCGAGCGCCGCGCGCGCCGCCTCGGCCGAGCAGGCGGTGGCGGCGAGGTCCGTCGGGCGCAGTGCCGCCTGTTCCTGCTCCACCTCCGCCCGCACGCCGGCGATGCGCAGCATGTCGGCCAGCACGTCGCCCAGGCGGCGCAACCGGCCGGACGCGATGTTGAGGACGGTGCCGGCCGGCAGCGCGTCGGCGCGCTCCAGGGCCGAAACATAAGCGTCGCACACGTCGCGCACGTCGAGGAAGTCGCGCTGGCGGTCCAGCGCGCCCGTGCGGACCACCGGCGGCTGCGCCCCGGCCTCGATGCGGGCGATCTGGCGGGCGAAGGCGGCGACGGCGAAGCGCGCCGATTGGCCCGGCCCGACGTGGTTCAACGGCCGGAGGCGGACCACCCGCAGGCCGCGCAGCGCCATCTCGCCGAGCGCCAGGTCGGCGGCGGCCTTGGCGGCGGCGTAGGGGTTGGCCGGGCGCAGCGTCGCCGCCTCGTCCAGCGGGGCGCCGCCGTTGAAGGAAAGGCCGTACACCTCGCCGCTGGACACGTGGAGCAGCCGGCACTCCGGCGCGTGGCGCATCACCGCCGCGGCGAGCGCGCGCGTGCCGTCCACGTTGGCCCACCACGCGGCGTCCGGGTCGGCGAAGCTCTCCGCCACCGCGGCGGCGGCGGCGAGGTGGACGCAGGCGTCGGGCCGCACGTCCGCGACCAGTTGGGCCACGCCCGCGACGTCCATGAGGTCGAAGGCGCGCACCGCCGGGTCGCCGCCCGCCTCGCCGGCCCGCGATGCCGGGACCAGTTCGGCAGCGGGGAAGGCCGCGCGCAGCGCCGCCGTCAGGTGGCGGCCGACGAAGCCTGTCGCCCCGGTGACGAGCACACGGGACGGGCTGAAGCTCAAGGGGCCGCGCCCTGCCCCGCGAGGAGCGCCCGGTCGCGGTGGCGGCGGAGGTCGGCCTCCACCATCTCGGCGAGCATCTGCTCCAGCGTGGTTTCCGGCACCCAGCCGAGCTTCGCGCGGGCCTTGCCGGGGTCGCCGAGGAGGCGGTCCACCTCGGCCGGGCGGAACAGCGCCGGGTCCACCACCACGTGGCGCTCGTGGTCGAGGCCCACATGGGCGAAGGCGATCCGGCACATCTCGCGCACGGTGGTGGTGCGGCCGGTGGCCACCACGTAGTCGTCCGGCGTGTCCTGCTGCATCATCAGCCACATGGCGCGCACGTAGTCGCGCGCGTGGCCCCAGTCGCGCTCGGCGTCCATGTTGCCCATGCGCAACTCGCTGGCGAGGCCGAGCTTGATGCGGGCCGCGCCGTCCGTGACCTTGCGGGTGACGAACTCGATGCCGCGGAGCGGGCTCTCGTGGTTGAACAGGATGCCGCTGGAGGCGTGCATCCCGAAGCTCTCGCGGTAGTTCACCGTGATCCAGTGGCCGTAGAGCTTGGCGACGGCGTAGGGGCTGCGCGGGTAGAAGGGCGTCTTCTCGTCCTGCTCGGCCTTTTGGATCAGCCCGTACATCTCCGAGGAGCTGGCCTGGTAGAACCGCGCGCGCGGCGCGGCCCGGCGCACCGCCTCCAGCATGTTCAGCACGCCGATTGCGGTGACCTGCGCCGTGACCATCGGCTGGTCCCAGGAGGTCTTCACGAAGCTCTGGGCGCCGAGGTTGTAAACCTCGTCCGGCTTCACCTTGGCCACCGCGTCGAGCAGGCTCGGCATGTCCGTCAGGTTGCCGTCCACCATCCGCACGCGGTCGGCGACGCCGAGCCAGCGCAGCCGCTCCGCGATCACGTCCGACGAGGCGGAGCGGCGCAGCAGGCCGTACACCTCGTAGCCCTTGTCCAGCAGGAGCTGCGACAGGTAGGCCCCGTCCTGGCCGGTGACGCCGGTGATGAGCGCGCGCTTGGTCATGATGGGTGCGGCCTGCCTAGACGATCTCGATTTCGGGGAAGGGGAAGATCATGCGGCCGCCGCGGGCGAGGAACTCGGCCTCGCGCCGCACGATGCCGTCGCGGAAGTGCCAGGGCAGGACGAGGAAGTAGTCGGGCTCCATCGCGCGCGCCTCGGCCTCGGACACGATCGGTATGCCGGTGCCGGGGGTGAAGGCGCCGAACTTGTCCTCGTTCACCTCGGCGATGCAGGGCAGCAGGTCCGGGCCGATGCCGCAGAACTGGAGCACGACGTTGCCCTTGGTGGAGGCGCCGTAGCCGAGCACGGTCTTGCCGTCGGCCTTGAGGGCTTCCAGCAAGCGGCGGAGGTCGCCGCGGTGGCGGAACACCCGCTCCTCGAAGTCGCGGTAGGGGCGCGGCGTGCCGAGGCCCATGCGCTCCTCCTGCTCCAGGAGCCAGGCGACCACCGCCTCCGAGCCGCGGCGCGGGTCGTTCCGGCGCACCGCCGTCACCGCGAAGGAGCCGCCGTTGACGCCGTTCATCTTCACGTCGATGGCGCGCATCCCGGCCTGCTCCAGGATGCGGGACACGACGCCGAGCGAGTAGTATTCCAGGTGCTCGTGGCAGACCGTGTCGTAGGAGGTGAGGCGCAGCATCGAGGGCATGTAGCTCTGCTCGAAGTGCCACACGCCGCCCGGCGCCAGCACGCTCTCGACCTCCCGCGCGAAGGCCAAAGGGTCTTCCAGGTCGTAGAACATGGCGACTGAGGTGACGATCGAGGCGGGCGCGGCGCCGGCCGCGCGGAAGGCGGCGGCGGAGAAGAAGTCCGGCACCAGCGCCACGTCATCCGGGTAGTACTGGCGGAACTTGGCGCCGGTCGGGTCTATGCCGATGCGCTTGAGCGAGGGCGTACGGTAGGCCTTGAGCGAGGTGGCGTCGTTGGAGCCGATGTCGAGCACGGTGGCGCCGGGCGGGAGGTCCGCCAGCCGCTCCAGCTCCCGCACCTTCTGCGTCAGGTGCTCCACCATGCTGCGGTTGAGGCCGGAGCGGTATCCGTAGTTCTCGCCATACATCTCGCCGAGGTCGAAGGAGTGGGCGAGCTGCAACAACCCGCTCTCCGGGCACCACACGAGGCGGAGCGGGCCGACGGTCACGGGGTCCTCGCGGCGGCGCGGGAACACGCCCGTCAGCGCCTGCTCACCGAGGTCGAGCACGGGAATCAGGTTGCGGCTGCCGCTCACGCGGCAGCGCTCGATCGCGACGCAGCTCGGCACCAATCTCTCCCGCCCTGGCCTCCTCGGCCGGGAAGGGCCGGGTTAGACGGAAACGCGCTCCTCATGCAACCCGAGCAGCGCCGCCCGCGCGCGCGCGGCGACGCAAGCGGGGGAAAGCGCCTCGGCCGCTGCGCGCGCGGCCTGCCCCATGGCGACGCGGCGGGCGGGATCGCCGGCCAGGGCGGAAAGCGCCGCGGCGGCGTCCGGGACGCGCGGCTCGGCCCACACCGCGCCGGGCAGGTCGTAGGTGCGCTGGGGGTCGCGGGCCGGCACGAGGTCGTAGGGTAGCGCGACGGCTCCCTCGCCCCGCATGAAGTCCATGTTGCCGGACCAGCCTGTGGCGACCACCGGGCGGGCGGCGCGCATCGCTTCGGCGATGCCTAGGCCGAAGCCTTCGGCGCGGTGGGTGGACAGGAAGCAGTCGGCGGCGCGCACGAGCGCCCACAGGTCGCGGCGGTCCACCGCGCGGTCGAGGACGCGGATGTTGGGCGAAGCGGCGGCGGCCTCCGCCACCTCCCGCCACGCCGGGCCGGCCGCCTCCGTGTTGTGCGTCTTCAGCACGAGCACGCGGTCGGTGCGGTCGCCGAAGGCCGCGCGGTGGGCGGCCACCGCGGCGAGCGGGTTCTTGCGCGCGAGTGAAGAGGCGGCGTCGAACACGGAAAGGGCCACGAAGGCTTCTTCCGCCAAGCCGAAGTCGGCGCGGCGCAGCGGCGAAGGGTCGGGCTCCGGCACCATGTAGGGGACCACGCTGACGGGCGGGGCGCCGGGCTCGGCCTCCACGGCACCGGCGGTGAAGCGGCTGGACACCCAGATCTCGTGCGCGAAGCGGAGGCCGCGGCGCCAGTCGGGCGCGAGCACCGGCAGTTCCCAGTTCCACACCGCGACCACGCGCTTGCCCGCGACCGCGCGGCGGCCGAGCACGCGCATGGCCCAGGGCAGCATCGGGCCATTCACGTGGACCATCAGCGTGCCCGGTCCGGGCGGCACGCGCGGCGAAGGGCTAGGGGGGCCTTGACGGAGTGGGCCGGTGAGGTCGGCCTCCACCACGTCGAAGCCGGCGAGGCGCAGAACCGCGGCGAGGCGGCGGGCGGCGGAGCCGAGGCCGGTCGTCGCGCCGAAGTAGCCGGCGACCGTGACCGGGCCGGCGCCGGGCGGCGGCGGCTCCGGGTCCGGGCGGGGAGCGAACGCGGCCATGGCGCCGAACAGGGCTTCCCGCCGCAGGTCGCGCGGCAGCAGCCGCCAGACGCGGCCGAGGGCGCTCACGCCAGGATTTCGTCGATGAAGGCGGCGAGGTCCCCGCCGGGGAAGAGGTGGCCGGGCAGGCGGGCGGCGCGGGCGGCGGCGAGGTCGCTCGGCTTGTCGCCGATCAGGAAGGAGCCGGCGCGCTCCACCGGCCAGTCGCGCAGCAGGTCCTCGATCATGCCCGGCTCAGGTTTGCGGCGGCGGCAGGCGCGGCGGTACGCGGGCAGCGGCGCGTCCGGGTGGTGCGGGCAGTGCTCGAAGGCGTCGATCCGCGCGCCCGCCTCCGCCAGCCGCGCCGCCATCCAGCGGTGCAGCGCGCCCACCTGCGCCTCCGGGTAAAGGCCGCGGGCGACGCCGGATTGGTTGGTGACGACGAAGACGAGGAAGCCGTCCCGGTTCAGGCGGGCCACCGCCTCGGGGGCGCCGGCGATCCAGCGCACCGCGGCGGGGTCGTGCGGGTAGCCGGTGTCCTCGATCAGCACGCCGTCGCGGTCGAGGAAGGCGGCGGGGCGCGGGGTCACACGGTGCCGTCCGCGATCGCCGCCTCCACGCCGGCGCAGAAGCAGTGGTAGAGGCAGAGGTGGACCTGCTGGATCGCGGGCGTGGACGCGGAAGGCACGGCGAAGAGGTGGTCGCAGAGCGGCGCCATGCGCCCGCCGCCCTTCCCCGTCAGGCCGATCGTGGCCATGCCGCGCGCGCGGGCGGCCTCCAACGCGTTCACCACGCTAGGCGAGTTGCCGGAGGTGGACAGCGCGAGGAGCACGCCGCCGGGCTCCGCGTGCGCTTCCACCTGCCGGGCGAAGGCGGTGTCGAAGCCCTTATCGTTGCTCCAAGCGGTGATCGTCGCCGCGTCGTTGCTGAGGCAGATGGCGCGCAACGCCCGGCGCTCGCGGAGGAAGCGGCCCACCAGTTCCGTCACGATGTGCTGCGCGTCCGCGGCGGAGCCGCCGTTGCCGCAGACGAGCAGCGGCCGGCCGGCGGCGAGGGCGCGCGCGGTGGCCGCGATGGCGCGGTCCATGGCCGGGCCGAAATCAGCGCGGCGGGTGGCGGCGATGAGGGACTCGGCCTCGGACAGCCAAGCGTCGAGGGAGGGCATGTCGGACGCTTGTTAAGTCACCCGCGACTTGGTTGCTAGGCGGCGCCGATACCCGTGCCGCGCAGGGCGGCGAGCAACGCGGCGGCCTGCGCGTCCCAGTCGGCCAGCGCCCGGCCGGTCCGGCGCGCGCCGGCGGCGAGGCGGTCCCGCTCTGCGGGGTCGCACAGGCGGGCCATCGCTTCGGCCAGCGCCGCAGGTTCGGCCGCCGCCGCCACGGCGCCGTCCACCCCGTCCGTCACCTGCTCGGCCAAGCCGCCCACCGGCGTCGCCACCACCGGGACGCCCAGGGCGTGGGCGAGGGACACGACGCCGCTCTGGCTCGCCTCGCGGTAAGGCAGCACCAGGGCGCCAGCGGCGGCGAGGAGATGCGGGATGTCGTGCTCCGCCACCCAGTGCGGCTCCACCCGCACGCCTTCCAGGGCGGACAAGCCGGGGGCGAGGGCTTCCGCGTCGCCCTCGCCCACCACGCGCAGGCGCGCGCCCGGGTGGCGTTGGCGCAGCAGGCGGAAGGCGTCGCGCAGAAGGTCCAAGCCTTTGTAGGCGCGGAGGCGGCCGAAGAGGAGGAAATCGCCCGCCGGGCCGGTCGGGGTCGCCGCGCGTAAAGCGGCAGCCGGCAGGTGGGCACCGAGCCGCAGCCGCGCCACGGGCAGATCCGGGCGCCGGGCGCGCAGCGCGGCCTCCACAGCGCCGGAAAGGGCGATCGCCATGCTGGCGGCGTCCAGTTCGCGGCCGAGGCGCCAATCCCACCACAGGCCGGGGTCGCCGGGGTGCGGCGCGGCGTCGTGGACCAAAGGCACGAAAGCGACGCCGGCCCGGCGCAGGGTGGGGGCCACCAGGGGCGTCCAGAGATGGGTCATCACCGAAACCACGGCGTCGGCGCGGTGGGCGAGCGCCTGCGCCGCCAACCGCCGCGCCAAAAAGGGGACGCGCGGCAGGTTGAGGACGAAGCCTGCGGCGCTGCCGTAGGTGTCCACGGCGTCGGTCGGCAAGCCGAGGGCCGCTGTCTCAGCCAGAAGGTCGGCCTGCAGGGATAGCGAGAGGGCGAGGGCCGTGTCGGGGCGTCGCGCCAGCGCTTCGGCCAACGAGAGGGTGAGTTGCCCGCCGGCGCCGCGGCGCCCCCAATACCAGAACAGAAGGCGCATCCGCTGCGAGGACCCTCCGTCTCCGAAAAAACGGCAGTGCCGTTTAGTTGAATGCCGCGACGCGACCATCGCCGCTTACACTGGGTGCAGCGGACAAGACAGCAGAGAGGCGGGTCCCTTGCGCATCCTCATCACGGGCAACATGGGTTATGTCGGCCCCGTCGTCGCGGCGCACCTGCGCGCCACCCTGCCGGGGGCCGAGCTGATCGGCTACGACGCCGGCTTCTTCGCCCACTGCCTGACCACGCCCGGCCCGCTGCCGGAGCGCGTGCTGGACGCGCAGCACTTCGGCGACGTGCGGGCCATCCCGCCGGCCCTCCTCAAGGGCGTGGACGCGGTGGTCCACCTGGCCGCCGTCTCGAACGACCCGATGGGCCTCCGCTTCGAGGCGGTGACGGACGAGATCAACCACCGCGCCAGCCTCTCGGTCGCCGAGACGGCGCGGGACGCCGGCGTGAAGCGCTTCGTGTTCGCCTCCTCGTGCAGCGTGTACGGCCTCGCGGCCGGCGACGCGCGCAAGGAAACCGACCCGCTGAACCCGCTCACCGCCTACGCCCGGTCCAAGATCGCGGCGGAGGAAGGGCTGAAGCAGATGGACCGCGGCGGCATGGGCGTCACCTGCCTGCGCTTCGCCACGGCTTGCGGCATGTCGCCGCGGCTGCGCCTGGACCTCGTGCTGAACGACTTCGTGGCGGGCGCGCTGGCCGGCGGCGAGGTTTCCGTGCTGTCGGACGGCTCGCCCTGGCGCCCGCTGATCGACGTGCGCGACATGGCGCGCGCCATCGAGTGGGCCATCACGGGGACCGGCGTGGACGCGGGCGGCTTCCTGTCCATCAACGCCGGCAGCGACGACTGGAACGTGCAGGTGCGCGACCTGGCGCAAGCGGTCGCGGCCGGGACGCCGGGCACGAAGGTCTCCATCAACACGGACGCGCCGCCGGACAAGCGCTCCTACCGGGTGGACTTCTCCCTGTTCCGGAGGATGGCGCCGGACCACCAGCCGCGCGTGACGCTGACGGACAGCGTGAACAGGCTGCGCGACGGCCTCAACGCCATCGGCTTCGCGGACAAGGATTTCCGCGCCTCGCAGCAGATCCGGCTCAAGGTGCTGGACCGGCACATGGCCGACGGGCGGCTCGGCGAGGACCTGCGCTGGACGCGCGCTGACTGAGCGGGAACGCCGGCGCGGAGCGCTGGACAAGAGCGGGCGTCACGTTCATGTGACTCGAAGCCGGAGCGAATCGCGGCCGTAGCGGCCGCGACGTTCCCGGCGCCGGGAAACACCGTCGCCCATGCTCCATTGCCTCGCGGGACCGGACGAGCCCGCCCTGCCTCTCCACGTCGTCGCACCCGGCGGGTTAGAGGCGCTGTCGCGCCAGTTGCCGCGAAACGCCGCCGCGTTCCTCTCCGCCAGCGGCTTCGCCGCCAAGGCCCAAGAGGTGATGCTGCTGCCGGGCGAGGACGGGCTCGCCGGCGCGGTGCTGGGTCTGGGCGACGCCGCGCCCGATCCATGGTCCTTCGGCGCGTTGCCGGACAAGCTGCCCGCGGGGAGCGTTTGGCGCTTCACGGAGCCCGGGGAATGGGCCGCGCAGGCGGTGCTCGGCTGGTGCCTCGGCGCCTACCGCTTCACGCGCTTCAAGCCGGCCAAGCGGGAAGCGGCGCGGCTCGCGCCGCCGCCGGGCACCGAGCGTGCCGCCGACACCGCCGCCGTCGCGTGGCGGGGGCGCGACCTGGTCAACACGCCGGCGAACCTGCTCGGTCCGGCGGAGCTGGCGGCCGCGGTGCAGGAGGTGGCGGCGGCGCACGGCGCGCGCTTCTCCACCATCGAGGGCGAGGAACTCGCGGCGGGCTTCCCGGCGCTCGCCGCCGTGGGCCGGGCCAGCCCGCAGGCGCCGCGTGTGGCCGTGCTGGAGTGGGGCGAGGCCGGGCACCCGTTGGTGGCGCTCTGCGGCAAAGGCGTTTGCTTCGACACGGGCGGGCTCGACCTCAAGCCCTCCTCCGCCATGCTGCGGATGAAGAAGGACATGGGCGGCGCGGCGGTGGCGCTGGGAGTCGCCGAGGCGGTGATGCTCGCGCGCCTGCCCGTGCGGCTGCTGCTGCTGGTGGGCGCGGTGGAGAACGCCGTTTCCGGCGACGCCTTCCGCCCCATGGACGTGCTCCGCACCCGCGCCGGGCTCACGGTGGAGGTGGGCAACACGGACGCCGAGGGCCGGCTGGTGCTGGCCGACCTGCTGGCCTTCGCGTCCGAGCGCGAGCCGGCGCTGCTGCTGGATTTCGCCACGTTGACCGGCGCGGCGCGGGTGGCGCTCGGGCCGGACCTGCCAGCGCTGTTCACCCCGGACGACACTTTGGCGGAGGCGCTACTGGCGGCCGGTCGCGCGGCCGCGGACCCCTTGTGGCGGCTGCCGCTGCACCAGGGCTACGCGGGTTGGCTCGACTGTGCGGTTGCGGACCTAAGCAACGTGAGCACGAAACCTATGGCCGGCGCCATCATCGGGGCGTTGTTTCTTCAAAGGTTCGTTTCTAAAGCAACCCGATGGGCCCATTTGGACCTATACGCTTGGAACGACGGATCGCGTCCGGGACGCCCAGAAGGTGGGGAAACACAAGGAATGAGAGCCGTTGTGACGCTTATCGAGACTCTTCCGGGGCTGATACAGGGACTAGGCAGGTAACGAAACCGAGATGAGGCAGAAACTTTGCTTGGCCGGCGCGTCTGTCGGATACGTAATGCGTTATACAAAAAGGGCGGGGACTTCGGTGCTGAGCTTTCGCCTGTTCCTGACAACCACGGCGTCCGGCGCGACGCCGACCCCTGCACAGCCCTGGATGGGCGAGAGGATTTGAGATGGCGGTACAGAGCAACCCAGACCAGCTCGTCGGCATCCTCCGGGATACCGTCGTCGCGCTGGTGCGGCGGGACGGCCCGGATCTCTCCGCGCGGCAGCTCGGCGTCTTCCTGACGGTCTATCTCACGGACGGCCCGCACACCGTCCGCGGCTTGGCCGCGGAATTGAACGTGTCCAAGCCGGCCATCACCCGCGCGCTCGACCGCCTCGGCGAGTTGGACCTCGCGCGCCGCAAGGTGGACCCGATGGACCGGCGCAGCGTGATCGTGCAGCGCACCCTCAAGGGCACCGCGTTCCTCCGCGACATGCGGCAGATCATGGTCGAGGCCGAGGCGGTGGTGCGCGAGATGCCGGCCCCGGTCGAGGCCGCCAACGCCGACAGCGCCGCGCGCGCCGAGGCCCGCAAAGCGAGCTGATCTCCCCCGTCGGGGCTCAGTAGCCCGCGCCGAGGTCCACCAGGTTGATGAGCGGCCGCCCGGTTCGGGCGCGCCGCAAGTTCTCCACCACCTGCGGCGCGGCGCTGGACGGGATGGTGATGCTGGCCGCGTGCGGCGTCATCACCACGCGCGGGTGCGCCCAGAACGGGTGGTCCGACGGCAAGGGCTCCGGCTCGAACACGTCGAGCGCCGCGCCCGCGACTTGGCCGCTCTCCAGCGCCGCCAGCAGTTCCTCCTGGACCACGTGGCCGCCACGGGCGGCGTTGAGCAGGTACGCGCCTCGCGGCAGCAGACCGAGAGCCCGCCGGTTCAAGATGCCGCGCGTCTCGGGCGTGAGCGGCAATAGGCACAGCAGGACGTCGCTGCGGCCGAGCATGGTGTCGAAGCCGACGGGTCCGTGGAAGCACTCCACACCGGGCCGTTGCTTTGGCGCGCGCGACCAGCCCATCACCGGGAAGCCCAACGCCAGCAGCGCCGCCGCCGCCGCGCCGCCCAACTCGCCCAGCCCCAAGATGCCGACGCGGCGGGAGCTGGTTTCCGGCGCGGGCAGCTCTTCCCAGCGGCGCTCGGCCTGGAGGGCGCGGTATTCCAGGTCCTGGCGGTGGAAGCGCAGGACGTTGAGGACCGCCCACTCGGTCATGCCCTGGGTGAGGCGCGCGTCCTTCAGCCGCGCCACCGGCACCCCGGGCGGAGGGCCGGGCGGGCGCAGCAGGTGGTCCACCCCGGCGCCCATGGAGACGATGAGCCGCAGGTTCGGGTACCGGCGCAGTTCCGCCATGTCGTGCGACGTCCAGACCACCGCGGCCTCGATGGCGGCGGGGTCGCCGGCGTCGGGGAACATGCGGATGTCGAGGCCCGGGTCCTCCGCCAACAGGGCGGTTCGCCAGTCTTCCATGGTGGCGGGCTTGGTGGACAGCAGGACGGCCATGGTGCGGCGGCTCCGTTGGGTGTGCGGCGCCCCGCAGTGTCCCGACTCGGGCCGCGGCGCACAAATCGCGCGGCCGGCGCCCGGCGGACACCACCGCTTGCCACGGCCGCGGCGTGCGCGAGGATGCGCCGGGCCGGCGACGGGATTCGGCCGCGACGGGGGGAGGGGCGGCGTGCGGCGGCGCGACGGAGGCCACGGCCGGAAGAGGCGGGTGTTGCGGGCGGCGGCGGCCGCCGCGCTGCTTACCGTGCTGGTGGGCGCCTGTTCCCTCGGCCAAACCGTCGGGCGGCACAGCATCGCCTACAACACCAGCGTCGAGAACGCGACGGACGCGGTGCTGGTGATGAACATCCTCCGCGCCCGCGACCGCGCGCCGCTGCACTTCAGCACCATCGGCGGCATCCACGGCGCGTTCAGCCTGTTCGCCGGTGTGGGGACGGATCTGAGCAGCGTGCGCAGCGGCTTGGAGCCGGCGGTGCTCGCCGGCACCAGCCCGTCCTTCGACGTGGCGCCGCTGGACCGGCAGGACTTCGCCCGCGGGCTGCTGCGCCCGTTGGAGCCCGGCCTGTTCCGCCTGCTGTCCGACCGCGGCCTGCCGGACCAGCTCCTCCTGCACCTGCTGGTGTCCCGCTTCGACGAGGGCGCGAGCGGGCGCTCCATTGTCAACGAGCCGAATGACCGCCACGCGCTCGACCCCGCCGCGCGCGCCGCCTGCGCGGAGGCCGGCGCCGCCGCGCCGCCGCCCTGCGACCGGTTCGGAGCGGTGGTGGACAGCCTCACCCGCCACGGGCGGCTGCTGTTCAACGGCTACACGCGGCTGGTGCCGCACGGGCCACGGCTGACCCGGGCGCAGGCGGCGGACCCGCAGGTACTGGCGACGGCGCGCGAGGGGGGCATGACGCTCCGCCCGGACGGGCCGGGCTGGCGGCTCTACCGCGTCACGGAGCAGATCGTGATCTGCATCCCGTCGCCGCCCGGCGTCGTGCCGCGCTACACCGCGCTGGCGCTGGACCGTGAGGCGCCGCAAGTTTCGGCGCTGCCGCAAGGGCCGAACGACCCCTGCGCCGCCGACGAGGTGGCGGAGGCGCCGACTCCGGCCGGCCACGCCGCCACCGCCGGCCTGTCCTGGTACCTGCGCTCCGTGGACGAGATCCTGACCTACCTCGGCGCCGTGCAGCGGCGGGAGGAGGAGGGCGTGCCATACCGCATCAACGTCGGGCTGGACGTGTCCCGCAGCGCGACGCCGCGCCTGTTCCGGCTGTGGCCGGAGCCCCCGGCCAAGCCTCGCTTCTCCGTCGAATACCGCGGGGCGCGCTGGTGGGTGGCGGAGCACGACCCGGCGCAGGACCTGACGCTCAGCGTGCTGGCGCTGACGACGCAGTTGCTGAACCTGCAGAAGTCGGCGGACGAGATCCCGTCCTCGCGCACCTTGCGGCTGGTGCGGTAGGTCAGCCGTCCGGGATGGCGCGCACCCAGGCGCGCCAGTCGTCGCGGCGGGCGGCGGCGCGCTCCTCGCCGTCCGGGAGTTGGGCGTAGAGGCTGAGCACGCCCCTGGACCACCAGAAGTCGAACACGTCCTCGCCGGACAGCACGAGGGCGGAGGTGCGGTCGAAGACGCCGTCCTTCACCTTCGGCATCCACCGGGTCAGCCACCACCAGCAAGCCGCGGCGAGCACCGCGGCGCCGAGGTAGAAATGGACCAGCCTGGTCGCGGCGAAGGAAGCGACGAGGATGGCGGCGGCGGGCAGCACGTTCTCCAGGGAGCGGTACACCGGGCTGCCGGGGGTGTTCATCTTGCGGATGTGGACGCCGAGCTTCACCCGGCCGGATCGCAGCAGTTCGCGCAGCGTCTCCAACTCGGTCACGGCACGCGCTCGGCTTTGAGGTCGAAGGCGGCGGCCATCAGGGCGCGGGTGTAGGGCTCGCGCGGGGCGGCGGTGAGGGCCTCCGCGTCGCCCTCCTCCACCACCACGCCGTCCTTCATCACCACGATCCGGTGCGCCATGGCGCGCACCACGCGGAGATCGTGGCTGATGAAGAGGTAGGCCAAGCGGTGCTTGGCTTGCAGGGCGCGCAGGAGGTCCACCACCTGGGCCTGCACGGACACGTCGAGGGCGCTGGTCGGCTCGTCCAGCACCACCAAGCGGGGCTTCAGCACCAGCGCGCGGGCGATGGCGATGCGCTGGCGTTGGCCGCCGGAGAACTCGTGCGGGTAACGTTCGGCCATGGCGGGGTCGAGGCCGACTTCCTCCAGCGCGGACGCCACGGCGGCGGCGCGCCCGGCGCCGGACAGGCCGGGCTCGTGGACCTCCAACCCCTCGCCAACGATCTCCCCCGCCGTCATGCGCGGCGAGAGGGAGCCGTAGGGGTCCTGGAAAACGATCTGCATTCGCCGGCGGAGCGGACGCAGGGCGCCGCCGGACAGGCTGGCGATCTCCTTCCCCTCGAAGCGGATGGCGCCCTCGCTCCGCTCCAGCCGCAACAGGGCGAGGCCGAGGGTGGTCTTGCCGCTGCCGCTCTCGCCGACCAAGCCGAGCGTCTCGCCCTCGCGCACGGCCAGCGTCACGCCGTCCACCGCCTTCACGTGGCCCACCGTGCGGCGGAGCAAGCCGCGGCGAATGGGAAAGTGGACGCGCAGCGCCTCCGCTTCCGCCACCACCGGCGCGTCCGCCGCCACCGGCGCGGGGCGGCCGCGCGGCTCGGTTTCCAGCAGCATCCGCGTGTAGGGGTGGCGTGGGGCAGCGAAGACGGCCGAGACCGCGCCCTGCTCCACCGCTTCGCCGTCCTTCATCACCACCACGCGGTCGGCGTGGCGGCGGACGATCTGCAGGTCGTGGGTGATGAGCAGCATCGCCATCCGCTCGCGGCGGCGAAGCTCCGCCAGGAGTTCGAGCACCTGGGCCTGTATGGTGACGTCGAGCGCCGTGGTCGGCTCGTCGGCGATCAGGAGCTTGGGCGCGTTGGCGAGGGCGGCGGCGATCATCACCCGCTGCCGCTGCCCGCCGGAGAGCTGGTGCGGGAAGGCGTTCAGCCGCTCCTCCACGTTGGGAAGGCCGACCTTCCGCAGTAGGTCCAGCACGCGGGCCCGCAGCACCGCACCCTCCATCGGCTGGTGCAGCGTGACGGCCTCGCCGACTTGGCGCCCGATCGTGTGCAGCGGGTTGAGCGAGGTCATCGGCTCCTGGAACACCATGCCCGCGACGCCGCCGCGGAGCCGGTGCAGCTCGGGCTCCTCCGCCCGCAGCACGTCGCAGCCGTCCAGGACGACGCGGCCTTCCGGGTTGGTCGCGCTGCCGGGTAGGAGGCGCAGCACGGAAAGGGCGGTGACGGACTTACCGCTGCCGCTCTCGCCCACCAGGGCGACCGTTTCGCCCGGCTGCACATCAAACGACACGCCGCGCACCACGCGCCGCGCGCCGAAGGCGACGGACAGGTTCTCGACCGAGAGCAGGGGTGCCGGCGCGTCCCGTCGAAGGCCCGGGGCCGGACCGGCATGGAGGTCCGCTTCAGAAGGCGTCATGCGTTCACGCCGCCGGGCAGCTTGCGCGGGTCGAAGGCGTCGCGCACCGCCTCGCCCACGAACACCAGCAAGGTCAGCACGCCGCCGAGCACGACGAAGCCGGTGCCGGCGAGCCAGGGCGCTTGGAGGTTGTTCTTGCCCTGCGCCACCAGCTCACCCAGCGAGGCGGAGCCGGGCGGCAGGCCGAAGCCCAGGAAGTCGAGCGAGGTCAGCACCACGACGCTGCCGGACAGGATGAAGGGCAGGAAGGTGAGCGTCGCCACCATCGCGTTGGGCAGGATGTGCCGCGCCATGAGCCGCGCGTCGGATACGCCCAGCGCGCGGGCGGCGCGCACGTAATCCAGGTTCCGGCCACGCAGGAATTCCGCGCGCACCACGCCGGTCAAGCCCATCCAGGAAAAGAGCAGCAGGAAGCCGAGCAGTATCCAGAAGGACGGTTGCACGATGCTTGCCAGGATGATGAGCAAGTAAAGCTCCGGCAGCCCGGCCCAGATCTCCATGAAGCGCTGGAACAGCAGGTCCGTCAGCCCGCCGTAGAAGCCCTGCACCGCGCCGGCGGCGATGCCGACGATGGAGGACACGATCGTCAGGGTGAAGCCGAACAGGACCGAGACGCGGAAGCCGTAGATGACGCGCGCCAGCACGTCGCGCGACTGGTCGTCCGTACCGAGCCAGTTACGCGCGGAGGGCGGCGCCGGCGCCGGGCGGTCGAGGTCGCGCACCACGGTGTTGTAGGCGTAGGGGATGAGCGGCCAGACCGTCCAGCCGCGGCCTTCTATCTCCTTGAGGAAGGCGGTGTCGTGCCAATCGACCTCGGTCGGCAGGCCGTCGGCCACGATGTCGCTCTCGGCGTAGTCGGCCAGCACGGGCACGAAGAAGCGCCCGTCCACGCGGGCGATCAGCGGCCGGTCGTTGGCAATGAACTCGGCGAAGAGGCAGAGAAAGAACAGCGCAGCGAAGGCCCAGAGCGACCACCAGCCGCGGCGGTTGGCACGGAAGTTGGCGAGGCGGCGGCGGTTGATGGGCGACAAGGCCATCGTCGTCAGCCGCGGCTCTCGAAGTCGATGCGCGGGTCCACCAGCGTGTACGTGAAGTCGCTCACGACTCTCATCACCAAACCGAGCAGGGTGAACACGTAGAGGGTGCCGAACATCACCGGGTAGTCGCGCCGGATCGCCGCCTCGAAGCCGAGCAGGCCGAGCCCATCGAGCGAGAAGATGATCTCGATCAGCAGAGAGCCGGTGAACAGGATGCCGATGAAGGCCGCCGGGAAGCCCGCGATGATGATGAGCATGGCGTTGCGGAAGACGTGGCCGTAGAGCACCCGATGCTCCCCCGCGCCCTTGGCGCGCGCCGTGACCACGTACTGCTTGTGGATCTCGTCGAGGAAGGCGTTCTTGGTGAGCAGCGTCAGCCCGGCGAAGCCCGCGATCACCAGCGCCGCCGTCGGCAGCACCATATGCCAAGCGTAGTCCAGCGCGCGCGCCGCGAAGGAAGCGTTCTCCAGGCCGGGGCTCAACAGGCCCCGCAGCGGGAACCACTGGACGAAGCTGCCGCCGGCGAACAGCACCACCAGCAGGATGGCGAACAGGAAACCGGGGATGGCGTAGCCCACCAGCACGAGGCCGGAGGTCGCCACGTCGAAGCGCGAGCCGTCCCGCACCGCCTTGCGGATGCCGAGCGGGATGGAGACCAGGTAGATGATGAGCGTGGACCAGAGGCCGAGCGAGACGGACACCGGCATCTTGTTCAGGATCAGCTCCGTCACCGGCCGGTCCTGGAACAGCGAGCGGCCGAGGTCGAAGCGCAGGTAGCCCCATAGCGTCGTCAGCAGCCGCTCGTGCCAAGGCTTGTCGAAGCCGAAGGCG
>CADCTL010000062.1 GCA_902805625.1 uncultured Acetobacteraceae bacterium
CGAGGTCCGCAGTCCACCATTCTCGGCCATGAGCCCGTTCCGCTTGGTACCGTTCGTGCCCACCCCGTTACTGACGTCCACACTGGGGCGCCACACGGCCCGGCCTCGGCGCGACACGGGTATGCGCTCGCTCCGTTCCCGCCGTGGCGGTAACGCTTCTACACTGCACGAAACGGGAGGGAACAGCATGCGCGCCGCCGTCTTCCGCCAAGGCCAATTGTTCGTCGATACCGTCCCCGATCCGGTGCTCGCCGGGGGCCAAGTCCTGGTCAGGACCCGCGCCTGCGGCATCTGCGGCTCCGACCTGCACGCCGCCAAGTTCACCGAAGCCTTCATCGACGTCGCCCGCCGCTCGGGCGGCCGCTACACCATGGAACTCGGGCGCGACGTGGTCTTCGGCCACGAATTCGTCGCCGAGGTCGTCAGGAACGGGCCGGGGACGGAGGGGCGGTTCCGGCCCGGCGACCTCGTCACCTCCATGCCGCTGACCATCGCCGGCGCCGCGGTGCACGGGGTCGGCTACAACCCGGAGATCGCGGGCGGCTTCGCCGAGTACATGCCGCTGTCCGAGCGCATGCTGCTGCCGCTGCCGCAGGGCATGGACCCCGACCACGCCGCGCTGGTCGAGCCGATGGCGGTCGGCCTGCACGCCGTCGCCTACGCCCGCGTCACACCGGAGGACGCGGCCCTCGTCGTCGGCTGCGGCCCGGTAGGGCTCGCTGTGGTCGCGGCGTTGAAGCTGAAAGGCATCGCCCCGATCATCGCCGCTGACTTCTCCCCGGCCCGCCGGGCCCTCGCCCTCCGCATGGGGGCGGACGCGGCGATCGACCCGGCCGCCGCCTCGCCATACGCGGCTTTGACCGAAGCCGTCACCCCCGCGGGCTTCGACCCTGGGCGCTACGCCCAGATGTTCGGCGCCTCGCCGAAGCGCCGGCCGGCGCTGCTCTTCGAGTGCGTCGGCGTGCCGGGCGTGGTGCAGGCGATGTTCGAGGGGGCGCCCCCAGGCGCGCGCATCGTCGTCGTCGGCGTTTGCATGGAGCCGGACCGCATCGAGCCCTTCTTCGGCATCGCGAAGCAACTGAGCGTCCAGTTCGTGCTGGGCTACACGGCGGAAGAGTTCGCCGAGACGCTGGGCCACATCGCCGCCGGCCGGATGGACGTCGCGCCGCTGATCACCGGCCGCACCGGACTCGCGGGCGTGAAGCAGGCCTTCGCCGACCTGGCCCATCCGGAGACGCACGCGAAGATCCTGGTCGAGCCCTGGCGCTGAACCGGGCGGCGGGCGGCCGCAGGATCAGCGCAGCGCCGCGGCGTCCTCGCCGGTGCCCTGGAAGAGGTGCAGGCGGTCGGGCTGCAATCCGAGCGAGACCGCCTCCCCCGGGTGCAGCACGGTCGAGGCCGGCGTGCGGACGATGACGGAGCCACCGCCCATGGAAACGAAATGGAAGCGCTCCGGCCCGGCGAGTTCGGAGACGGTCACCCGCGCCGGGATGGCGCCGGGCGCGTCCGGCGCGACCAGGGCGATGTCCTCCGGCCGGACGCCGAGCGTCGCCTGGCCGCCGCTCGGCGTGCGGGGCGGCGCCTCGGGCAGCGCGACGGCGACGCCGGGGCCGTTGAAGACCGGCCTGCCGCCCTCGATGCTGACTTCGCCCTCGATCATGTTCATGGAGGGGGTGCCGATGAACTCGGCGACGAAGCGGTTGGCGGGGCGAGAATAGATCTCCTCCGGCCGGCCCACCTGCTGCATCACGCCGTGGTTCATCACGACGATGCGGTCGGAGAGCGTCAGCGCCTCCAGTTGGTCGTGGGTGACGTAGACCATGGTGGTCCGCACCTTCTGGTGCAGCGCCGCCAGTTCCGCCCGCATGTGGACGCGCAGCTTCGCGTCCAGGTTCGACAGCGGCTCGTCCAGCAGGAAGACCTCCGGGTCGCGGATCAGCGCCCGGCCGAGCGCGACGCGCTGCCGCTGCCCGCCGGAGAGCTGCCGCGGCTTCCGTTCGAACATGCCGGCGATCTGCAACATGGCGCCGATCTCGGCCACCTTCCGGTCGCGCTCCGGCTTGGGGACGCGGCGCTTGCGGAGGCCGTACTCCAGGTTCTGCCGCACCGTCATGTGCGGGTAGAGGGCGTAGCTCTGGAACACCATGGCGATGTTGCGGTCGCGCGGCTCCAGCCCAGTGATGTCCCGCCCGCCGAAGAGGATGCGGCCGGAGGTCGGCGTTTCCAGCCCCGCGATGATCCTGAGGGCGGTGGACTTGCCGCAGCCGGAAGGCCCGACCAATGAGACGAACTCGCCGTCCGCGATGTCGAGGCTGAGTTCTCGCAACGCGTGGACCGCCCCGGTGGAGGCGCGAAACTCTTTGTGCAAGCGGTCGATGCGGACGTTCGCCATGGGTCAGCCCTTCACGCCGCCGGCGCCCATGCCGGTCACCAAATATCGCTGGACCAGGCCGAAGGCGAGCGCCATCGGCAGGGTGGCGAGCGTCGATGCCGCCATGATGAGGCCCCAGTTGGTGTCGGTGGTGGAGACGAAGCGCATCATGCCCGGCGGCAGCGTCCGCAGGCTCTCGTCCGAGATCAGGACGAGGGCGAAGAGGTACTCGTTCCAGGCGAAGAGGAACGCGAAGATGCCGGTGGCGATGATGCCCGGCACGGCCTGCGGCAGCACCACGTCCCAGAGGGCGCCGAGGCGCGTCGCGCCGTCGATCAGCGCCGCTTCCTCCAGGTCGATGGGGACGGAGGCGAAGAAGTCCCGCATCACCCACATGACGAAGGGGAGCGAGAAGGTCAGGTAGGCGAGCGAGAGGCCGAAGTGGCCGTTGGTCA
>CADCTL010000063.1 GCA_902805625.1 uncultured Acetobacteraceae bacterium
GGAGGAGCCACGGCCGCCTCCGGCACGGGAACGCGCTCCCTCGACGACGCCGGCCGGGGAACCGGCGGGGCGGCCGGCTGCGGTGCCGCGGTCGCCACCGTCCGCGCGGCGTCGAGCCCGTTCCTGGAAACGGGCCCTGGCGGCATCAAGACGACCGCTGCCAGTGCCGCGCCCGATGCCGCCGCCCCGAGAATGAATACGGCCGCGCGCCACGGCGGCACGTCGCGCCGCTCGGCGCCGGGTGCTGCCGCCGGGTCCGCGGCCTCGGGCTTAGCTTCGAGCGCAGCGCGGGCGGTGGGCAGCCAAGCCTCCCCGCCCTCCAGCGCCGATCGCGGTTCCGCCTTGAACCGCGCAGAAAGGACCTGGCCGAGTTCCGGGAGCCGGTCGGCGGGCAGGACCACTCCCACGATGGGCGGATAGCCCCCGAAGATGGCCGGAAAGCGCCGCGCATCGAGCGCGCGCCTGAGGCGGTCGGCGGCGTCGGTCCGCGGCGCGGGGACGAAGTCCACCAAAGCCACGCCGATTTTCGGGTGGAGCAGGGCGAGGGCGACGGGCGGGCCGCCGCCGCCCAGCGGGCAATCTCTGAGCAAGAGCCAGCCCGGGCCGGAAGGGACGCCGGGGACCGCGGCGTCGCGCCCAGCGCCCGCATTGGTGACCAAAGGACCGGCGGCCGACACGTCCATGCTCTGCCAGCGCCCTGTTTCAGAAAAAGGTGCGGTTGAAACGGCAAGACGTCATGGAAAATGGTCTAGGGCGGCATTGCGGCAATCCGCATTTCCGCTTGAGAAATCAAGTATTCAGAGGCGCTTTTGCTTGCCGCAAGTCACGATGCGGGGGACGCGTCATGCAAGCTTGCTGCCGTTTCCGGAAAGCTTCATTCCGGCTCCCCGCGGCCTTCGGCGGCCCTTCGAAGGCGTCCTGAACAACCGTGGACCGGCCCAGCGGGACTTCCCGCCCCTTGTGCCACCGGTCGCTTCGGGCCTTCAGCCGATCAGCACGGCGCGGACGTCGTTGACGTTGGTGAGGGTGGGGCCGGTGGACACGAGGTCGCCGAGCGCGGCGAAGACGCCGTGGCTGTCGTGCGCCGCGAGCGCCGCGCGCCCGTCCAGCCCCGCAGAGCGGGCGCGCGCCAGGGTGTCGGGCGCGGCCACGGCGCCGGCCGCGTCCTCCGTGCCGTCCACGCCGTCCGTGTCGGCGGCCAGCGCCCAAACGCCCGGCTCGCCCGCCAGCGCCAGGGCGAGGCCGAGCAGGCATTCGGTGTTGCGCCCGCCGCGGCCGGGGTTCGCGCCGCGGATGGTCACGGTGGTTTCGCCGCCGGACAGCAGCACGGCGGGGGCGGAAAGGGGGTGGCCGTGCGCGCGCACGCTGCGGGCGACCCCGGCCAGCACCGTGCCGACCTCCCGCGCTTCGCCCTCCAGCGCGTCGCCCAGGATGAGCGGCGCGAGGCCCATGGCGCGCGCTTCGGCGGCCATCGCTTCCAGCGCCATCAGCGGCGTGGCGATCATGCGGTACTCGCCGCCGGAGAGGCGCGGGTCGCCGGGTTTGGGCGTTTCCTCCTCCGCCCGTTCGAGGTGGGCGGCGACGGCGGGGGGCGGAGCGATCCTGTAGTGCGCGAGCAAGGCGCGCGCTTCGGCGAAGGTGGTGGGGTCGGGCACGGTGGGGCCGGACGCGATGGTCGCCGGGTCGTCGCCGGGCACGTCGGAGATGGCGAGCGTCACCACGCGCGCCGGGTGAGCCGCCGCGGCGAGCCGGCCGCCCTTGACCGCCGAGAGGTGGCGGCGGACGCAGTTCATCTCGCCGATGGTGGCGCCGGAGCGGAGCAGCGCGCGGTTCACCTCCTGCTTGTCGGCGAGCGAGAGGCCGGGCGCCGGCAGCGACAGCAGCGCCGAGCCGCCGCCCGAGACGAGGAACAGCACGAGGTCGCGGTCCGTCAGGCCGCCGCTGCGCGCCATCTCCAGGACGCGCCGCGCGGCCGTTTCGCCGGCCGCGTCGGGCACAGGGTGGGAGGCCTCCGCGACCTCCACGCGCCGCGTCGGGACGGAATGGCCGTAGCGGGTGACGACGAGGCCGGAGAGGGCTTGGTCGGGCCAGGCCTCCTCCACCGCCGCCGCCATGGCCGCCGCCGACTTACCGGCGCCCAGCACCAGCACGCGGCCGCCGGCGCCGGGCGGCTCCGGCAGGTGGCGGGCGAGCACGGTACGCGGATCGGCCGCCGCGACCGCCGTTGCGAAGAGCCGCCGCAGCGCGTTTCGCGCCTCCGCGTCGGTCCAGCCCATCCGTCCTCTCCCAATGCCGCTTGGCCGCCCGCAGTATGGCGGAGCGGCGCCGGAGGGGCCATCTAGCGCGGGAACGGCATCGGGGAGTCCGCGCCATGGCCGCACCGGAAATCGACGAGAACACCCGTACGGAGTTGGAGGCCGCCGCCTTCCGCCGCTTGGTGGAGCACCTGCGCGGCCGCAGCGATGTGCAGAACATAGACCTAATGAACCTGGCGGGCTTCTGCCGCAACTGTTTGTCCAAGTGGTACCGCGCCGCGGCCGAGGAGCACGGCGTGGCGCTTTCGGACCCCGAAGCCCGGGAAACCATCTACGGCATGCCCTACAAGGAGTGGCAGGCGCGGTTCCAGCGCGAGAGCACACCGGAGCAGCAAGCGCAGTTCGCAGCCGGAGCCGCCTCGCGCGATCATTGAAGCCGCCGGTGCCGCTTGCTACCACCGGCGCCTTTTCGTGGGGATTGTGGATGAGCGGGGCGGTGGCGGCGGAGAAGAAGGACCGGGACGATGCGGAGGTGGGCGGCATCGCCGCTGACCGTCTGCGTTCAATCGTGGAGCGGATCGAGCGTTTGGAGGAAGAGCGCAGGGGCCTCGCCGACAACATCAAGGACATCTTCGCCGAAGCGAAGAGCGCGGGGTTCGATGTGAAGGTGGTGCGGCAGATCATCTCCATCCGCAAGAAGGAGCCCGCCGAGGTCGAGGAGCAGGAAACCCTGCTCGACCTGTACCGACGCGCGCTGGGCATGTAGCCCGCTCGGCGCGCGCTCCCGCGCAGCCCACATAGTTGCAATACGGTTATTAGGGCGCGGTGAATGCGCGCCCAACACGAACCCGCGCCTGGGGCTCGCGTTGTGTCGCTGCGCCCGATGACAAGGGTGGCGCGACGTTTGATCAAGGGATTTTCAACGATGGCGGAGACCAAGCAGCCCGGCACGCCGGGCGCACAGGCGAGCGCCGTGGTGAGCGCGGCGCAGCAAGCGGGACAAGCCGCGGCCAAGGCGGCCGGGCAGACGGGGAAGCGCGGCGGCGAGACGGTGCGCGAGGGCGGCGAGGCTGCGGCCGGGACGCTGCGGCGGGCCGGCGAAGCGGCTGAACAGGGCGGCCAAGCGATGGGCGAAACCGCGCGGCAAGGCATGCAGGCCGCGGCGCAGGGGCAGAGCCGCTTGGTGCAGGGCGCGGCGCAGGAGATGGAGAAGACCGGGCGCAGCCTCGCCGGCATGGTCGAGGAGGCCGCCGCCGGCATGCGTTCCTTGATGGGCGCGCCGGGCTTCAACCCGAACGGCTTTCAGGACGCGCAGCAGGCGGTGTCCAAGCTCGTCCAAGGCGTCATGGAAACCAACATGCGCTTCGCCGACGAGCTGCTGCGCCGCACCGGGCCGAGTGCGGTGGTGGACCTGCAACGGCAGTTCCTGCGGGAGTATTTCGACGCGCTGGCGCAAGGGGGCACCCTGCTGCTGCGCGCCGCGCGCCAAGCGGCGGAGGAGTCGCTGCGACCGCTGGAGCAGCAGATGCAGCAGCGCGGCGGCGATGCCGGCGGCCAGCAGCAGGGCGGCGGCAAGGTGGCGGACGTGATGACCAAAGGCGTCAAGCTCGCCAGCCCTGATGACACGGTGCAGCAGGCCGCGCGCGTGATGAGCGAGCAGGACACGGGCGCGCTGCCGGTGGGCGAGAACGACCGCTTGGTCGGGATGGTCACGGACCGCGACTTGGCGGTGCGCGCCGTCGCCGCCGGCAAGGACCCGTCCAAGACCAAGCTGCGCGAGGTGATGTCCGGCGAGCCGCGCTACGTGTTCGAGGACGAGACGGTGGAGAAGGCCGCCGCCTCCATGGCGGAGCAGCAGGTGCAGCGGATGCCGGTGCTGAACCGCGACAAGCGGCTGGTCGGCATCATCTCGCTCGGCGACTTGGCGCGCGAGGCCGGCGGAGCGGTCGGCGGGAAGGCCTTGGCGGGCGTTTCGCGGCCCGGCGGGCAGCACACCCAGAACGGCGCGGCCGCGGGGTGAAGCGTTTCCGTCGCGCTCCCCGGCGTTCGGCCGGGGCGGCACGGCGGGCGTGACGGCGTTCGGTGCGGCTCCGCGGCGGCGACGCGGCGGAGCCGTTTCCGCGTGCGGCCCTGGCGGCGCGCCGGCGGCGTCCCCATTTCGGTGGCGATGGCCAACGAGCCCCTGATTCGCCTCGGCGTTTTCGTTTCCGCGCTCGGGCTGCTGCTCGTCTTGGAGCGTTTGCTGCCTTGGCGGCGCGGGCCGTTAGGCGCCCGGCGTTGGTTCCCGAACCTGGGCCTCGCCGTGCTCGGCTCCCTCTTGGTGCGCTTCACCGTGCCGGCGGCGGCGGTGGGCGTGGCGGCCTGGGCCGAGGCGCGGGGCGTCGGCTTACTGCCGGCGTTGGGCGCGCCGGGTTGGGTGGCGGTGCCGGCGAGCATGGTGCTGCTCGACCTCCTGATCTACTGGCAGCACCGTTGGACGCACACGGTTCCCGCGCTGTGGCGGCTGCACCGGGTCCACCACGCCGACCCGGAGCTGGACGCGACCACGGGGCTGCGCTTCCACCCGGTGGAGATCCTGCTTTCGATGGGCCTCAAGATGGCGGCGGTCGTGGCGCTGGGTGCGCCCGCCGTCGCCGTGCTGGCCTTCGAGGTGGTGCTGAACGCCACCGCCATGTTCAACCACGCTGCCATCCGCCTGCCGCCGCGGCTGGAGCGTTGGCTGCGCCTTTTTGTGGTCACGCCGGAGATGCACCGTACCCACCACTCCGAAGCGCGGGCGGAAACGGACAGCTGCTACGGCTTTTGCCTCCCTTGGTGGGACCGCCTGTTCGGAAGCTACCGCGCCGCGCCCGCGGCGGGCGAAGCGGTGGTGATCGGCGTGGAAGGCTGGCGCGAGAAGGGCCAGCAGCGGCTGGACCGGCTGCTGGTGCAGCCCGCGCGGTCGGCGCCGTGAGCGGCCGGCGGCGCGGATGACAGGCGAGGAGCGGGACGCGATGCGACGGAAAACATGGTCAAGGGCCCTGCGCCCGGCGGCGGTGCTGGCGACGCTGGGCGTCGTCCTCGGCGGCTGCGGCGGCTTGGAGCCGGCGCGCTACGGCCGCGGCGGCGGTTACTACGGCGGCGGGCCCGGCTACTACGGCTCGCCCTACGGTTCGTCTTACGGTTCCTACGGGTACGGGCGCTACAACGACCCCTACCGCTACGGCTCACGCGGGTATGGCGGCTACGAGGGGCGGCGGTTCTCGCAGCCGCGCTTCGAGGGGCCGTCGCAGCAGGACCGGCTGCGGCAGCACTGGATCGATCAGTCGCGCCGGGCGCGCTGACGCGCAACCAGCGGCGAGGCTTTCCGCGAAGCGGGCACGGCGCTTTTTAGCCGCCGCGCGAAGGCTTCAGCGGGTCGCGTCGGCTGTGTTCTACCGCCCCAACGACGCGATCTCCGGCCCGTAGCGCTCGATCACCAAGCGGCGCTTCACCTTCATGGTGGGCGTCAGCAAGCCGTTCTCCACGGAGAAGGGCGGCGCGGGCAGCCAGCGGCGGACGCGCTCGAAGGCCGACAAGCGGGCGTTCACGCGCTTCACCGCGTCGGCGAGGCCGGCTTCCATGCCCTCGGCCGGGACGATGATGGCCACGATCGCGGGTTGGCCCTCGCCGGCGGCGACCGCCTGGGCGATCTCGGGCTCGGCCATCAGCAGGCCTTCGATCTTGGCCGGGCTCACCATGTCGCCGCCGAGCGTCTTGATGAAGTCGCGCTTGCGGTCGGTGACGGCGAGGCGGCCATCTTCCAAGCGGCCGACGTCGCCGGTGTGGAGCCAGGGCGCCTCGCCCGGCGCGGACTCCACCAAGGCGCGGCTCGTCGCTTCCGCGTCGTTCCAGTAGCCGTCCATCACCAGGTCGCCGCGGACCAGTATCTCGCCGTCCGGAGCGATGCGGGTTTCGACGCCGGGGAGCGGCGCGCCCACCGTGCGGCGGTCGTTGTTCCAGGGCAGGTTGACGCTGATGACGGGCCCCGCCTCGCTCTGGCCGTAGCCCTGGAGCACCGGCAGGCCGAGCGCCAAGAAGAAGCCGGACAGGTCGGGGTCGAGCCGGGCGCCGCCGCACACCATGCCGACCAGCCGGCCGCCGAAGCGCTCCCGGACCTTGCGGCGCACCACGCGGTCGAGCACGGCGTCCTGCGCGCGTTCGACGAGGCCCAGCGGCGGGCCGTCCAGGCGGCGGAGCCCGAGGGCGAGGGCGCGCTCGAACAGGCGGCGCTTGAGGCCGCCCTCCTTCTCGATCTGCGCCAGCATCCGGGCGCGCAGCACCTCGAACAGCCGGGGCACGGCGGTGAGGATGGTGGGCCGCACCTCCGCCATCTCGGCCGCCAAGCGCTCGGCGCCGCGCGAATACACCACCTCCATGCCAAGCGAGGGCAGGAGGAAGCAGCCGACCGTGTGCTCGTAGGAGTGGGACAGCGGCAAGAAGGAGAGGTAGGGCGTGCCGTCGAGCGACAGGCGCTCCAGCGCCGTGGCCAAGCCGGCGCGGTTCGCCAGCATGGCGCGGTGCGGCAGCATCACCCCCTTGGGCGAGCCGCCGGTGCCGGACGTGTAGATGAGGCAGGCGAGGCGGCCGGCCGGTATCTGCTCCGCCTCCGCCATCAGCATGGGCAGGTCGCCCGGCGCCGCTTCCAGCGCGGACCATTCGAGGATGCGCGTTCCCGCCGGGACCGCCGGGGCGCCGTCCATGCAGATCAGCATGTCCAGCCCGCCCGCCTCGGCGGCGCCGGCCAGCACCTTGGCGGCGAGGGCGGGGGTGGAGACGACCGCCGCGCGGGCGCCGGCGTCGCGCAGGACGTGGGCGTGGTCGCCGGGGAGGTTGGTGCTGTAGGTCGGCACCGTCACGGCGCCGACCGCCATCAGCGCCGCGTCGGCGATGTTCCACTCCGGCCGGCTTTCGCTGACCAGCAGCACGCGGTCGCCGGGCGACACACCCGCGGCGCGCAGCCCGGCTGCAACGGCGGCCGTGCGGCGGGCGAAGTCGGCCCAAGACACCGTGCGCCAGTCCCCGTCGCGCCAGAAGCGCAGCATCGGCCGCTCCGGCCGCCGCCGCGCCAGGTCGAACAGCATGGAAGGCAAGCTGTTCCAGGGCGTTTCCACCCGCGCCATGTCGTTTCCGCTCCCTGCCGCCCTCGCCGCAACGGGTTGGCCCCGCCCGCGCAATCCATATATGCGGTGCTCCAACCGCACCGAAGACCCCTCCGCCATGCCCCGTCCCGTTCCCGCGCGCAATCCCGACGCCGTCCGTTCGCCCCTCGACGTCGGGGCCGTGCCGGGCGGGGCGGAACTGCCGGTTTGGGACTTGGGCGACCTGTACCGCTCGCCGGAGGACCCGGCGCTGGCCGCCGACCTCCATGCGGCCGAGGCGGAGGCGCAGGCCTTCGCCGCGCGACACGCCGGGAAGTTGGGGGGCATGGACGGCGCGGCGCTGGCGGCCGCCATCGCCGAGTACGAGCGGATCGAGGAGCGCTTGGGCAAGGCCATGAGCTACGGCCAGCTCGTCTTCTCCGGCGATGCGCAGGACCCGGCGAACGGGCGCTTCTACCAGACCTTGCAGGAGCGGGTGACGGCCATCTCCTCGCACCTGCTGTTCTTCACCCTGGAGCTGAACCGGCTGGAGGACGCGGAACTGGAGCGCAAGTACGCCGGCGGCGCTCTGGAGCGCTGGCGGCCGTGGCTGCGCGACCTCCGCGTGTTCCGGCCGCACCAGCTCTCCGACGAGGCGGAGAAGCTGCTGCACGAGAAGGAGGTGACGGGCCGCAGCGCCTGGAACCGCCTGTTCGACGAGACGGTGGCGGGCATGACGGTGCCGGTGGGCGGCGAGGAGCTGACCGTCTCCGCCGCGCTGAATCGGTTGACGGACCGCGACCGCTCGGTGCGCGAAGCGGCGGCGAAGGGCGTGTCGGCGGCGTTCGGGAGCCGCGTGCGGTTGTTCTCGCTCATCACCAACACGCTCGCCAAGGACAAGGAGATCATCGACACCTGGCGTCGCTACCCGCGCCCGGCCTCCGCGCGCAACCGCGCGAACATGGTGGAGGACGAGGTGGTGGACGCCCTGGTCGCCGCCGTGGTGGAGAGCTTCCCTCGCCTGTCGCACCGCTATTACGCGATGAAGGCCAAGTGGCTCGGCCTGCCGAAGCTCCAGCACTGGGACCGCAACGCGCCCTTGCCGGAGGAGGACGACCGCTTGGTGCCCTGGCCGGAAGCGGTCGAGCGCGTGATCGGTAGCTATGCCGCGTTCTCCGAGGAGCTGGCCTCCGTGGCGAGGCCCTTCTTCGACCGGCCCTGGATCGACGCGGCGCTGCGTCCGGGCAAGTCGGGCGGCGCCTTCGCGCACCCGACGGTGCCCTCTGCGCACCCGTACCTCCTGCTGAACTACCACGGCAAGCCGCGCGACGTGATGACCTTGGCGCACGAGCTGGGCCACGGCGTCCACCAAGTGCTCGCGGGAGGGCAGGGTTATCTGCTCAGCGGCACGCCGCTGACCCTGGCCGAGACGGCGAGCGTTTTCGGCGAGATGATGACCTTCCGCGGGCTGCTCGACGCCGAAACCGATCCGCGCCGCCGCCGCGCCATGCTGGCCGGCAAGGTGGAGGACATGCTGAACACGGTTGTGCGGCAGATCGCCTTCTACCGCTTCGAGGCGCGGCTGCACGACGAGCGCCGCAAGGGCGAGATCGCGCACGAGCGCATCGGCGAGATCTGGATGGAGGTGCAGCGCGAGAGCCTCGGCCCGGCTTTCGAGTTCACGCCGGACTACAGCGCGTATTGGGCTTACATCCCGCACTTCGTCCACACGCCGTTCTACGTCTACGCCTACGCCTTCGGGGATTGCTTGGTGAACGCGCTCTACGGCGTGTACCGCGAGGGCGCGGTGCCGGACTTCGAGCGGAAGTACCTCGACCTGCTGCGCGCGGGCGGCACGCTGCGGCACAAGGAACTGCTGGCGCCGTTCGGGCTGGACGCGTCCGACCCGGGCTTCTGGAAGCGCGGGCTGGACGTGATCTCGGGCTTCATCGACGAGATCGAGCGCGCGGATGTCTGACCGGCAGGAGGGATCCTCGCTCTTCGGCGAGATCCGCCGGATGGCGCGCACCTCCGGCGCGGTGGGCGGCATCGCGGCGCGCGTGGCGGGGCAGCGCTTCCTCGGATTGCGGACGGACAAGGCCGCGCACGCGGAGGACCTGAAGGCGATACTCGGCGGGCTGAAAGGCCCGCTGATGAAGGTGGCGCAGTTCCTGTCCACCGTGCCGGACGCGCTGCCGGAGGAGTACGCGCAGGAGTTGGCCGCCCTGCAATCCAACGCGCCGCCCATGGGCTGGAACTTCGTGCGCCGTCGCATGGCGGGCGAGCTGGGGCCGGCCTGGGAGTCGCGCTTCAAGACGTTCGGGCGCGAAGCGGCGGCGGCGGCTTCGCTCGGCCAGGTCCACCGCGCCACCCTGCCGGACGGGCGGGAGGTGGCGTGCAAGCTGCAATACCCGGACATGCCGAGCGTGATGGACGCGGACCTGCGCCAGCTCAAGCTCGCCATGAACCTCTACCGCCGCATGGACACCTCGCTGGACCACGAGGAGGTCTACGCCGAGATCGCCGAGCGGATGCGGGAGGAGTTGGACTACCTGCGCGAAGCCGCGCAGATGCGCCTCTACGGCATCATGCTGGATGGCGTGCCCGGCGTGCGCGTGCCGACGCCGGTCGAGGAGCTTTGCACGCGGCGGCTGCTGACCATGACGTGGCTCGACGGCCGCCCCCTCCTGCGCCGATTGGAGGAGGACCCGCCGCAGGCGGAGCGCAACGCCTACGCCGAAGCGCTGTTCCGGGCGTGGTGGTCGCCCTTCTACCGCTACGGCGTCATCCACGGCGACCCGCACCTCGGCAACTACCAGGTGCGGTCCGACACGGACGGGCCCGGTGGGCACGGCATCAACCTGCTCGACTTCGGCACCATCCGCGTCTTCCCGCCGCACTTCGTCGGCGGCGTCATCATGTTGTTCGAGTCGGTGCGCGACAACGACGAGGCCAAGGCGGTCGCGGCTTACGAGTCCTGGGGCTTCAAGGGCCTGAAGCGCGAGGTGATGGAGGTGCTGAACGTCTGGGCGCGCTTCCTCTACGAGCCCCTGATCCAGGACCGGGTGCGGCCGATCCAGGAAACGGACGACCCCGCCTACGGCCGCAAGATCGCGGGCGAGGTCCACAAAGGGCTGAAGCGCACCGGCGGCGTGCGGGTGCCGCGCGAGTTCCCGTTGATGGACCGCGCCGCCATCGGCCTGGGCAGCGCGTTCCTGCGGCTGCGGGCGCAGGTGAACTGGCACCGGCTGTTCATGGAGCTGACGGAGGGCTTTTCCGAAGCCCAAGTCGCGCAGCACCAAGCAGCGGCGCTGCGCGACGCGAAGGTCCCTGTCACCCCCGCGGTCGCGGTGTGATAGGGCGCCGCCCGTTCCCGCCGTTCAGCCGCGGCGGGAGAGCGAACTTCGCCACCGCGGGAGCGGCGCCCTTCGGCGCGTTGCGGCGCACGATGTCCTCCAGCCCTTTCGTCTCCTCGATGATGGCTGTGCCGATGGAGCCGAAGGCGTCTGCTTGCCCGCGGCACCCGGTCGAAAGCAGCGGGTTGGTGAAGACTTGGCTGAAGGCGTCCACCGCCACCATGGTCCGCAACAGGTCGCCGAAGGAACTGCCGTCGTGCTTCTCGGCGAAGAGGCCGACCAAGAACTCCAGCCGGTCCACCGTCCCGTACAGGTCCTGGAGCGACTTCGACAATTCGGGGTCGCCGGTCAGCGCGTCCCAGTCCCGGTAGGGGGCCAAGCCGAAGCGCTTGCGGTAGGCGTTGAAGGATTGCAACCGGAAATCCCGGGCGAAGCGGAGGGCGGACACCTCCGCGTTCCACATGAAGGTCGGGACGTTCCGCAAACCCACGCGCCCGGCCGGTTGGCTCGACGCGGCCGTGATGAGGGGTTCGACGCCGATTTCCTCCAGACGCCCGTTGTTGAAGCGGTAGTCGTCGGTGCCGAGCCTGCCGCCGCCCGGCAGGTCGAGGTGGTCCGGGATCATCGAGTGCCAGCGGTAGAGCAGGTTGAACTCGATGGCGATCCGGTTGGCGCGGTACCAGCCCTGCTTCTCGGCGAACTTCTGGTCCAGGCGGAACCGCAAGGGCAGGCCGGCGAGGTGGTTGATGTACTCCTCGATCACCAGCTTCAGAGCCTGGACGATGTTGATGTTGCGCGCGGTCTCGAACAGCCGGTCGTCGTCCCAGGCAGGGTGCGCCGCCGCCAGCATCCCGCAGATGCGGTTGTGCTCGCGGATGAAGACGGCGTTCAGCGCGGCGTAAAGTATCGTGTTGCTGCCGCGCTCCAGCCCGGTGGCGTAGAGCCGGCGCTTGCGCCGCTCCAGCTCCTCCGGCGGCATGCCGCTGTCCTTGAACACCATGGGCAACATGCCATCGACGATCCGCTTCCCCGGTTCGCCGCGGGCGTAGGGGAGGCCCGAGAACTCCGGCCGCAGGGCGCCGTCGTCGTCGAACAGACGGGCGGGGAAGACGCCGGTCGGTAGGGCGGCCTGGACGCGGAGCCTGCCGGCCCGGCGCTCCCGCAGGATGTCGCTGGTGTCCTCGTCCAGCCCGTAGACTTGGCAGAGGTCGATCTCGTGGTTGGAGGTGTTGCGCCGCCGGTCCTTGTCGGTGCGGAGGAAGCTGTCGGTGAACCACTGCGCGAAGAAGCAGAACAGCGCAGTGGTGCGGGTGGAGAGGATCGGGGCGCCGCGGCGCATGAAGAGTTCGGCGACGCGCTCCACCTCCGGCAACCGGGCGCCGTGCTCGACCGGCGCGGGCGGCAGGTGGCGGCCGGTGTAGCGGCGGTCCACCAAGCCCGGCCAGGTGATGTAGGGCGCGGGCGTGACCAGCAGCTCCGGCGGGTCCGACCGATCGGGCGACCAGAGCGAGTACGCGTAGGGCCGTGCCGGGGCGCGCCCCACGGAGATGTTGATGGCGACGCGGTTCAGCACGGGCTGCAACGGCGGCACCCTCGCCAAGACTCCGATCGCCTGCATGAGTAGGCTCGCCATGGTCCGTTCCCTTTCCGGGTCGCGCCGCGGCGAAGTCTGGAACACGGAGGCGCAACGGCAAAGTGCGGCGCGTCACACCACGCGGGGATGGCTTGCCGTCCCGCTGCCGCGCGCCCATCCTCCGGCGCGAAGAGGGGATCCTGCATGCGACTGGCAGTCCTGAAGGAACGCCGGCCGGCCGAGACGCGCGTCGCGGCCACGCCGGAGACGGTCAAGAAGTACAAGGCCCTGGGCTTGACGGTGGCGGTGGAGGCGGGCGCCGGCCTGTCCGCCGGCATCCCGGACGCGGCCTTCGCCGAAGCGGGCGCGGAGATCGCGCCGGACGCCAGGGCGGCGTTGGACGGCGCGGGCATCGTGCTGAAGGTGCGCGGTGCGATGGCGGCCGGCGAGGGCGAGGTGGACGAGCTTTCGATGCTGCCGCGCGGCGCCCTGCTGCTCGGCCAGCTCGGCACGGAACACGCTGTCGCCTACGCCGAACGCGGCGTGGACGCCGGCTCGATGGAGCTGCTGCCGCGCACCACGCGCGCGCAGTCCATGGACATCCTCTCCTCCCAGGCGAACCTCGCGGGCTACCGCGCGGTGATCGAGGCGGCCGCCGCCTTCGACCGCGGCTTCCCCATGCTGATGACGGCCGCGGGCACCATCCCGGCGGCGACCGTCTTCGTCATGGGCGCGGGCGTCGCGGGCTTGCAGGCCATCGCCACCGCGCGACGCCTGGGCGGGCGCGTGTCCGCGACCGACGTGCGGCCGGCGGCCAAGGAGGAGATCAAGTCGCTCGGCGCGGCCTTCATCGGCCACGAGGACGAGGAAAGCCGCGCGGCGCAGACCGCCGGCGGCTACGCCAAGCCGATGAGCGCCGCCTTCCTGGCCAAGCAGGCCGAAGTGGTGGCGGACGCCATCAAGAAGTTCGACATCGTGGTCTGCACGGCGCTGGTGCAGGGCCGCAAGGCGCCCACGCTGGTCTCCGCGCCGATGGTGGAGAGCATGAAGCCCGGCTCCGTGATCGTGGACATCGCGGCCGACTCCGGCGGCAACTGCGCGCTGACCAAGCCGGGCGAGGAGGTGGTGACGCCGAACGGTGTCCGCATCCTCGGCTTCTCCAACTGGCCCGGCCGCATCCCCGCCGCCGCCTCCCAGCTCTACGCGCGCAACCTGCTCACCTTCCTGACCACCTTCTGGGACAAGGAGGCCGGCGCGCCGAAGCTGTCGGCCGAGGACGACATCGTGCGCGGCGTCATGCTCACGCGCGGCGGTCAGGTCGTGCATCCGTCGCTGACGCAGGCCAAGGCCGCTTGAGGAGAGAGTAACCGATGAATCCCACGGACCTGGCCAACCAGGCGCAGCGCGCGGCCGAGCACGCGATGATCCTGGCGCAGCAGGCGCGCGACCTCGCCGCCCGGAGCGCGCCTGCGGTGGAGGGCGCCGCCGCGTCGGCCGAGCCTTTCTTGTTCCTGCTGACCATCTTCCTGCTCGCCTGCTTCGTCGGCTACTACGTGGTCTGGAACGTGACGCCGGCGCTGCACTCGCCGCTGATGGGCGTGACCAACGCCGTGTCCTCCGTGATCGTGGTGGGCGCCATCCTGGCGACGGGCCTGGGCGAGAGCGTCGCGGCGCGGGTCTTCGGCTTCCTGGCCGCCATGCTCGCGGCGGTGAACATCTTCGGCGGCTTCATCGTCACGCGCAGGATGCTGGCGATGTTCAGCGGCAAGAAGAGGGCCTGAGCCGATGGCGGCCACCCTCTCCACCCTCGCCTACCTCGTGGCGGCCGTGCTGTTCATCTTGGCGCTGCGCGGCCTGTCGCACCCCGAAACCAGCCGGCAGGGCAACCTCTACGGCATGGTCGGCATGGGGATCGCCGTGGTGGCGACCCTGCTGCGGCCGGGCATGGACTTCGGCGGGATCGGGCTGATCCTGCTCGGGCTCGCCATCGGCGGCGGCGTCGGCGCCTACATCGCCACGCGCATCCAGATGACGGCGTTGCCGCAGCTCGTGGCCGCGTTCCACTCGCTGGTGGGCATGGCGGCCGTGTTCGTGGCGGCGGCGGCCTTCTACGCGCCGGAGAGCTTCGGCATCGGCACGCGCGACCACATCCACGGCGGGTCGTTGGTGGAGATGTCGCTGGGGCTCGCCATCGGCGCCATCACCTTCTCCGGCTCCGTCATCGCCTTCGCCAAGCTGCAGGCGCTGATGAGCGGGGCGCCGATCACCTTCCCCTACCAGCACTGGCTGAACCTGGGCCTGGGCATCCTGCTGGTGGCGCTGGTGGTGGCGTTCGTGTCATCCGGCGCCGACGCGCTGTTCTGGCTGATCGCGCTGCTGGCCTTCGCGCTGGGCTTCCTGCTCATCATCCCGATCGGCGGCGCGGACATGCCGGTGGTCGTCTCCATGCTGAACAGCTACTCCGGCTGGGCGGCGGCGGGGATCGGCTTCACCCTCGGCAACCTGCTGTTGATCGTGACGGGCGCGCTGGTCGGCGCCTCGGGCGCGATCCTGTCCTACATCATGTGCAAGGGGATGAACCGCTCCATCATCAACGTGCTGCTGGGCGGCTGGGGCACGGACTCCAGCGCGGCGGGCGCGGCCGGCGGCGACGCGGGCGACCGCGGCCCGGTGAAGGCCGGCAGCCCGGAGGACGCGGCCTACATCATGAAGAACGCGGGCAAGATCATCGTCGTGCCTGGTTACGGCATGGCGGTGGCGCAGGCGCAGCAGGTGCTGCGCGAGATGGGCGACCTCTTGAAGAAGGAAGGGGCGGAGGTGGAGTACGCCATCCACCCCGTCGCCGGCCGGATGCCCGGCCACATGAACGTGCTGCTGGCCGAGGCCAACGTGCCCTACGAAGACGTCAAGGAGCTGGAGGAGATCAACCCGGAGTTCGCGGAGGCCGACGTGGCCTACGTGATCGGCGCCAACGACGTGACCAACCCGGCCGCCAAGACGGACAAGGCGAGCCCGATCTACGGCATGCCGATCCTGGACGTGGAGCGGGCGAAGACGGTGTTCTTCGTCAAGCGCGGCATGTCGAGCGGCTACGCCGGGGTGGACAACGAGCTGTTCTTCCGGCCGAACACCATGATGCTCTTCGGCGACGCCAAGAAGGTCACGCAGGAGATCGTGCAGGCATTGCAGCGTTAGCCAATGGGCGGGGAGCGCCGCGCTCCCCGCCCGCCGCGCGTCAGCGCGACATCTTGTAGAGCTTCTGCGCCACCTCGAACATCTCCTCCGGCGCGTAGTCGGGCGTGAAGGCGGAGGCCATGCCGGTGAGGTCGTGGATCTTGCCGCCTTCGGGCATGCCGTCCACCACCTCGAGCTCGCCCGGCGGGTCGGTCGGCAGCGCCTTCTCGCCGTTGCCCCAAATGCCGGCCATCTCGGCGTAATCGTTCGGGCTGAAGCGGTAGAGCCGGCGGTGCGAGCCTTCCTCCAGGTACTTCTGCGATTCCGGGATCTTGCTCAGCGGGATGTTCGGCGTGGGCAGGATCTTGGTGATGTCGGCGCCGGTGATCTTCTTGAGCGCCAACGCGTAGGCGTGGGCGTGGACGGAGCCGCGAACCAGCAGGTAGCCGCAGACTTCGCGCCCGGTCGGGTCCGACAGGGTCTCGTACACGCGCAGCTTGTGGAGGCGCGCGCCGCATTCGAGGTGGAAGTTGTGCAGCAGGTCGAAGATGACGTTGCCCGTCGTCGTGACGAAGTCCTTGTTCCACGACAGCCCGTTGGAATCGATCGGCACCGCGCCGCCGCCGTGCGACAGGAAGGACGCGGGGAGGCCGATGTTTTTCATCTCCTCCATGGGCGCGCCGGTGATGTCGGCGCCGCCGGTTTCGTCGCCCTCGGAGTCCGGCCCGTTGGCCAGCATGGCGACGCCGTTGCTGACCAGCTCGACGTGACCCAGCTCTTCCGCGGTGATGGCGGCGACGAGGCTGTAGAACGGCCGCAGCTTCGATTTGGAGCGGAAATTGAAGCTCTGGAACATGTAGTTCCCGAGGGTGGACATTTCGCCGTACTTGCCGCCGAGCAGCTCCTGCAACGCCGCGGCGGCGTTGGGGTCCTTCTTCTTCGGGGCAGGCAGTTCGGTTTGCAGCTTGTCGATACGAAGGAACATGTCTGAAATCCTGCCGGTGAAAGGTGACGGCCTTTCAACGACGCGGCGCGGCCGCCAGTTCTGCACGGTCGCGCATCGTATTGCCGACGCTCAACCTGCACGGCTCGACCGGGTGGTGCGGCTCCGTGGCTTCCGGCGTAACGGTCGACTCTGAGCGCGTGTGGAGGCCGACGGAGGACCAGAGACGGGAACTCCGACCCAGGTCCGCTGCATCCGCCCGATGCTCCCGCCGCGGCGCTGCTGTTCAGGGCGACAGGCGCGGACGCTGGCGGCCGCGGACGACGCGGGGAGCACCGGCGGCGGTTCTGCGGCGCGCCGCGTTCACTGCGGCGGAAGCAAGTTCGCCATGCTGGAACGCGGCGTGCGGCGAGGAGGCGAACCGGGAGGCGGCAGCCCGGTTCAATGGAGCCGTGGGCGCGGCGAGTGCCTCGCCCGAACCGCACCGGTCCGCCGCTCCAGCCCTGGGGCGACGGCCGCGGAGCCTCCGCTAGCTTCTGACGCTGAGACGCGACACGGGCTCGCTGCCCTCGGCCACTTGCCGACGCAGACGCGCGAGAACGAGGCCGACCGCCACCGCCGACCCGAAGATCAGCCCGAAGCCTTGCTCAGGCGGCAAGGCGGAAACCAGCACGAAGAAGGTAAGGGCGACCCCGGCGAGGATGCAGGAGGGCAGGAAGGAGGGGCTTTGGAGCATGCTTTTCATGATGATCCTACAGCGTGTATTGTTGCGACGCATTAATCTCCTTTTTGGATGTGCCGGGCAAGGGCTGTTCCCATGAAACGAGCCTCGACCAGCACACACTCACGATACCGCAACGGTGCAGATTATTCGTTCTGATTTGTTAAGAAATGGTTGCTTCCGCGCCGGAAGAACCCCGCAGCGAGGCGCCGCGCCGTGGCCCCGGCCGCCGATCCATGCTCAACCAGCCTGCCGGGCCGCACCGAGCACGCACGGCGGGAGGGAGGAGCGCATGGCCGGACCGCTCGCGGGCGTGCGGGTGTTGGATCTCACGACGGTGCTGGTCGGCCCCTACTGCACCCAGGTGCTCGCCGAGATGGGCGCGGACGTGCTGAAGGTCGAAGCGCCCGAGGGCGACGTGGTGCGGCTGATCGGCCCGGCGCGCCACCCAGGCATGGGCTGCATGTTCCTCACCGTGAACCGCGGCAAGCGCTCGATCGCCCTCGACCTGAAGCGGCCGGAAGGGCGGGACGCGCTGCTGCGCTTGGCGCGGAACGCGGACGTGCTGGTGACGAACATCCGGCCGCGCGCCATGGCGCGGCTGGGGCTGGACCACGAGGCGGTGCGCGCCGCCAATCCCCGCATCGTCTACGCCAGCGTGCTCGGCTACGGGCAGGACGGTCCCTACGCCGCCCAGCCCGCCTACGACGACCTGATGCAGGGCGCCACCGGCATCGCCGCGCTGAACGGGCGCGGGACGGGAGAGGATGAGGCGCCGCGTTACGTGCCGCTGGCCATGGCGGATCGCATCACGGGCCTCGCCGCCGTGGGCGCCATCAACGCCGCGCTGCTGCACCGGGAGCGCACGGGCGAGGGGCAGCGGGTCGAAGTGCCGATGTTCGAGACCATGGCGGGCTTCGTGTTGGGCGACCACCTCGGCGGGCGCGTGTTCGACGCGCCGCTGGACGCCGGCGGGTACGCGCGGCTGCTGTCGCCGGGCCGGCGGCCCTACCGCACGCGGGACGGACACGTCTGCACCATGATCTACAACGATCGGCAGTGGCGGGACTTCTGCGCGGCGGCGGGCCTGCCCGATCTGGTGTCCGAGGACCCGCGCTTCGCGTCCCATGCCACCCGCACGGAGAACATCGACGCCATCCTCGCCATGGTGGAGCGCGTCTTCGCGGAGCGGGACACGGCGGAGTGGGTCAAAATCCTGGAAGAGGCGGACCTGCCCGTGGCGCCGGTCCACACGCTGGACAGCATCGTGCGCGACCCGCACTTGGCGGCCTCGGGCTTCTTCGCAACCGAGGAGCACCCGACCGAGGGCCGCTTGGTCCGCATGGCGCCGGCCGCGCGCTTCTCCGCGACCGAAGCCGCGGCGCCGCGCCCGGCGCCGCGGCTCGGCGAGCACGGGGAGGAGGTCCTGCGCGAGGCCGGCTACGCAGAGGCGGAGATCGCGGCGCTGTTCGCCAGCGGTGCGGCGCGCCGGGCGGGGTAGGTCCGGGGCGCCGCACCGCTCGGCCCGCGGCCGAAGCCGAGGCGAGGGTTCCGGCGCGGTGCCGTGGCCAAGGTCACGCACCTGGGATGCGAGCGTCCACCGCGCGATTGTATGCTCCCACGCTTCTCCGCCGCTGCTGGGCGGCGGTGGTCGTGGCCGAAGAGGACGCCCGATGCTGCGCACCGCCCTCGTTGCTGCCGCCATTCTCGCCGGCGCCGTTCCCGCCGCTCGCTCCACCGAGGCCCCGAGGGCGATGGCCCCGCACGATCTGGCCGCGGCGTTCCGCGGAGGCGGCCTCGTCCTTTACATGCGCCACCCCGAAACCGAGCGCGCCCAGGCCGATGCCGACCCGCTCGACTTCGCCGATTGCGCGACGCAGCGCAACCTGAGCGAAGCGGGGCGCCGCACGGCGGCCGCGGTCGGCGCCGCGCTGCGGGCGGCCGGCGCCGCGCTCGACCGGGCGGTCACCAGCGAATACTGCCGCGCCCGCGACACGGCCGTCCTCATGGAACTCACGGCGGTGGCAGAGGCGGACGGCGCGCTGAACGACGGCGGGCGGATGGCGGCGTCCGGCCCGAACTCGCCCCAGGCCGAAGCCGTGCGCGCGATGCTCCGCCAAGTCCCCCCGTCGGGACGCAGCACGCTCATCGTGGCGCACCGGCCCAACCTCGCCGACGCGGCCGGGCCCGCTTTCGCCGACCTGGCAGAGGGAGAGGTCGCCGCGTTTCGTCC
Source organism: uncultured Acetobacteraceae bacterium (assembly GCA_902805625.1). Lineage (GTDB taxonomy): Bacteria > Pseudomonadota > Alphaproteobacteria > Acetobacterales > Acetobacteraceae > Craurococcus. The sequence goes on from CADCTL010000063.1 coordinate 19,355, forward strand.
GATGCCCGGCGAGGCGCCCGGCTTCCGCGCCGTCGCCCGCGTCCGGCCGCAGGATTGGACGGGGATCGTGTCGGCGGCCGCGGGGAACTGATCGTCCGGGCGGCGACCAAGGCGGCATCACCATGGCGACGGGCTTCCGCCCCATCGGCACGATCCGCACGCCTTGGGCCACGCCCGGGGAATGCCCGCGCAATGGGCGCCAGCTCAGCCCCGCGCCCGTCTGCCGCGTCGTGCTGCGCGACGAGTTCCTGACCGGCCTGGAGGGGATCGAAGGCTTCTCGCACCTGATCCTGGTCTACTGGCTGCACGAGGCGGGCCCGGCGCGCTTGGTGTTCCGCCCGCCCTTCGATCCCGCGCCCCGCGGCGTCTTCGCCACACGCGGGCCGGCGCGGCCCAATCCGATCGGCCTGTCGGTGGTCGCCCTCGACGGGCGGGACGGCGACGGCGCGCTGCTGGTGCGCTTCCTCGACTGCGTGGACGGCACGCCGCTGCTCGACGTGAAGCCCTACCTGCCGAGCACGGACGCGGAGCCGGACGCGAGCATGGGCTGGCTGGCGCCGCATGCGACGGCGCGCGGGGAATGACGAAGCGCAATAGTGGTGGGAAGCCGGTGGGAATGGGCGCGGCTGGGATTGGACCTGCGACCCTTCGCGTGCGGAGCGCGTGACAAAGGCCGGCTGATTCGCTGCTCATCTGCTGGCAACGTGGGTCGGCACGGCGCGGCGTCGGATCGGGCCGGGGGACCACATCGCACGTCCGGAGCCGCGGGCCGCGTCGTCCCTGTCCGAAGAATTCGCCAAGCCGCTCGACTGACCCCGGATGACCGCCGCCCAGCGGGTATTTCCGCCGTGGAGAAGGATGAGAGCCCGGCTGGCCGCCGCTGGCCCTGTCCCGGGCCCGCAGGCCGCCCGCGTGGCCGCGACCGGCGCCGCCCGCCGGCGTGGGCACGCCCAGCGACTGCGCCGCGTTGAGCGGGGCGCGGCCCGGGACCATAACCGGGCATCGGAGGATGCGGACATGCAGGGGATGGATGACGGCGCGGACGACCCGGTCGAGGCCGCCGCGGAACTCGCCCGCGCGGTCGCGCCCGACCTCGATGGCATTCTCCTCACGATCTACCCCGACGCCGACACCCTGGACACGATCCGCCCTGGCGACGCCGACGTGGAAACGGCGAACGCGGTCGCCAGGGCCGTCGGCAGGGCGATGTCGGAGGAGGGTGTGGAGGTGTTCGTCCAGCGCGCCGACCGCGGCGCGTTCCGGCGCTGGCTCGCCGGGCGCCAGGACGGACCCGAGGTGCGTCGGACCTGGGTGGACCGCGGCCGCCTGCTCCGGGGCGCCGGAGCGCTGCGCGCACTCGGCCTGACGGCGCCACCTCCGGAGCCGCCGCCGCGTTTTCCGCCCGCCCCCGGACCGACGGCCGACGCGCTGCTTGTCGCCCAAGAGGACGGAGAGAGCGGCGGGTTCGACGCCCTGGCGGGCGCGCTGATCGAGGCGGGCCGGGGCGACGTGCTCGACCTCGCGGTCCGGAAGGTCCGCGCGCGGCAGAGCGATGAGAACGCGGCCGAGCTGCGGGCCGGCATGCTCGCGGTCGCCGAGGGCGCGGCGGTCGGCCCATCCGGCTGGGCCGAGCTGGTCGCGTTGCCGGTCGCACTGTCGCCTGGCGCCGTCCCGGATGCCGTGGCGCTGGCGGACGGGCTGATCGCCTCCGGCGGCCTCGCCCCGGAGGAGGAGCTGCGCTTCCTGCCGGGCTGGAGGTCGCCCGATGCCGTCGCGGAGTTGTCGCCCGTGGCCACGCGGCGTGTCCTGCTCGACCTCGTGGCCGACCGGGAGCCGCGGGACCTGCCGCCGGGCGACACCGACGAGCTCGCACGCCGCGGCTTCGGGGTGCTGGTCGGCGTCCGGGTGGACTGGACCATTCCGATCTGGGACGTCATCGAGGCCGAGGACGGCCTCCCGGAGGAGGCGCCCGAGGAGGACGAGACGCCCGAGGAGCGCGGCCGGGCCCGGGCCTTCGATAGCTGGCGCAGCCGGGTCGCCGCGGAACACGGGGGATGCGTGCCGCTGGACCTGGTGCCGCTGTCCGAGGTGGACGGCGGGATCGCCGACTTCCTGGACGAGGCGGGCTGCCAGGTGGAAGGGATCGACGAGATCCGGGCGTTCGTCGAGGCTGCCCGGCGCGAGGCCGGAGGCCTGGATGTGGTGTGCCGTCCCGAGATCATCGGGGAAGGCCTGGAGCTCACCGCCTACACGGTCGAGGGGCGCTTGTTGGACAGCCTGACCCTACCCCCGGACCGGCTGCCCGCGAGCGCCGAATCCACGCTCGGGCTCGTCGGCGCCTTCGTTCGGCTCGTCCGGGATGCGCCGGGTCGCTGAGCCGTCCCCGCGCTGCCTCCGGCGCGCGCTGGCGGGCTGTCCCGTGCGCTGCACCGGTTCACGTCCGCGCTGGTCGCGGCGCAACCCCCTCCTCAGCGCGCCGCACCGACAGCCGCTTAGGGCGGGAAGCGGACTTTGTGTACCGGTCGCAAGCCAGCACAGGCGCGCCGGGGCGCGCGGTCCCGGCGGGGAGGCTGCTGTCCGGCGCCGAGTGGCGGCGCGTCGCGTGGCGGCGCGGCACCAAGGGTCCGTTGGCCGCCGAGTTCGCGGCGCTGCGCGTGCGCGTGGCCGACGGCGAGGCGGTCCGCACCGGCATGCACCTGCCCGGCGAGGAGGTCTGGCTGGTGGGCGGGCGCAGCGCCTCGGGCGAGACCAAATACCACCTGTCGAACCTGCCCGCCCGGACCGCCGTCGAGACCCTCGCGGAACTG
>CADCTL010000064.1 GCA_902805625.1 uncultured Acetobacteraceae bacterium
AGTCCGTCCTCGCTCCGGGTTGAGCAGCTACCGCTTTGCTTGAATTCGCAATAACCTTGAAGGCTTCAAAATGCCATAATGACAGCGTTGTTTTGGCAACTGCTGTTATAGCAGCATTTTTTGGCGCGCGGGTATTTAGAGCGAGAAACATCCGTGCAGCTACATGCTGCGATCCACCCATGAGTTGTATAAAGAGTCGCAGCAGTGACGCGTCCAGCTGGGACGACGACGCTATGGCGTCGATGCAGTACGGCGCGAGCCTCGCGCGCTTCTCGAACGGAGTGTCTGAATCGCGCCACAAGGCAAAATCGACGTGGCCCACGTTCGGGACGTTTGAAAGCGGCTGCATAAGCAAGGCTCCTCGTCCGACGCCCAGCCCCGCGACCTAGGCTTGCCATCTGGCGACCAAAGCCCAGGCAATAGGAATATAAGCCTTACGCGGTGCCGCTCGTCAATATCGGAGTCGATCGTTCGGCCCGACAGCCCGCCCCCTTCCCCTACCCCGACTGCTCCAACCCTGCTTCCCGCGCCTGCCGGCCCAGCGTCTCGATCTGCCCGCGCAGGTATTCGCGGAACCACTCCGGCTCCGTGGGGCGCGGGGTGTAGCCGAGGCGGCCGACGCGTTCGGCCAGTTCGGGCGAGGCCAGCACCTTGTTCATGGCGGCGTTGGCGCGGGCGATGACCGGGGCGGGCGTCGCGGCCGGCACCGCCATGCCGAACCAGGCGGACTGGTCGAAGCCGGGCAGCACGGCGGCCACGGGCGGGACGTCGGGCGTCAGCGGGAAGCCCTGCGCCGTGGTCACGGCGAGCGGGCGCAGCTTGCCTTCGCGGATCTGGGGCATGCCGGCGGGGTAGTCGGTGAAGGTGCTGTCGATGCGGCCGGCGATGACGTCCGTCAGGGCTTCCGGGCCACCGCGGTAGGGCACCGCCTCCATCTGCACGCCGGCCATGCGCGCCATCGTCGCCGAGGCGATGTGGGCGGAGGAGTTGCCGTGGCTGTAGGTGAGCTGGCCTGGGCGTTGGCGGGCGAGGTCGAACAGCCCGCGGAGGTCGCGCGCCGGGTGGGCGGCGGGCACCACCAGGATGTAGGCCGTGTCGGCGATGAAGCCGATCGGCGCGAAGTCCTTCAGCGGGTCGTAGGGCAGGCGGCGGATGGTGTAGGTGTTGACCGCGCCGTTGGTGGTGCTCAGCACGCACCAGGTGTGCCCGTCCGGCGCGGCGCGCGCGGCGGACTCGGTGCCGATGGCGCCGTTGCCGCCGGGGCGGTTGTCCACGATCACCGGCTGCCCGAGTTCGCGGCCGAGCGGTTCGGCCAGGTGGCGCATCAGCGTGTCGGTGACGCTGCCGGCGGGGAAGGCGACGACGAGGCGGATGGGGCGGTCGGGCCAGGAGCCTTGCGCGCGGAGGCTCGGCGCCGCGGCGAGCAGGGCGGGCGCGGCGCCGAGCGCCGCGCGGCGTGTCGTGTTCATCGCGCGTCCTCCCGCCGTTGGCCGAGGAAGCGGTGGATCTCCAGGTTGTCCACGCGCGGCCCGAGGCTCGCCACCGCTTCGGCCCAGAGGCCGCGGCACAGCGCGAGGCCGGGGGCGTCGAAGCCGGTTTCGGCGGCGACCGCGCCGGCGGTTTCCAGGTCCTTCCGCATCAGGCCGAGCTGGAAGCCGGCGCCGTAGCGGCCGGTGAGCACGTCGCTCTTCAGCTTGGTTTCCGTGGCGACGTTGCGGCCGGAGGAGGCGTTCAGCACGTCGGTGAACACCGCCGTGTCGAGGCCGAGGGCGTCGGCCATGTGGACGGCCTCCGCCGCGGCCAGGAGCCCGGCGGCGTAGACGTAGTTGTTGAGCGCCTTCATGGCGTGGGCGCTGCCGACCGGGCCGGTGCGGATCGGCGGGCTGCCCATCTCGCGCAGCACGGGTTCGGCGCGGGCGCAGGGGCCGTCCTCGCCGCCGAGCATGATGGCCAGCGTTCCCTCGCGCGCCTTGGCCACGCCGCCCGAGACCGGCGCGTCGAGAAAGGCGGCGCCACGCCCGGCGGCGGCGTCGGCCAAGCGGCGCGTTTCGGCGGGGAGCGAGGAGCCCATGTCCACGACGAGGTGGCCGGGCCGCAGCGCCGGCAGCAGGCCGCCGGGCCCTTCCACGACGTGCGCGACGACCTTGCTGTCCGGCAGCACGAGGATGACGAATTCGGCTTCTTCGGCGACCTCCGCCGGCGTTCCGGCGAAGCGAACCGTACCGGGCTCCACGCCCTCCGCCAGCGCGTCGCGCGCGGCGGGGTTCGGGTCGCAGGCCAGGAGGGCGCGGCCGTGGCGTAGCAGGCAGCGCGCCATGGGCAGGCCCATCATGCCCAGGCCGATGAGGCCCAGCGGTGCCGTGGCGGCCATGCCGCTCCTCCCTGCTTCGTGTCGGGCGATGTTCCGCGCGCGGCAGGGCGATGGCAAGCCGGGGCGGGGAGCGGCGCGGAGCCTAGGGGCGGCGGCCCCATTTCCGCATCGCGCGCACCTGCCGCCGCGCCGCAGTCCGACCCGCCGCCGCCTCCGCCGGCACTGCCCTGGCGTCACAGTCCCGGCGTCACAGTCCCGGCGCCGCCTTGCAGGCCGGCCGGCTACCTGTTGGCGCTGCCGCCGCCCATGGTCGTGGCCGGCGCCGCCGCGCCCGAGCCCGCCGCGGCAGCGGCGGTGGGAATGCGGTACTCGCCGCGGAGCTCGTCCCAGGCCGCGGTTTCGCTGAGCCACCCGATGCGGAAGTCGCCACGGCCGGCGATGCCCTGGTAGCGCCCGGTCCCGCCGGTGAACTCGAAGGTGCCGCGGGCCTCCAGTCGTCC
>CADCTL010000065.1 GCA_902805625.1 uncultured Acetobacteraceae bacterium
AGCCGGGCACGGGCACCCAGCCGGGCACGGGCACCCAGCCGGGCACGGGCACCCAGCCGGGCACGGGCACCCAGCCGGGCACGGGCACCCAGCCGGGCACGGGCACGACGACCCCGACCGTCGATGGGACGGGAACCACCGGCACGGGAACGGGCACGCAGACCGCGACCGGGGCCGACACCTCCGCGACCGGCGCGCAACCCACGGGGACGCAGACGGGAAGCCAGCCCACCGGCACGCAAACCGCGGCCGGAACAACGTCCGGGACCGACACGACGCAGACAGGGACCGGCACGCAACAGGGCACGGACGACACCACCGGCACGCAAACCGCGGCCGGAACAACGTCCGGGACCGACACCACCACCGGCACGCAGACCGTGGAAAACTCGACCGGCACAGGGGCGGACACGGCGAGCACCGGCACACAAACCGCGAGCGTCGGTGGCACCGACACCGACACCGACACCGGCTTGGGCGACGACTCTTCTTTCAGCTTCGTCCAAATCCGCACCCCGGACGATGAGGTCCGGACGGTGAGGGTCGTCGGCGAGGACCTGCCCGTGGGATCGGAGGTGGTGGACATCCAGACCGCCCCCGCGGGCACTTCGACAGACGGCGTGCTCGTGTTCGACGATCAAGCCGCCTCCCTGGTCTCCGCCCTTCCGCAGCAGGACGTGTTCATCGCCTGACGCCGCCCGGCGGCCCCGCCCGTCCATCCGGGGAGGGGTCCCGCTCCCAGCCCGATGCCGTGCGCCTACGCGCGCACCGAGCGCGGCAAGCGGCCAGGGGAGTGCTGTACGCGGGGCTGGCCGCTCTGGCGCTTTGGTGGACGGCTACGGGCGAACCGCTGAACGGCTTCGACGCGGCGCTTTGGCTGCTTTGCTTCTTCGCCGTTGAAGGCAACATCCTGAGGCACGAGGGCGCAGAGCCCGCCTCGCGCGGATGATGGCGGCGGGCCTTGGGCTTTCCGGCCCCGCGGGCGTTGGTCGCGCGCGAGGCCCCATCGGACATCCCGGACGACGAGGGTTGAGGCTGGCGGGCCGCCGAGCAGGACGACTTCCGCCTCCCGCAGGGTGGCGAGGATGGAGGCGTAGGGGAGGAATTCATCGGCGCTGATCCGGCCGCGACGGGCTTGGCCGTCGATGACCCTTGCCACCACGCGCAGGTTCGCGCGGGCCGATCCCTCCTGCGCCGCGCGTAGGTAGCGGTGGACGACGGTGACCGCCTCCTCCACTTCGTCCGCGTCCATCGTCTTCTCGCCGTGGCGCATCTCGTCCAGGAAGATGTCGCGGGCCGCTTCCATTCGTCGCCGGAGGACAGATTGCAGGAGTTGGGTCGCGGTCCCGGTGGGCACGCCGACGAGGCTCAGTACGTCGTCGAACACGGTGGCGACGGTGGCGAGCGCTTGCCCGGCCATGCGGCATCATCTCCGGATCCCGGCGACCTCCTCGCACAACGCACCCCGATGCGCCATGCGCGCGCGCCCTAGTACTACAGCCGGGGTTGAGCGTTTGGCCTGCATCCGAGGGGCGCGGGCCATGCCGACGATCGCGGGTGCCGAAAGCTGGGCGCAGGGGCTGGAGGAGTTGGCGCACCGGATCGCGCCTCGCTTCGGCCGGGCGGAGCCGCGGCGGCGGGCCCTGGCCTACCTGCGCGGGCTGCTGGCGCCCTTGGAGCGCAAGAACGGCTGGCAGCTGGCCGAGGCGGCGGGCGACGCGGCGCCGGACGGCGTGCAGGACTTCCTGTCGCGCACGCGCTGGGACGCCGACGCGGTCCGCGACGACCTGCGCGCCTACGTGGCCGAGCACCTGGGCGACCCGGAGGCGGTGCTGGTGCTGGACGAGACCGGCTTCCTCAAGAAGGGCGACAAGTCGGCCGGGGTGCAGCGCCAGTACAGCGGCACGGCGGGGCGCATCGAGAACTGCCAGGTCGGCGTGTTCCTGGGCTACGCCGGCCGCCACGGGCGGGCGCTGATCGACCGCGCCCTCTACCTGCCCGGGCGCTGGACCCGCGACGCGGCCCGGTGCGCCGCGGCGGGGATCCCGGACGACGCCGCCCTCACCACCAAGCCGCAGCTCGGGCTGGCGATGCTGGATCGCGCCCTGGAGGCCGGCGTGCCCTTCGCCTGGGTGGCCGGGGACAGCGTGTACGGGGCGGACCACCGCATCCGGCGCCGCCTCGAGGCGCGGCAGCGCGGCTACGTGCTCGCCGTCACCTCCGGGCAGCGGCTCGGCTTCGTCCCCGTCGAGAACTGGCTGGCCAAGGTCCCGGCGGATGGCTGGCGCCGTTTGCGCGCGGGCGAAGGGGCCAAGGGGCCGCGCTTGTACGACTGGGCCTACCTGCCCTACCGGGGCGCCGCCCCGGGCTGGCGCATGGGCCTGCTGGTCCGGCGCAGCCCGGCCAAGCCGGACGACCTCGCCTTTTACCTGACCCACGCGCCGGAGGGGACCACGCTCGCCCGGCTGGTGCGGGTCGCCGGCACGCGCTGGGCCATCGAGGGCTGCTTCGAGGCGGCCAAGGGCGAGGTCGGGCTCGACGAGTACGAGGTGCGCTCCTGGACCGGCTGGCACCGGCACGTCACGCTCGCCATGCTGGCGCACGCCTATCTCGCCGCGCTGCGCAAGGCCGCACTCGGGGGGAGCGGACGAGCACGACCTCGCCGCCGAGTTGCTGCCGCTGACCGTGCCCGAGGTGAGGCGCCTGCTCTGGCGCCTCGTCTGGGACCGACCACCCGGACCGGCTGCCGTGCTCCATTGGTCGGCGTGGCGTCGACGCCATCAACAACGCGCCCGCCGAGC
>CADCTL010000066.1 GCA_902805625.1 uncultured Acetobacteraceae bacterium
GGGCGGCCTCGGTGAAGGAGAACCCCTTGGTGCCCGCGTCGTAGAGCGACGCCGCGGCGCCCGCCACCACCTGGCCGTTGTAGGTGGCGCCGTCCAGGTGCAGGTTGCGGTCGGCCGTCGCGGAGCCGCCGTAGGCGTCGTTGAGGAAGCGGACCTCGACGTCGTGCGCCCCGGCCGCCCAGTCGCCCTTCAGCGTCAGGGTGTCGGACTGCGCGGCGCCGTGCCAAGCGGAGGCGGTGAAGGTCTCGCCCACCTGCTTGCCGTCCACGCTGACGGTGTACTGCGCCGGGCCCTGGTAAGCGTCCTGGCTGATCTTGAGCACCAGCGCGTCCGGGCCGCTGCCGGCCTCGAGCTGCGCAGGAGCCGGGGGTTGGACCACGGGGACCGGCGCGGGCGTGGGCGTGGGCGCCGAGCCATTCGCCAGCGGGCGCAGGGTTTCGGCCATGCTCGCGGCCAAGCTCTCGCCGAGCTTCACGGCGTCGGCGTTGCCCATGTGGCTGCTGTTGGCCCAACCGTCGCCGTCCATGGCGAGGGACTGCGCCGCCCAGGAGATGTCGGCGTTGAAGGCCGGGTCGGCGTCAAGCGCCGCCATGCCCTCCCCGATCGGCCCGAAGTTGCCGCCGTAGGGGTAGCGAATGGGCACGAAGGTGTAGGGCGTGGTGCCGGCGTCCTGACCCAGCGCGCTGCGCACGTAGGCCGCGTCGGTCCGGACCTCCTGCAGCCACTGCTCCGCGCTGAAGCTGCCCTGCTGGTCGTACTCGTTGTGCATCCAAACCGTGGCGGTCGGGTTGTCCTTGATGTCCGCCGGCAGTTCGTTGATGTGCCGCAGCAAGGACGCCTGCTGCCCGTCCGTGTCCCAACTCATGAAGGCGGTGGCGCTGTGGATGGTGCTGCTGTCCGTGCCCCACTCCGCGAGCAGGTGGACGTCCACGCCGAGCCGGGCTTCCAGCCCTTGCTCCAACGCCCACGTCCCGCCGCGGTCGGCGAACAGCAGCGCGTTGGACTGGCCACGGATGAGAACATTCAGATCCACAGGGCACCTCGAGGTCGTTGCAGGACAAACGATCCGACCTCGATCTCCTCACAAGATCGCGATCGGATACCGACTTATTGCCTACACGCAACCTCTAGATCAACCCCTGATTACATTCCGTTTAACGTATCCGCACCCCAGATCGAGAAAACCGGCCCGCCAGGACAGCTAACCGACCGAGGACGAGTGCCGTGATGTCGGAGGTCATGCCCCCGGCCGACCGACGAGCGGTCAGCGCACGCCGAAGGCGATCGCCAGTTCCGCCATCAGCCAACAAAACGCCAAGGCGAACCCGCCCACGAGGCAAGCCTCCCGCAGCTCCGACATCGGACGCGCCTCGGCCTGGGAAAGGAGCGCCACCCTGATCACGGGCAAGCGCTGGCGGGGTGGAGGGGGTATTGCAATGCTGTGTTCGGACATGGCTCGGATCTCCATGCCGAAGATAAGAACAAATAGTGAACTTGAGCGCAAGAGAGTTTTTGCCAGGTCGGTCAGGACCGGTAGGCGGTCCTCACTCCTCCCCCGGCAACCGGATGCCACTTAAGGCTTGGTAAGCGCGGATGACGAAGGCGTCGTCCTTGCCGCCGTGGCCTTGCGCCCGGGCGGACACGAAGAGTTGGTGCGCCTGGGCCGCCAGCGGAGTCGGGAAGGCCACCGATCGCGCCAAGTCCCCCACCAAGCCGAGGTCCTTGACGAAGATGTCCACCGCCGAGCGCGGCGTCTCGTCCGCGTCCAACACATGGGGGACCCGGTTTTCGAACATCCAGGAGTTGCCGGCGGCGCCCGTGACGATCTCGTAGAGGGTCCGCGGCTCCACCCCGGCGCGGATGCCGAGCGCCATCGCCTCGGCCGCCACGGCGATGTGGACCCCGGCCAGGAGCTGATGCACCACCTTCACCGTGCTGCCGAGGCCGGGCGCTTCGCCGAGGTGCCAGACCTTCGTCGCCACCGCGTCCAGCACGGGGCGGGCCCGCGCCAGCGCCGCTTCGCTGCCCGAGGCCATGACGGTCATCGCGCCCGCCCGCGCCCCGGCCGCGCCGCCCGAGACCGGCGCGTCGAGGTAGAGCAACCCGGAGTCCGCGGCCCGGGCCGCGAGGCGGCGCGCGTCGTCGGGCGCCATGGTCGCCGAAACGATCAGGACCGAGCCGGGCGCGCAGCGCGGCGCGGCGCCTTCCGGTCCGAACAGCGCCGCCTCCGTTTGTGCGGCGTTGACCACCAAAACGAGCACCGCCTCGATCCCGTCGGGCAGGTCGGCGGCACGCGCCGCGGCGGTGCCGCCGGCCGCGGCGAACTCCACGCGGGCCGCTTCGCGCGGGTCCACGCCGGAGACCTCCAGGCCGGGCGCCCTCAGGAGGTTCAGCGCGGCGCCCATGCCCATGCTGCCCAGGCCGATGACGGCGACGCGCATCCCCTTCCCTCCCCGTCCGACTCGCCGCCAAAGTCCGCGCCACCCCCCGCGCGCGTCAAGCGCCCGGCGTGGCGGGCCCGGGCGGGCCGCGTTACACCGGGCGCCACCGCCGCCGGAGGGGATGTCCCATGAACCTGCACCGCATGTTGCGCGCCCGCGCCGCCGAGAACCGCCCGGTGACGGTGGGCGTGATCGGCGCTGGCAAGTTCGGTTCCATGTTCCTCGCCATGGCGGCGCGGACGCCGGGGCTGCACGTGGCTGGCATCGCGGACCTCTCCCTCCCCCGCGCGCGGGAAGCGCTGGCGCGGGTCGGCTGGCCGGAGGAGCGCTACGCCGCGCCGTCCCTCGACGCCGCGCTTGGCGAAGGCGGCAACGGCGCCACCGCACTCACCGAGGACGCGATGGCCTTGATGGCCGAGCCGCGGATCGAGGTGGTCGTCGAATGCACCGGCCACCCGGCCGCCGGGCTACGCCACGCGCTGGCCGCCATCGCGCACGGCAAGCACGTGGTCATGGTGAACGTGGAAGCGGACGTGCTGGCCGGGCCGTTGCTGGCCGAGCGCGCGCGGCAGGCGGGCGTGGTCTACTCCATGGCCTACGGCGACCAGCCCGCCCTGGTTTGCGAGCTGGTGGACACGATCCGCGCGATGGGCTTCCCCGTGGTCGCCGCCGGCAAGGGCACCAAGTACCTGCCGCATTTCCACGCCAGCACGCCGGACACGGTCTGGGGCCACTACGGGCTCACGCCGGAGCGGGCGCGCGAGGGCGGCATGAACCCGCAGATGTTCAACTCCTTCCTGGACGGCACGAAGTCCGGCATCGAGATGGCGGCCATCGCCAACGCCACGGGGCTGGCGCCGCCCTCCGACGGCCTCGGCTTCCCGCCCTGCGGCACCCACGACCTGCCGCTGGTGCTGCGCCCGCGCGAGGCGGGCGGCATCCTGGAGGTGAGCGGCCAAGTGGAGGTGGTGTCCTCCGTGGAGCGCGACGGGCGGCAAGTCCAGGGCGACCTGCGCTGGGGCGTCTACGCCGTGTTCGAGGGCGAGACCGACTACATCCGCCGGTGCTTCAGCGAGTACGGCGTCCACACCGACCCGTCCGGCCGCTACGCCGCGCTGTGGCGGCCGTACCACCTCATCGGGCTCGAACTCGGCGTGTCGGTCGCCTCGGCGGCGCTGCGGAAGGAGCCGACCGGGGCGGCGGAAGCGTGGCGCGGCGACGTGGTGGCGACGGCCAAGCGCGACCTCGCCGCCGGCGAGGTGCTGGACGGCGAGGGCGGCGCGATGGTGTGGGGTCGCTGCGTGCCGGCCGAGCGCTCGCTGGAGCTGGGGGCGCTGCCGATCGGCCTCGCGCACGGCTTCGCTTTGAAGCGGGCGGTGCGGGCCGGCGGGACGGTGGGCTGGGCGGACGTGGCCTTCGACCCGGCGGCCGAAGCGGTGCAGGTGCGGCGCGAGATGGAAGCGTCCGCGGCGCTGGGGCGGCGGCGCGCGGCGGAGTAGCCGTCAGAACAGCGCGAGGAGGTCGGCCAGCCCGTCCGGATGGCGGGCGGCGTGCCACGCCACGTCCCAGCGCGAGCCGAACGCGGGCTCGGCGCAGCGGCGGAACTTCTCGCGCAGCGCTTCTTCGGGGAGCGGGCGGTCGGGGTCGCCCGGGGTGCCGACGACCTCCTTTTCCCGCACTGCGCCGCCGTGCAGACGCAACGACAGCCGGCACACACGCTCCCGCGGCAGGCGAGCCGTGAGCGCCGGCGCTTCCCGCACCGCCACGCGCGCGGCGAGCGCCCGCGTTTCCGGGTCGGCGACCGCGGCTTCGGAGAAGGCCTCGGTCCAGGCGTGGCCGCGGACGATGCGGGTGGCGACGGTGAAGGGGATGGAGAAGCGGCCGGCGATGGACGCGGCGGGCGCCTGCTCCGCCAACGCGGCGGCGGAGGCGAAGGTCTCGACCTCAATCGCGGCCACCGACTCCGGCGCGACCGGCGCTTCGGCCAGGAGCAGCTCCAGCGCTTCCAGCGCGCCCTGCGTTTCGCGGCAGCAGCTCGCCTGTTTGAAGAAGGCCTCGGTTACGAGCCAGCGTTCGCCCAAGCCCTCCACCATCACGGCGCCGTCGAAGGCGTCGCCGACCACGCGGCCGAACACCGCCGCGATGCCTTCGGGTTCGCCGGACACGCCGGCCTCGGCCAGGTCGCAGGCCAGGAGGCCGTTCTGCGCGGCCATGCCCGCGTAGGCGTTGCGGACGCTCCCGCCGCGGAGCGCCGCCGTCGCGCTGGTGGCGAGGCCCAGGCTGGCCGCGACCTCCAGCACGCGCGCCGTGGTTTCCGCGCCGTGCCCGCGCAGCTTGGCGACCGCCGCCGCCGCGCCGAGCGTGCCCCAGGTGCCGTGCGGATGCGCGGCCGGGCGGAGCCGCGTCGCCATGCCGACCCGCGCGCCGGCCTCGTAGCCGGCGATCACGGCGTCGAGCAGCAACGTGCCGTTCGCGTCCCGCGCCTCGGCCTCGGCCAGGGCGGCGGCCACGGTGTGGATGCCGGGATGGCCGCCGGCGGGGTAGTTGCCTTCGTCGAGTTCCAGCGCCGTGCCGGCGAAGCCGTTGAGGAAGGCCGCCATCGGCGGCGCCGCTCGGGCATCGGTGCCGGGCAGGCGGCAGAGGCCACCGGCCATCGCGTGGCGCCGCACCATCGCGCGCACCGCCGCGTCGCCCTGCCCCGCCACGATGGCGCCGAGCGTGTCGGCCAGCACCAGCCCGGCGCGGTCGCGGACCGCGGCCGGCACGGTGGCGGCGGAGATGCCGGCGAGGTGCGCGGCGAGGGTCGCGGTCGGGGGCATCGGTGCGGCTCCGGCGTGCAGGCGCCTCCATGCGGCGCGCGGCGCGGGCCGGCAAGCGCAGCGGGTTGACGCGCCGGCGCGCGGCGTGAACCCTGCGACGCAAGCGGAGGAGGAACGCGCATGCCCGACGGAACGGGAGCGGCACGGCCATGAGCATCAACGGCAAGGCCTACATCGTGGGCGCCTTCGAGCACCCGACGCGCAAGGCCGACGACAAGTCGGTGGCGCAGCTCCACGCCGAGGTCGCCTACGGCGCCTTGCAGGACGCGGGCCTCTCCAAGGACGACATCGACGGGTACTTCTGCACCAGCGCCGCGCCGGGGCTCGGGCCGCTCAACATGGCGGACTACCTGGGCTTGACCAAGCTGCGGCACGTGGACAGCACGGACGTCGGCGGCTCGTCCTACGTGCTCCACGTCGGCCACGCGGCGGAGCAGATCGCGCTCGGCCGGTGCAACGTCGCGCTCATCACGTTGGCGGGGCGGCCGCGCGCGGAAGCGATGGCGACCGGCACCGCGCCACGGAGCTGGGGCGTCAACGTGCCGGACGACCCGTTCGAGATCCCCTACGGCCGCACGGTCGCCAACGTCTACGCCATGTGCGCCATGCGCCACATGCACCAGTACGGCACGACGTCGGAGCAGCTCGCCTGGATCAAGGTGGCGGCGAGCCACCACGCGCAGCACAACCCGCACGCCATGCTCAAGAAGGTGGTCACGGTGGAGGAGGTGGTGAACTCCCCCATGGTGGCCGACCCGCTGCACCGGCTGGACTGTTGCGTGATCTCGGACGGCGGCGGCGCGCTGATCGTGGCCCGGCCGGAGATCGCGCGCAGCCTTTCGCGCCCCAAGGTGAAGATCAAGGGCGCGGGCGAGGCGACCAAGAACCAGGAAGGCGGCTACATCGACCTCACCTACTCCGGCGCCCGCTTCTCCGGTCAGCGCGCCTTCGAGGAGGCGGGGGTGAAGCCTTCCGACATCCAGTACGCCTCCATCTACGACAGCTTCACCATCACCGTGCTGATGCAGTTGGAGGACCTGGGTTTCTGCGAGAAGGGCCAGGGCGGGCGCTTCGTGTCCGACGGCAACCTGATCTCGGGCACCGGCAAGCTGCCCTTCAACACGGACGGCGGGGGCTTGTGCAACAACCACCCGGCGAACCGCGGCGGCATGACCAAGGTGATCGAGGCGGTGCGGCAGTTGCGCGGCGAGGCGCACCCGGCGGTGCAGGTGAAGGATTGCAAGCTGGCGCTGGCGCACGGCACGGGCGGCCTGCTCGGCACGCGGCACGGCAGCGCCACCGTGGTCCTGGAACGGGAGTAGATCGGCATGGCGACCATGGCATCGAACCGGGCCCTGCCGGCCATCGCGGTGGACCCGACCAACAAGCCCTACTTCGACGCGGCGCGCGAGGGGCGGCTGATGATCGGCCTGTGCAAGGACACCGGCAAGCACTTCTGGTACCCGCGCGGCTGCTCGCCCTTCACGCTGTCCAACAACGTGGAGCTGGTGGAGGCGAAGGGGACGGGCACGATCTACACCTACTCGGTGATGCGGACCAAGGAGCCCTACGCCGTCGCTTACGTGGAGCTGGACGAGGGCGTGCGGGTGTTCACCAACATCGTGGACTGCGACCTCGACGGCCTGAAGATCGGGCAGAAGGTGCGGGTGGTGTTCAAGCCGACCCAGGGCGAATCGCCGCCGGCCACCATGTTCACCCCAGCCTGATCCACCCGCCCCGGCGGCGCTTGCCTCGGCCGGGCCGCGCGCCATAGTGCGGCCCGAAGAGGGAGCGCCGCCGCATGTCCGCAGCCGTGCAAGCGAACGAGCCGCTGGTCCTGCGCGGCGACGAGGGCGCGGTCGCGGTCCTCACGCTGAACCGGCCGGGCGCACGCAACAGCCTCTCGCGCGACATGCTGGCGGCCTTGGCGGCGCAGCTCGACGCGATCGCGGCCGACGACCGTGTGCGCGCCGTGGTGCTGGCCGCCGCCGGCCCGGTCTTCTGCGCCGGGCATGACCTCAAGGAGCTGACGGCGCACCGGGCCGACCCGGACGGCGGCGCGGCTTTCTTCAAGGAGTGCATGGCGGCCTGCGGCGGGGTGATGCAGGCGGTGGCCGGGCTGCCGCAGCCGGTGGTGGCCGCGGTGCAGGGCGTCGCCACCGCCGCCGGGTGCCAGCTCGTGGCCACCTGCGACCTCGCCGTGGCGGCCGACACCGCGAAGTTCTGCACGCCGGGCGTGGACATCGGCCTGTTCTGCTCGACGCCGGCCGTGGCGCTGTCCCGCGCCGTGGCGCGCAAGCCGGCCATGGAGATGCTGCTGCTGGGCGAGATGGTGCCGGCCGAGGAGGCGCGGCGCATCGGCCTCGTCAACCGCGTGGTGCCCGCCGCGGCCGTGCTGGACACGGCGACGGACCTCGCGCGGCGGATTGCGTCTCGCTCGGCGGTCGCGGTGCGGATGGGCAAGCGGAGCTTCAACCGGCAGCTCGGCCTGCCCCTCTCCGACGCCTACGAGGCGGCGGGCGCCGTGATGGTGGAGAACCTGCTCGCCGCCGACGCGGTGGAGGGCATCGGCGCCTTCACCGGCAAGCGGGAGCCGGTGTGGCGGCATCGCTGAGGACTGGACCATGGACTTCGACACCGGCCTCGAACGCGGACCGGCCAACCACCAGCCGCTGACGCCGCTGCTCTTCGTGGAGCGCGCGGGCGCCGTGTTCCCGGACCACCTCGCCGTCGTCCACGGCGGTCTGCGCCGGACTTACCGCGAGTTGCGCGACCGTTGCCGGCGGCTCGCCTCGGCGCTTGCATCGCGCGGCATCGGGCGCGGGGACGTGGTGGCGGCGCTGCTGCCGAACATCCCGGAGATGGTGGAAGCGCACTACGGCGTGCCCATGGCCGGCGCGGTGCTGAACACGATCAACACGCGGCTGGACGCCGATACGGTCGGCTACATCCTCGGCCACGGCGAGGCCAAGGCGGTGATCGTGGATCGGGAGTTCGCGCCCGTGCTGCGCGCGGCGCTGGCCATCGCCGGGATGTCGCTCCTGGTGGTAGAGGTGGACGACCTGGAGGCGCCGGAGGGCACGCGTGCCCAGACGCTCGGCGGGCTGGACTACGAGGCGCTGCTGGCCGAGGGCGACCCGGGCTTCGTTTGGGAGATGCCGCGCGACGAGTGGGACGCGATCACGCTCAACTACACCTCCGGCACCACCGGGCGGCCGAAGGGCGTGGTGTACCACCACCGCGGCGCGCAACTGCTCGCCACGGGCAACGTGCTGTCCTCCGGGATGGGCCGGCATCCGGCCTACCTCTGGACCCTGCCGATGTTCCACTGCAACGGCTGGTGCTTCCCTTGGACGGTCTGCGCCGTGGCGGGCACCCACGTCTGCCTGCGCGCGGTGCGCGGCGAGGCGATGTGGCGGCTGATGGCCGAGCACGGCGTGACCCACATGTGCGGCGCGCCGGTGGTGATGGCCGCCCTGCTCGACACGCCGGAGGCGCAGAAGCGGGCGCTGGCCAAGCAGGTGCAGTTCGTCGTCGCCGGCGCGCCGCCGCCGGAGGCGGTGCTGGCGGCCATGCGCGACGCGGGCTTCGCCGTGCTGCACGTCTACGGCCTCACGGAATGCTACGGCCCCGCGGTGGTGAACGAGTGGCACGCCGAATGGGGCGCGCTGCCGCCGCCCGAACAGGCGCGGCTGATGGCGCGGCAGGGCGTGCGCTACCTCGCGCTGGAAGGGCTGGAGGTGATGGACCCGGCCACGATGCGGCCCGTGCCGGCCGACGGCGCCGCCATGGGCGAGGTGATGATGCGCGGCAACGTGGTGATGAAGGGCTACCTCAAGGACGCGGGCGCCACGGAGGCGGCCTTCAAGGGCGGCTGGTTCCACACCGGCGATCTCGCGGTGCGCCACCCGGATAGCTACGTGCAGCTCAAGGACCGCTCCAAGGACATCATCATCTCGGGCGGCGAGAACATCAGCAGCATCGAGGTGGAGGAACGGCTCTACCGCCACCCCGCCGTGGCGATGGCGGCCGTGGTGGCGAAGGCGGACAGCAAGTGGGGCGAGGTGCCCTGCGCGTTCGTGGAGCTGAAGCCCGGCGCCAGCGCCACGGAGGCGGAGTTGATCGCCTTCTGCCGCGAAGGCTTGGCCGGGTACAAGACGCCGAAGCAGGTGGTGTTCACCGAGCTGCCGCGCACCTCCACGGGCAAGATCCAGAAGCACGTGCTGCGGGCGCAGGTGCGGCCGGGCTGAACGGGCACGGACGGCCGCAACAACCGGAGGGCTGGGAGCGTCGGCCCGTGCCAAGGGAACGCCGCATGTGCGCCTCCATCCGCGCGGCCATGCTCGCCCTCCTCGTCGCGTTGCCGGCCGTCGCGGCCGAACCGCAACGCCCTTCCGCCCCGCAGGCGCCGCCGCGACCCGTCCCGCCGCCGCTGACGGCCAAGGAACGGTTGAGCGGCAAGGCCTCGGACGAGCAGCGCGTGGACGACTGCAAGGTGCCGCCCGAGCGCCGGACCCGTCCGCGGCCTACGGCATGCCCTTGGGAGTTCGGCAGTTGACGCGCCGCCCCGCCGCCGCCGTGGGTCGAAGCCGTGGAGGAACGCGGACGCCGAGGCACGACTTCTGATCGGATCGCCCTGCGCACGGGACGAGCAAGTTCTCGCAGTGCTGGGCGATGAGTCGATCGCGGGCCAGGAGTTCTCCGCGGTCCATGGACTATCCCGCCGGCACCAGCCCGTGCCTCAGCATGATCTCGCGCACAACGGCCCCGTCCGGCGGCCCCTTGGAAATCAGCGCGGCCAGTTCGCGGAAATACTCCGGGCCCAGCACGCCGGGCGTCAGGACCGCGAGGCAGGTCGCGTCGGCGTCGCTGCGGTTTTCGAAGCCGTGCACGACGCCGCGCTTGATGAAGAGGGTGTCCCCGGGCCCCACCGCGTGCTCGGCGCCGTCCACCCTGAAGGTGAGCGTGCCCTCCAAGCCATACACCGTCTCGTCCCAGTCCCGGTGGTAATGCGCGACCGGCATCTGTCCGGCTGGCGGGACGGTCATGCGCATGAGGTCGAGGCTGCCCGCGGTGTCGTGCTTGCTGCGTAGGAAGTCGATGCTCAGGCCGCCGATTTGGATGCGCTCGGACATGCGGTCCTCCTTGCCGGGCTTGTGCGGGGCTGGATGCTCCCCATCGGATGACAAACTGGCCGCCCAGCTTGGGCCGGCGGCTTGGCACGACGCAGGCCTGCAGGATGGCATCGGTCAGAACGCCGCGTTTCCCCGGGGCCTCGATCAGAAGCCGACGCCCTCCGCTTCCAACCGCTCGCGCACCATGGCCTTCGGCACCTTCCCGTAGCCGGAGCGGGGCAACGACTCCCAGACCACGACGCCTAGCGGGTGCTTGTACCGGGCCAGCCGGTCTTGCAGGTGCGCCAGCACGGCCGTCTCCGTCACCGAGGCGCCGGGCTTCGGCACCACGGCGGCGATCCCCGCCTCGCCCCAGCGCGGGTGCGGCAGGCCGACCACCGCGCACTCCGCCACGTCCGGGTGCGTCAGCACGGCCTCCTCCACCTCGCGCGGGTAGACGTTGGTGCCGCCGGAGATGAACATGTCGCTCGCGCGGCCCGTCACGTAGAGGAAGCCGCGCGCGTCCAGGTGGCCGAGGTCGCCGGTGTGGAACCAGCCGCCGGCGAAGGCCTTGGCGTTCGCTTCCGGGTTCTCGAAGTAGCCGGCGAAGACGGCGGGGCCGCGGACGCAGATCTCGCCCGTTTCGCCCGGCGGCAAACGGCGGCCTTCCGCATCGAGGATGGAAACGTCCATGCCCGTGCGCGGGGCGCCGACGGAGCCGAGGGGGCAATCCGGGTCGGCGTCGTCCAGGCTGTGCTGGTCGGGGCGCAGTACAGTGATGTTGCCCGTCACCTCGCCCAGGCCGAAGTACTGCACCAGGCACGGCCCGAGCCGCTCCAGCGCCCGCGTCTGGTCGGCCCGGTACATCGGCGCGCCGGCGTAGATGACGTGGCGGAGCGAGGAGTGGTCGTGTCGCTCCGCCACCGGATGCTCCACCAGCGCCGACAGGATGGTCGGCACGGTGAACATGTTCGACACCCGGTGCTCCTCCACCAGCCGCCACGCCGCTTCCGGGTCGAGCCGCTCCCCCGGCAGCAGCACGGTGCGGGCGCCGCGCGCCACTTGGCCCAACTGGTGGATGCCCGCGCCGTGCGAGAGCGGCGCCACCACCAGGGAAGCGTCGCGCTCCGTCGTGCCGGGGAACAGGTCGGCCAAGTGGTTGGTGACGACGAAGGCGAGCTGGCCGTGGGTCAGCACCGCCGCCTTGGGGCGGCCGGTGGTGCCGGAGGTGAAGAAGAACCAGCACGGGTCGGCGTACTCGACTTCGGCCTCGTGGTCGGGCGGAGGCGGCACGGCCTCGGCCAGCGCCGCTTCGTAGTCGGTCTCGCCCGGCCGGGCGTCGCCCACGGCCAGCACCTGCTCGCACCACGGTCCGGCGGCGCGCACCGCGTCGGCGTGGGCGGTGAAGCCCCGGTCGCGCAGCATGGCGCGGGCGCGGGAAGTGGCGGCCAAGTAGGCGACCTCCGGCGGCGTCAGGCGGAAGTTGGTCGGCACCCAGACCGCGCCGAGCTTGAAGCAGGCCCACTGGCTTTCGAACATCGCGTTCGAGTTGCGTGAGTGGACCAGCACCCGGTCGCCCTTGCCGATGCCCCTCGCCCGAAGCGCGGCGGCGAGCCGGTCCACGCGCGCGTCCAGCTCCGCCCAGGTCCACCGCCGGTCGCCCCAGACCAGGGCGGTGCGGCCGGGCAGGCGCCGCGCCGTTTGGGTCAACAGCCGGCCAAGGTTCATCGCCGTGGCTGTGCCACTCATCCCGTCGCTCCCCGGTTCTGGCGCAGCACAGATACCTCGCCGAAAAGGGCAAGGCTGGCACGGGATCGCATCGAAACCGCTTTTCACGTTTTCGTGAATGCTGTACAACGCAGCCTTGCTCAACGACTTGCGGGTATTTCGATGGCCGACCACCCCCTGGTGGCCGAAGTTTTCGGCTGCCTCGGCGTCGCGGGCTGCTGCTTGTGGACCTTCGCGGCCACGCGCGCCCGCATGATCGCCTTGCAGCTCCTGTCCGGAACCTGCTTCGCGCTGCATTGGGCGTTGCTGGGCCACTGGACCGCGGCGCTTTCCTCCGTGCTGATGCTGGCGCTGGCCGTCGTGTCCCTCGGGTTGGAAGGCGGCGCCGGCAGCGGCCGGGCGCGCGCGGCGCGCGTTCTTTTCCTTTGCCTCATGCCGGTCGTGGCGACGATGGCGGCGCTGACTTGGCAAGGTCCGGCTTCGGCCTTCGCCGCGGCCGGCACCGCGATGGTCTGCTTGGCGCGCTGGCAGGTGCGGGTGGAGCGGTTCCGCGCGCTGCTGCTGTTCTCCTCCGTGCCGTGGCTGGGCCACAACCTGCTCGTCGGTTCCGTGCCCGGCGTCGCCGCCGACCTGTTCTGCTTGTGGCGCGCCGCCGCCGAGCGCCGGGGGACGTCCCGCGGCGTCTCACCGGCCGGCGCCGCCGCCGCTTGAGGCCGCGCTGCGGGTCACGCCGGAGCGGATCGCCGAGGCCGAGGAGGCGATGGTGCGGGGCTAGTTCGTCGGCGGCATCAGTCCCGATCCGGCATAGCCGCCGTCCACCGCGATGGCCTGGCCCGTCAGGTAGCCGCTCTTGCGCTCGTCCAGGAGGAACAGCGCCATGGGTGTGATCTCCTCCGGCGCGGCGTAGCGGCGCATGGGAAGGTGGCGCAGCCACTGCGCGCGGGTTTCCGGCCCGTGCACCCGCGCGACCAGCGGCGTCTCGACCGGGCCGGGGCAGAGCGCGTTCACCCGGATGCCGTTCGGCGCGAGTTCCAACGCCATCACCTGCGCGAGGTTGATGACAGCGGCCTTGGACGCGCCGTAGGCCGCGCGCCCCTTCGCGCCCCGCAGCCCTGACACGGAAGCGATCAGAAGGATGGCGCCGCCGCCCGCGTCGCGCATCGCCCGTCCGGCCGCGCGGGCGAGCAGGAAGCTGCCGGTTAGGTTCACCTCCAGGATGCGGCGGAACAGGTCGGCCGGCGTGTCGAGCGCGGGCACGTTGGCGGCGATTCCTGCGGCGGCGACCGCGCCCGCCAAGCGGCCCGAGGCGGCGAGTCCGGCCACCCACCTTTCCACCGCCTCTTCGTCCGTGACGTCGAGCGCCGCAAAGGCCGACCGCGCCGGGTCGAGCGCGCCGCGCGCCCGTTCCAGCGCCGCTTCGTCCCGGTCCGCCACCGCGGCGCGCCAGCCTTCCGCCAGCGCCGCTTCCGCGATCGCCAGGCCGATGCCGGACGCGCCGCCCGTGATCGCCAACACCTTCCCGTCCATGCCTTCCCTCCCCTGCTTTCCCCGTTGCACCCGGCGGTGCATCATCGCACCGGAAGCGACGGAAGCGCAGCCGCGCCGTGGTTGCGGACATGAGGGAGGAACGGACAGACATGCACACGGCCACCACGCGCCGCCGCGCGGCGCTGCTCGCCGGGTTGGGCGCAACGCTCGCCGCGCCTAGGGTGGTCAGGGCGCAGGGGGGCCAGTACCGGCCGGAGTACAAAATGTCGGTGGTCGGCAACCGGCCGATCCCCTTCGCCGAGGGCGCCTTCATCTGGGCCGAGCTGGTGACGCAGCGCTCCAACGGGCGGATCAACGTCAAGGTCTACCCCGGCAGCCAGCTCGTGGGCGGCGACCAGACGCGCGAGCTGCTGGCCATGCGCCAGGGCGTGGTGGACTTCGCCGTGCTGTCCACCATCAACATCGCGCCGCAGGTGCGCGAGGCCAGCCTGTTCCAGCTCCCCTTCCTGATGCCCGACCACCGCGCGTTGGACGCGCTGATAAACGGCGAGGTCGGGCGCGACCTGTTCGGCGTGGTGGAACGGCGCGAGGTGGTGCCGCTCGCCTGGGGCGAGAACGGCTTCCGCGAAATCTCGAACAGCAAGCGCCCCCTCCGCACGCCGGGCGATCTGCGCGGCCTCAAGGTCCGCTTCGCCGCGGGCACCATCTTCAAGGACATCTACGAGGCGCTGGGCGCCAACCCGGTGCAGATGAGCTTCGCCGACCTCCAGCCGGCGCTATCCACCGGCGCGGTGGACGGGCAGGAGAACCCGATCAATCTCTTCCTCGCCTTCCGCATGGACACGCTGGCGCAGAAGCACCTCACCGTCTGGAACTACGTGAACGACCCGCTGGTGT
The DNA here is from genome assembly GCA_902805625.1 of uncultured Acetobacteraceae bacterium. GTDB lineage: Bacteria > Pseudomonadota > Alphaproteobacteria > Acetobacterales > Acetobacteraceae > Craurococcus. Next base: position 14,488 of record CADCTL010000066.1, read on the forward strand.
TCGCTTTGTCGAAGCAGGTGTGGCTGAGCTTCTCCGCGGCCGACCAGGAGCTGGTGCGCGAGTGCGCCGAGGAAGCGGGGCGGCGGCAGATCGCGCTGACGCGGAAGGGCCTCGGCGTGCCGGGCACCGACCGCGCTTCCTTCGAGGAGTTGCAGCGCCGGGGCGTGGAGGCGGTGGCGCTGTCCGCCGAGGAGAAGCGCGCCTTCGCCGCCGCGACGAAGCCGGTCTACGACAAGTGGGCGGGCACGGTCGGCGCGGACCTGGTCCGCAAGGCGGAGGCGGCGGTCCGGTCGGTGGCGGCGTGACGCGGCGCCGGTCTTGAGCGCCGAACTCGACCCGACGAACGCGCCGCCGGACCCGCCGACGCGGGTTCCGCTGCTGTTGGAAAAGGTGCTCATCGCCGCAGCCATGGCGGCCATGGCGCTTATCACCTTCGCCAACGTCGCCACGCGCTACCTCACGGATGTCAGCCTCGCCTTCACCGAGGAGTACTCGGTGGCGCTGATGGTGGTGGTGGCGCTGCTCGGCACCTCGCTGGCCACGGCGGCGGGGCGGCACGTCCGCATCGGCACGCTCGTGGACGGCCTGGCCCCGGCGGGCCGGCGGGGCGCCGAGATCGCGGCCCTGGCGCTGACGGTGCTGTGCTTCGGCATCCTGGCCGTTTGGGGCGGCCTGATGGCCTGGGACGAGTACGAGTACGAGGTGTCGTCGAGCGGCCTCGGCCACCCGCAGTGGCTGTACACGGCGGCGCTGCCGGTCCTCTCCGTGGCGGTGGTGCTGCGGGCGCTGGGGCGCGGGATGCGACTGCTGCGCGGGGCCGACGGCTGAGGGGATGACCGGCACCATCCTCTTCGCGGGTTTCGCCATGATGCTGTTCGCCGGTGTTCCGATCGCGGTGGCGCTTGGCTTGGCGGGGACGCTGGCGATCTTCCTCGCGGACCAGCCGATCCTGGCCGTGCCGACCAATGTCTACGCCGGGATCGCCAAGTATCCGCTGATCGCCATCCCGATGTTCGTCCTCGTGGGCAGCGTCTTCGACCGCACGGGCGTGGCGCTGCGCTTGGTGCGGTTCGCCACCGCCCTGGTCGGCGCCGGGCGCGGGGCGCTGGCCTCGGTGGCGGTGCTGGTGGCCATGGTGATCGGCGGCATCTCCGGCTCCGGCCCGGCCACCTCCGCGGCGGTGGGCCAGGTGGTGACGCGCTCCATGGTGCGCGACGGCTATCCGCGGTCCTTCGTCGCCAGCACGGTGGCCGCCGCCGCCGCGACGGACATCCTGATCCCGCCTTCCATCGCCTTCATCGTCTACGCGGTGCTGGTGCCGGGCGTCTCCGTGCCGGCGATCTTCATGGCGGGGATGCTGCCGGGCATCTTGGCGGGGCTCGCCATCATCGTGCCCATCGTCGCCATCTCCATGCTGCGGGACTTCGGCGGCAAGGCGCCGGCGGCGGAGCGGCTTTCGGTCTGGCGCACCTTCCGCGAGGCGCTGTGGGGACTGATGGCGCCGGTTGTGATCCTGGGCGGGATGCGGAGCGGCGCCTTCACGCCGACCGAAGCGGCCGTGATGGCGGTGGCCTACGGGCTGTTCGTGGGCTTCGTGGTGTACCGCACCCTGACCCTGCGCGACCTCTACGAGATGCTGGTGGAGGCGGGCGAACTGTCCGCCGTGATCCTCATCGTCATCGCGCTGGCGTCCGTCTTCGCCTGGAGCACCTCGACGCTCGGCATCGTGCAGCCGATCGCGGCCGCCATCATCGGCCTGGGCCTCGGCGAGTACGGCACCATCGCGCTGCTGATGCTGGCGCTGATCGTGATCGGGATGTTCCTGGACGGGGTTTCGACCTTCCTGATCCTGCTGCCGGTGCTCATCCCCATCGCCAACGCCTTCGGGTGGGACCTCACCTGGTTCGGCGTGGTGCTCACCATGAAGATCGCCATCGGGCAGTTCACCCCGCCGCTGGCCGTCAACCTGATGGTGTCCTGCCGCATCGCCGGCGTGACCATGGAGAGCACCCTGCCCTGGGTGGTGTGGATGATCCTGGCGATGTTCGTGGCGCTGGCGCTGGTGGTGGCCTTCCCGGGGATCGCGCTGTGGCTGCCGCGGGCCATGGGCCTGGGCTGAACCCGCGGCGCGCGCCCCCTGTTCCGCCGCTGCGGCCCTGGACGCCGGCGCCGCTGAGAGGCGGAAGCCCTCGTACCCCTTCGCCGCGATCTCGTCGCACTTTTCGCGGTACACGCCGACGCCGCCGATGTAGGGCATGAAGACGCGCGGCTTGCCTGGGATGTTCGCGCCCATGTACCAGGAGTTGGCCTGCGGGTAGAGCGTGCGGAACGCCACTTCGTTGGCGTGCTTCACCCAGGCGTCCTCCGCCTCCTGCGTCGCCTCGATGGTCCGCGCGCCGCGGTCCCGCATGTGCGCGACGCAGTCCGCGATCCAGTCCACGTGCTGCTCGATCGACACCATCATGTTGCTGAGCACGGAGGGGCTGCCCGGCCCCGTGATCATGAACAGGTTCGGAAAGCCCGCGCTCATCAGCCCGAGGTAGGTGCGCGGGCCGGCTTCCCACTTCTCCGCCAGCGGCAGGCCCGACCGGCCGCGGATGCCGGCCTTCAGCAGGGCGCCCGTCATGGCGTCGAAGCCGGTGGCGAGCACGATGCTGTCCGCCTCGTGGTGGGCGCCGTCGCCGGTCCGGACGCCGGTGGGCGTGATCGCCTCGATCGGCGTCTCGCGCACGTCCACCAGGGTCACGTTGTCCCGGTTGAAGGTCTCATAGTAGTCGCTGTCCACGCAGATGCGCTTGGTGCCGATGGGGTGGTTGCGCGGCAGCAGCGCTTCGGCCACGGCGGGGTCGCTGACGATGGAGCGGATCTGGGCGCGCACGAACTCCGCCGCCGTGCGGTTGGACTCGGCGTTGGTGGCGAGGTCCGAGTAGGCGGCCATGAAGGCGGTGCCGCCGGCCTGCCAGCGCGCCTCGTACTCCCGCCGCCGCTCTTCCTCCGCCACCTCCATCGCGGACTTCTGGTTCAGGTCGTAGAGGATGCCGTTCCGCATCGCGCGCGCCTTCAGCCGCCGCGCCTTGTAGTCCGACTTCCAGAGGCCCTCGTAGTCCTCGTCCATCGGCTTGTTGCGCGAGGGGATGCTGAAGTTGGGCGTGCGCTGGAACACCGTGACGCGTGCCGCCTGCTCGGCGATGACCGGGATCGCCTGGATGGCGGAGGAGCCGGTGCCGATCACGGCGACGCGGCGGCCGGTGAAGTCCACGCCCTCGTGCGGCCAGTGGCCCGTGTGGTACGTGTCGCCACCGAAGGAGGAGAGGCCGGGGATGTCCGGCAGCCGCGCGGCCGAAAGGCACCCCGTCGCCATGACGCAGAAGCGCGCCGTGATCCGGTCGCCGCGATCCGTCTCCACCGTCCACAGCTCCGCCGCCTCGTCCCAGGTCACGGCGACGACGCGGGTCTCGAAGCGTATGTCGCGGCGGAGGTCGAAGCGGTCGGCGACGTGGTTCGCGTAGCGCAGGATCTCCGGCTGCCCCGAGAAGCGTTCCGACCAGCGCCACTCCTGCTGCAGCTCCTCGGAGAAGGAGTAGGAGTACTGCATGCTCTCCACATCGCAGCGCGCGCCCGGGTAGCGGTTCCAGTACCAGGTGCCGCCGACGCCCTCGCCGGCCTCGAACACGCGCACGGACAGGCCGAGCCCGCGCAGGCGGTGCAGCATGTAAAGCCCGGCGAAACCGGCGCCGACGACCACCGCGTCCAGCGCGGCCGCTTCCGGGGCGCGGCCGGAAGGGTTGTTGATGGCGTCGGGATTCGGCTGCATCTCGGGCATGGGTTGGCCTTCCTCCGCTCCGTTGACGACTCAAACGGCCCTGCCCGCGGACGGTTCGCGGGACCTCCGGCGGGCTTCCGTGCAACCCACGCCGTCTCCGCCGCACCGTCAAGCGGAGCGGCCCGCGGATCGCGCCCGCACGTCCGTTTCGCAACGAGCGCCTCGGGCGCGGGTTGCGTTGCCGGTACTGCCGGCCCATATGGCCGCGCGATCCAACCACACGAGAGGCGCGACGAAAGGCTGAGGCCCTGGTCATCTGCCGAGGGAAAGGGGCAAGGATTGAACGCTCTGACCGGACCGGGGACACCGGACACTCTGACCAGCACCGCCCCCTGCGGCGGCGCGCCTGAACCGAAGGACTACTTCGTTTCCCGCGACGGCGTGCGCTACGCGGGCTCGCACCTCATCATCGACCTTTGGGACGCGCACCGGCTGGAGGATTTGCCGCACGTGGACCGCGTGCTGCGGCAGGCGGCGGCGGACACCGGCGCCACCATCCTGCACGGCCATTTCCACCACTTCGGCGAGGGCTGCGGCGTGTCCGGCGTGCTCGTGCTCGCGGAAAGCCACGTGTCCATCCACACCTGGCCGGAGCGGGGCTACGCGGCGCTCGACATCTTCGTGTGCGGCGGCTGCGACCCCTACGGCGCCCTGCCCGCGCTGAGGGCCGGCTTCTCGCCCGGGCGCGTGCAGCTCGCGGAGCACAAGCGCGGCCTGTCGGACGACCCGTGAGCGGGACCGCCTGGGTCAACGAGGCGCTGTACTCCGCCTGGGGCCAGCGCTTCGCCTGCAAGGCCGAAATCGCCCGCGTCCGCAGCCGGTACCAAGACATCCTCGTCTTCGACAGCGCCTCGCACGGCCGCGTGCTGATGCTGGACGGCGTGGTGCAGATCACGGAGGCGGACGAGTTCGTCTATCAGGAGATGATGGCGCACGTCCCGCTGCTCAACCACGGTGACGCCGCGCGCGTGCTGGTCATCGGCGGCGGCGACGGCGGCATCCTCCGCCGCGTGCTCCAGCACCGGGGCGTGCGGCGGGCGGTGCTGGTGGAGATCGACGAGCAGGTCATCGCGCTGTCCAAGGCGCACCTCCCGGGCATCGGCGGCGACGCCTGGACCGACCCGCGCGCCGAGGTGGTGGTGGGCGACGCCATCCACTACGTGTTCGAGGCGCCCGCGGCGAGCTTCGACGCGGTGATCGTGGACAGCACGGACCCGGCCGGCGTCGGCGAGGTGCTGTTCACCGAGGACTTTTACCGCGAATGCGCGCGCGTGCTGTCGGACGGCGGCGTGGTGGTGAACCAGGGCGGCGTGCCGTTCATGCAGGGCGAGGAACTTCGTTTGTCCTCGGCGCGGCGCGCGGCGTTCTTCCCGGACACCCACGCCTACGCCGTCGCGGTGCCGACCTACGTCGGCGGCCTCATGGCGATCGGCTGGGCGGCGAAGGATCCGAAATGCCGCGCCGTGACCGCGGCGGAGGTGGAGCGGCGGGCGGCCGAAGCGGGCGTCCTGGGCACGACGCGCTACTGGACGCCGGAGATCCACGTCGGCGCCTTCAACCTGCCGCCCTACATTGCGGAGTGCCTGCGGCGGGCATAGCGAGCGGCCCCGCCCTTCAGCGCACCGTCACCTGCACCAGCATGCGCGGGTGGATGCCGCATCGGATGTCGAACACGCCGCGCGTGGTGAAGCGCACCGGCCGTTGAACGCCGGCCGGCTGCTCGCCGGTGTCGAAGGCGAAGCGCGGGTCGTCGCTGTAGACGTGGTGCAGCAGCTCGCCGTCGTCGTTCACGAAGACCACGGTGTCCCCCTGCGCCACCGTCACCGCCCGCGGCGAAAAGACGCGGCTCCTCTGCGAAACGGTGGCGACCTGCTGGGCGGTGGCGCCGAGCGCGCACAGCGCGGCCGCCGCCAGGGCCGCGGTGAAAAGGCGCGTGTTCCTCATCGCGTCACGATCTCCCGCTTCATGGGGGCGAGCAGCGCCAGCAGGCGGAGCTGGGCGCGGAAGGGCGTGCCGGCCTCCTCCATCGCGTCCTGCAGATTCCCGACCAGGGCGTTGAAGTGGTACTCGGCCAAGCCGAGGTGGCGGTGCGCCGGGCCCATGCCCCGTTCGCGGCGCGGGCAGGGCCCACCGGAGAGGTTGCAGAATTGCTGCGCGATCAGCCGCTTCAGCCGGTCGTGGTTCGAGTTGTCGAAGGCCCAAGCGATGCGGGGGTCGCCGAGCGAGCGGTCCACCATGCCGCCGACGATGCGCTCTATGCCGTCGAGGCCGCCCAGTTGCTGGAAGAGGGCCGAGTCGGCGGCGCGAGCCGGCCCGGCGGCGGCGAGCAGCATGGGGATGACAAGGAACCTGCGCCGCATCGGTCAGAACCCGACCTGGAGGGAAAGGTAGACGCCGCTCTGCCGACCTTGGTTGGCGATCTTTCCGAGATCGACGTAGGCCAGCGTGGCGGAGAGGTGGTGGCCCGCGAACCAGGCGGCGAAGGCGGAAAAGCTTCTCCCCTCGGACGCGAAACGGAGGTTGTCGGGCCGCGCGCGGAACTCGCCGCCCAGGGCTACGCGGCGCGAGACCATCACGGCCGCCGACAGTTCGGGTTGCAGGCTGTAGCCGTCGTGCCCGTCACCGCCATGCCCCAGCAACCCGAACTGGTTGGCGCGCGTCAGGCGCAGCGTGCCGTTCACCAGCAGCCTGGCGTCCAGGAACAGCCGCGTGGCGGCGACGTAGAAGTCGGTGCCGGCGGCGTCGCGGGCGCCCACCGCGCGCACCACGTCCCGGTCGGCGGACACCTTGTGCTGCACGCCGACCGAAACCTGCGGCCACCACCGATCCTGGTCGGCCACCACGTCGCCGAAAAGGCGCAGCTTCGCGCCGAAGATGTCCTGCTCGAAGGTGTAGCCGCGGCCGAGCCCCAGCCGCGCCCCGGCGGCACGGGTGTCGAACCACTGGTGCTGGTAGGAGAGTTCCAGCCGGTCGGCGATCCCGAGGCCGATGCCGGTGGCGCCCAGCGAAAAGTCGGTCGTCCTGACGCCTGTGGCGTGCAGGTTGGCGCCGAAGCCGTCCCGCGACCCGTAGCCGGTGATCAGCGCCCAGGGCACGAGTCCGCCGCCGCCCGCGCCTTCCAGGCTGGTGACGCCGGTGGTGCCGATCAGCCGACCGAGTTCCGGGAAGGGCCGGGCAGGTTCCGCCACGGCACCCCTTTCGGCGCGGGCCGAGGCGGTCATCAGCGCCAGCAGGGCGGCGCAGGCAGCCAGCCAAGCGCGAGTGCCCCCTGCCCTCGAATCCGTTCGCCGCATGGTCAGCGCGCTTCCCTTCGCCCAATCGCCGTCCGCTCAACCAAAACTTTATGCCTGACCCGTTACGTTTCCATTTATGGAGAGACCGACTTCCCCCGTGCCGGACACAGCGCGGTTCGCGCGCCCCCCGGGCCGGCTCGCGCCGAGCGGCCTGACGCTGCGGTTGCGGCTGCTCGCCGCCTTCTGCGCGCTCTCGGTCATCACCTTGGGGCTCGGCGCGTTTTCGGTGCGGAGCGTCGGGCGGTCGGGCGCGATGGTCGCGGCGATCTTCGACCGCGCGCTGATCTCCACCTCCTACGCGCGGTCCGCGGCCTCCGGCTTCGCGGCCATGGAGGCGGCCTTCGCGGAGTCGCGGCTGCCGGGGGGCGACGCGGCTCGGCGGTCGCGCATCTCGGAACTGGCGGAGTTGCTGGCGGCCGACCTCCGCATCGCCGCCGAGCGGGCAGGGTCCGACAAGGTCGCCCGCGCCGCGAACGCCGCTTCGGCGGCGGTGCGGGACTGGCTCGCCGCCCTCCCCGGTGCCGACGCGATTGAGGCCGACG
>CADCTL010000067.1 GCA_902805625.1 uncultured Acetobacteraceae bacterium
AGGCGACGATGGCAGCGCGGATGACCCGCGCCAAGAAGAAGATCGCCGCGGCCCGTATTCCGTACCGGGTGCCCCCGGCGGCGGAGCTGCCCGAGCGGGTGGACGCCGTCCTCGCTGTCGTGCACCTGTTGTTCACCACCGGCCACACGACGCCCACCGGCGAGGAGCTGGTGCGCCGAGACCTCGTCGAGCGGTCGCTGGACCTGTGCCGCATGCTGCGCCAGCTACTGCCCGAGGATCCGGGCGTGACCGGTCTGCTGGCGCTGTTGCTGCTCACCGACGCCCGTCGGGAGACCCGTACCGGCTCCGATGGCCGGCTCCTGCTGCTCGAGGAGCAGGACCGCTCCCGCTGGGACCACCGGGCCATCGAAGAGGGCGCGGCGCTGGTGCGCGAGGCCCTGCGCCACCGGCCACCGTCCCGGTACGCCCTGCAGGCGGCCATCGCCGCGGTTCACGCGGAGTCGCCGACGTGGACCGACACCGACTGGCACGAGATCCTGGCGCTCTACGGCATCCTCGGTGAGGTCTGGCCGTCGCCGGTGGTCGCGCTCAACCGCGCGGTGGCGGTGGGCTTCGCAGAGGGGGCCGAGGCGGGGCTCGCCGCGCTGGATGCGCTGGCCGGCGAGCGGCAGCTGGCCGGCTACGGGTACTTCCCAGCGGCCAGGGCGAACTTCCTCCGCCGGCTGGGCCGGATCGATGAGGCCCGATCGGCGTACGAGGAAGCGCTGGCGTCGACGAGCAACGCTGTCGAGCGGACCTTCCTCGCCACCCGCCTCGACAGCCTCGCGGCCGGCGGCGAGGGTCAGCTGTAGTGAGGAGTCCCACCGGCCGTCTCGCGACTGACCTGAACCACCCCGCATGCGCGATGCAGCCCTCGGGCAGACCGTCACACGCACACGCGAGGCAGATCCCGCAGGACGGGCCCCGACGAGGTGCGGGGCAGGGCAAGCTGACCCCGTGCAGCACATCGGGATCGACCTCGCCTGGGGGCTCAAGCAACCCACCGGCCTCGCCGTGCTGGACGACGCCGGCCGGCTGGTGCACGTCAGCGCGGTGCGCACCGACGAGCAGATCGAGACCGCGCTGGCCCCGTTCACCGCCGGCCCGTGCATCGTGGCGATCGACGCCCCGCTGGTGGTCACCAACGCCACCGGGAACCGGGCCGCCGAGCGGGCGCTCAACGCCGACTTCGCGAGGTTCCAGGCCGGGGCGCACCCGACGAACACCGGCAAACCCGAGTTCACCGATGGTGACACCCGCGGCGGGCGGATCGGCCGGCGCCTGGGGCTGGACCTCGACCCCCGCTCGGGCCGCGACCGCCGGGCGATCGAGGTCTACCCGCACGCGGCGACGGTGGCGCTGTTCCGGCTGGGCCGCACGCTGAAGTACAAGAACAAGCCGGGCCGGATGCTCGAGCAGATGCGCGCGGAGCTGCTCCTGCTCATCGACCTGCTGGGCGCGGTGGTCGAGCTCGAGCTCGGTGCACCGTTCGCCGCGCTGCGGCAGCAGGTGCAGGCCGCCACCCGCAAGAGCGAGCTGCGGGTGGCGGAGGACCAGGTCGACGCCGTGGTGTGCGCCTACGTGGGATGGATCGCCGTCCGGCGCCCGGACGAGGTGACCACCTACGGCGACGCGGCCGGCGGCGCCATCGTGACCCCGACCCTGCCGCCGGACCTGCAGCCCGGCCCCCGGGTCGCCGCACCCCCGCCCGACCAGGTGCAGCAGGCCATCCAGGCGTACGCCGACGGCCGGCCCGAGACCCTGGTCGCCGGGGCGCAGGCGCTCGCGCTCGTCACCGGGTTGCTCGACGACGCCGGGATCAACTACCTGTCGGTGACCGGGCGGACCAAGACCATCGCCTCGTTCGCGGAGAAGGCGGCTCGCGCGGTCGACGGCGTGCCTGTCTATCCAGACCCGGCGCGGGAGATCACCGACCAGATCGGCGTGCGGGTGATCACCTACGTGCAGAGCGACGTGGAGGCGGTCGCCGAGCTGCTGGCCGCGCAGGTGCGGGTGATCGACGACCGCGACATGGGGCGGCGGACCGCGCAGCAGGGCCGGTTCGGTTACTCCAGCCGGCACCTGCTGATCGGCGTGGACCCGGGTCGGGCGGCCGAGCTGCCGGAGTTGGTCGGGCGCGTGGTGCAGGTGCAGGTGCGCACGGTGCTGCAGCACGCTTGGGCCGAGTTCGAGCACGACATCCGCTACAAGGGCACGGTGCCGGACGAGCACGCCTCCGAGTTCGACCGCCGGTTCACCCTGGCCGCCGGGTTGCTGGAGCTGGCCGATCAGGAGTTCACCGCGATCCGCGAGCGCCTCCGAGCACCGGTCCACGGCGACGAGGCCGACGACACCGACCCCGACGACCCTCGGATCGCGCCCCGGGAACTGGCTGCGTTCCTGGCCGGGCAGTACGCCGACGCCGGCTGGTCGCGCCCGGATCACTACACCTGGATCTCCGGCCTGCTGCTCGAACTGGGCGTGACCAGCCTGGTGGAGCTGGGCGAGGTGCTGCGCGGCGCCGACGACAGCGGCATCACCGCCCGGATGGACTACCGCTATCCCCCGGGTGCCGTGCGCCGGCTGGACGACACGCTGCTGGCCGGCTTCGGGCAGCGGTACGTGGACCTGCACGGCAACGCCGACCGGCGGACCGCGCTGACCACCCGGCTGCAGCGGCTCGCCGGCCGCTGACCCACGGCCCGGCAGCCGCCCGCGCGAGCGATTTCTGGCTCCGACGGCTCACCACCGCGCCGCGGCCGAGCACCCGGCGACCGGCGCAGCTG
>CADCTL010000068.1 GCA_902805625.1 uncultured Acetobacteraceae bacterium
ATCGCCGCGTGGGAACCGCCGGCTTCGACGATTTGTACCTGCCTCGAACCTGAACGGGGCGCCCATTCGGGTCAGAGCTGAAGCTTGGTGCACGGGCAGTCGCTCCCGCTCTCTATTTCGCCCGTGGATGTCCAGAGCTTCGGTTCAACGTGCCGATTTCCGGGCAGTAGGCTCGCCGGCCGAGATCGGCCGTCCTGTCGTCGCCTGGAGAGTCGAGGACACCTTGGACCCGGTTGGCGACCGATGACGGAGTTTGCAGCGTGCCTGGAACCAGCGATATAGTCCTGATGTCAAATGCCGCAGTCGCGCCCCCACATCATCGAGTAGTCCTGGCCTGCCGCGTGATCCGACCACCAGGGGAAGTACGATAGTAAGGTGGTAAGGAAGTAAGGCGACCACGACGGAAGCGCAGTAAACGCCGCAGTCACTCTTCCCCCCGCGCCGCGCTCTCGTGCCAGCGCCGCAGCAGCAGGTGCTGCACCAGCCCGAGCGCCGCGAAGATGCCGATGCCCAGGGCCGAGATCAGTGCCAGCGCCGCGAACATGCGCGGTATCCGCAACTGGTACCCCGCCTCCAGGATGCGGAACGCCAACCCCGATCCCGCGCCGCCCGCGCCGGCGACGAACTCCGCCACCACGGCGCCGATCAAGGAAAGCCCGCCCGCCACCCGCAACCCGGCCAGGAAGAAGGGCAGGGCGGAGGGCAAGCGCAGCAGCACCAGCGCCTGCCAGCGCGAAGCGCCGTAAAGCCGGAACAGCTCCACGAGGTTCCGGTCCGCCGAGCGCAGGCCGAGCGCCGTGTTCGACAGCACCGGGAAGAACGCCACGACGGCGGCGCAGACCAGCAGCGCCGCCGTCACGTCCTCCACCCAGATCAGGACCAACGGCGCGATCGCCACCACCGGCGTCACTTGCAGCACCACCGCCCACGGGAACAACGCCCGCTCCAGCGCGCGCGATTGCGCGAAGAGCACCGCCAGCAATCCGCCCGACCCGACCGCCGCCGCCAGGGCCAACAGCGCAATGCGGAGCGTGGCCAGCGTGGAGGGCCAGAGCAGCAGCCAATCCTCTCGGAGCGCCGCCGCGATCGCCACCGGCCCCGGCAGCACGTAGGGCGGCACGCCGAACGCCCGCACCGCGCCCTCCCAAAACCCGAGCGCCAGCAACCCCACCGCCGCCGGCGCCGCCGCCCAGCGCAGCGCGCTTCTCAAGCCGCCATGGCCTCCTCCAACGCCGTCGCCGCCTCGCGGCAGAGCGCCGCGAATTCGGCGGAGGTCCGGAACCCCGGCGGCCGCGGCGAGGGCGCACCGATCGGCAAGACCGCCACCACCCGCCCCGGCCGCGCCGCCATGACCGCGACGCGTGAGGAGAGGTAAACGCCCTCGAACACGGAATGCGTCACGAACACCACCGTCACCCCGCTCTCCTCACGAAGCCGCAGCAGGTCGTCGTTCAACCGGTGCCGGGTGATCTCGTCCAGCGCCGCGAAGGGTTCGTCCATCAGCAGCAGGGAAGGGCGCGTCACCAGCGCGCGGGCTATCGAGACCCGCATCCGCATCCCGCCCGACAGCTCGCGCGGCCAAGCCCGCTCGAAGCCGGAAAGGCCCACCGCCGCCAGCGCCGCCGCCGCACGCGCGTCCGCCTCGCCGCGCGCCACCCCACGCAGCCGGAGCGGCAAGCTGGCGTTCGCCAGCGCCGTCGCCCAGGGCATCAGCGTCGCGTCCTGGAACACGAAGCCGACCCCGCCCGGCCGCGCCCCGCCGGGGAAGGCGACCTCGCCCGAAGAAGGCCGGATCAGCCCGGCGACGAGGCGCAGCAGGGTGGATTTCCCGCAGCCCGAAGGCCCGAGCAAGGACAGGAACTCGCCCGCCCCCACCTCCAGGTCCACCCCCGCCAGCGCCTCGGTGCCGTTCGCGAAGCGCACGCCCACGCCGCGCAGCGCGACCAGGGGCGGCGGACTCACGCCCGGCCGATGCCCTTGTTCACCAACGAAAGATCGAAGGCGCGCCGCCAGTCCAAGTCGCGCGGCAGCACGCCCACCGCGGCGACCGCGGCGTGGAACCTCCGCCAGCGCTCCTCCGTCATCGCGCCGATGCCCAAAGCGGCGGCATCGCCGGAGCGGACGATGCCCGCCTCGTTCATCATGCGCGTGCCGAAGGCGATGAGGTCGTCGGGCATTTCCGGGTTCTGCGTCCGGATGAGCGCGTTGGCCGCCCCTGTGTCGAAGCCGCCCGCCGCCCCCTTCAGGTACTGGTCCCATCCCTCCATGGTGGCGTCCAAGAACCGCCCCACCACCTCGCGCCGCGAGGCCAGGGTGCGTGCGCCGATGTTGATGGTCGTGCCGAAATTCTCGAATCCGGCGTCGTGCAGCAGCAGGGTGTCGGGCTCCACGCCGGCGGCGCGCAAGGTGAAGGGCTCGGAGCCGAGATAGCCCTGCTGCACCAGCGTCCGGTCGGCCAGGAACGGCTGCATGGAGAAGGTGTAGGGCCGCACCTGCTCGTCGCGCAGGCCGTACTTCTCGCGCAGGAACGGCCACCACGTCGCCCGCGCCTCGGCGCCCACCAAGACCGTGCGCCCCCGCAGCGTCTCGAAGCCCGTGAGGCCGGTGCCGGGGTGCGCGAGCAGCACCTGCATGTCCTTCTGGAACACCGCGCCGACGCACAGGAAGGGGATGTCCTGGCGCACGAAGTTCAGCGCCGCCAAGCCGTTGCCCATGCTCATGTCCACGCGCCCGCCGAGCAGGAGCTGGGCCGGATTCACCTGCGGCCCGCCGGGACGCAGTTCCACCTCCAGCCCGGCGCGGCGGTACAGCCCCGCGGCTTGCGCCTGGTAGAAGCCGCCGTGCTCCGCCTGCGCCCGCCAGTTGGTGACGAACGAGACGCGGTCCAGCCGCGGCGGCGATTGCGCCCGCGCCGGAGCGGGCGCCTGCGCCAGCAACGGCGCCCCGGCCCCGAGCAGACCGAGCGCCGCGCGGCGGGAAACGACGAAATGGTGCCGAACCGGCATCGCCCGTCAGCTCGACCGCCGGAGCGGCCGCGGCAGCGGCGCGGCGCCCCAGCCCCAAGCGCCGTTGGGCAATCCCACGCGGAGCCAGGTCTGCCGGCTGTCACCCGCGAAAGCCGGCATGCCGTCCAAGGAAGCGAGTACCGTGAACCTCGGCAGAGTCAGTGCCAGCGCGCCGAAAGTGAAGTCCGGGAGCCGCAACCCGCGCAACAGCGCCGCGAGCAGGACGCCCCAGACTCCGCCCCAGAACGCCCAGGACAGCACGCTTAAGAGCGCCACGGGCGCGGTGTTGCTGGGGAGGGGAATGCGCCCGGACACGCCGGCCGCGGCTTGCGCCTTCGCGGTCAGCGGGTGCAGCAGCACGGCGGCGAAGCCCTGGAGAGTCGTTCGTCCCATGCCGTGAACCTAGCCCCGCCGCGCGGGGAGAGGCCAGCACCTTGCCCGCGGCGCCGCCCCCGCGCACCCTGCGCACCGGATCGATGGCGAGGAGACAGGGCGCGATGAACGGAGCCGAAAGCCTGGTGCGGACGTTGCTCGGCAGCGGCGTGGACGTGTGCTTCTCCAATCCCGGCACCAGCGAGATGCACTTCGTCGCGGCCCTGGACCGCGTGCCCGGGATGCGCTGCGTGCTCGGCTTGCAGGAGAACGTCGTCACCGGCTGCGCCGACGGCTATTGGCGCATGGCCGAGAAGCCGGCCGCGACCCTGCTCCACTGCGGCCCCGGCCTCGCCAACGGACTCGCCGGATTGCACGACGCCCGCCGCGCCCGCAGCGGCATCGTCAACGTGGTGGGCGACCAGGCCACCTACCATCGGCCCTACGACGCGCCGCTCACCGCCGACACCGAGGGCTGGGCCCGCGGCGCCTCCGCCTGGGTGCGGACCTCCACGAGGTCGGAGCACGTCGGGGCCGACGCCGCCGTCGCCGTGCAGGCGGCGCGCACGGCGCCCGGACAGGTCGCCACCCTGGTCCTGCCTTCGGACTCCTCTTGGAACGAGGGCGGTGCGGTCGCGCCCGCCTTGCCGGTGCCGGCCGTCCAGCAGGCCGACCCGATCGCGGTCCGCGGCGCCGCGCGCGTCCTGCGCGAGAAGAAGAACGTGCTGATCCTCCTCGGCGGCCTCGCCCTGCGCGAAGGGGCGCAGCGCTTCGCCAACCGGATCGCCGCCGCCACCGGCGCCCGGCTGATGGCGGAGGGCTCGAACGGCCGCATCCAGCGCGGGCGCGGCCGGCTGCCGCTGGAGCGCGTGCCTTATCCCGCGCCGCAGGCCATCGAGGCCCTGAAGTGGGTGGAGCACCTGATCGTGGTGAACGCCAGGGCGCCCATCGGCTTCTTCGCCTACCCGGACACGCCATCCAAGCACTACCCGGAGACGGCGTCCGTCCACGTCCTGACCCGCTACGAGCAGGACGCCGAAGCGGCGTTGCGGGCGCTGTCGGAGGAGCTGGGCGCGCCGGACGTCCCGATGCCGGACCCCGGCCCGCGGCCGGAGATGCCCCGCGGCGCCTTCTCGCCCGAAGGCCTCGCCCGCTGCGTCGCCGCCTTGATGCCCGACGACGCCATCGTGGTGGACGAGGCCGTGACCTACGGCCGCGCCTCCTTTCCCCACACCCACGCCGCCCCGCCGCACGACTGGCTCCAGAACTGCGGCGGCGCCATCGGCTACGGCCCGCCGGTTGCGACGGGCGCCGCCATCGGCGCCGGCGGCGGGCGCCGGGTGATCGCCCTCCAGGCGGACGGCAGCGCCATGTACACGGTGCAAGCCCTTTGGACCCAGGCGCGGGAGCGGCTGCCGGTGACGACCCTGCTGCTGTCCAACCGCAAGTACCAGATCTTGCTCGGCGAGTACGCGAATGTCGGGGCCAACCCCGGGCGGACGGCCCTCGACATGATGGACCTCGGCAACCCCGACATAGACTGGGTCAGGATGGCCAACAGCATGGGGGTGGAGGCGGCGCGGGCCGACACCCTCGAACGCTGCGGCGATCTGATGTCGCAAGCCTCGTCACGGCCGGGGCCGTTTCTCATCGAGCTGCCGATCTGACCCATAGCGAACGACGTTTCGCAAGCTCTGGAATATACTGAGTGCTTTCAGCTTTCTCCGCTTCCAGGTTTCAGCCTATCTGTACGTAAGAACAAAGGGCGCAGTCTCCGCCGCCGCATGCGCCTCCGCTCATGCCCGTCGCCTCGAGAAGGGGCGTCGGGTCGGGCAGCGCTTGGCGACGACGGAGAACGGCAGCACTTGAAGGTCTGGGTCCAGCGATGAACGCGGTGCCGCCGCGGGCGGCGGAGTCCGGTGCGGGTCGCCCGGCGGCTCCCGGCATCTCGATGGAGATGCCTCGGGTGGCGGCGGACGCCCGCGCCGACGCGCCTCCTGCGCCCGGCCAAGCTCCCCCTCCGCCGCCGGTCGCCGCCCCGCCGTCGCCCCGGCGGCGGCGGCCCCTCCGCTGGTTCGCCGCGGCGGTCGTCGTGCTTCTGGCCGCCGGCGGCGGTGCCTACGCTTGGTTGCGGATCGGCCAAGCCCCGATTCTGGCCGGCGCGCCGAGCAAGCCCGAGCCCTTGTCGCCCGGCGAGTTCCACCTTTCGGACTCGGAGATGCGCGCGTTGCGCATCGAAGAGGTGCAGCCGCGCGAGTTCCATGCCGAGAGCGTCGCGGAAGGCCGCATCGCCTACAACGAGGACCGGTCCACGCCGGTTTTCTCGCCTCACAGCGGCCGCGTGGTCCGTGCGCTGGCGCGGCTCGGCGACGAGATCCGCGCCGGCGAAGCGCTGCTGGAGATCGAGACCACCGACCTCGCCGGCGCGGCGAACGACCTCCTTTCGGCGCTCGACGCCGGCAACAAGGCCCGCTCCACGCTGGAGCAGGCGCTCCGGGAGGAGGGGCGGCAGACCAGCCTGTTCTCCGCCCGCGCCGCGTCGCAGCGCGACGTGGAGCAGGCGCGCGTGGCCGCGGCCAACGCCGCCGCCGACCTCCGCAGCTCCGATGCCGCGCTCGCCGCCGCGCGCGACAAGCTGCGCGTCCTCGGCCGCACGCAGGACCACATCCGCCGCATCGAGGCGACCCGGCAGGTGGACGCCGTGGTGCCGGTGACGGCGCCGATCGGCGGCACCGTGGTGCAGCGGCGCGTCGGCCCCGGCCAGTGGCTATCGGCGGGCGGCTCCGAGCCGGTGTTCACCATCGCCGACCTGTCCACCATGTGGCTGGTGGCCGCGGTGCGGGAGATGGACGCGCCGCTGATCCGCCTGGACCAGCCGGTGGACGTCACGGTGGGCGCGCTGCCCGGACGCCACTTCCCCGCGCGCATCGCCAGCATGGGTGCCGGCCTGGACCCCACGACCCGGCGGTTGACCGTGCGCGCCGAGGTGCAGGACCCCGAACACCTCCTGAAACCCGAGATGTTCGCCACCTTCCGGATCGCGCTCGGCCGGCCGCAGCGTTCGGTCGCCGTGCCGGCCAACGCGGTGATCCACCGCGGGGCGGAGGCGAGCGTCTGGGTGGCGCTGGACGGCAACCGCTTCATCCTCCGCCGCATCGCGACCGGCATCCGCTCCGGCGACGTGTTGGAAGTCTCGGACGGGCTCAACGCGGGCGAGCGCGTGGTGACGGGCGGCGCGCTCTTCATCGACCGCGCGGCGCGCATAGACTGACCGCCGGCGCGGCCGGAAGCGGGCACAAGGCACCACCACCATGCGGCAGATCGTCGCCTTCGCGCTCCAGCGCAAGCCGCTGGTCATCCTCTTTTACTTCGCGTTCGTGGGCTTCGGCCTTTGGAGCTTCACGCGGCTGAACATCGAGGCCTACCCGGACCCGGTGCCGCCGCAAGTCGTCATCCTCACCCAGAACCCAGGCCAGAGCGCGGAGGAGATCGAGCGCTACGTCACCATCCCGGTCGAGGTGGCGATGGCGGGCGTTCCCAACCTCACCTCGGTGCGCTCCACCAGCCTGTTCGGCCTGTCCGACGTGCGGGTGCAGTTCAACTTCAACTACACCTACGACCAAGCGCTGCAGCAGGTGCTGAACCGGTTGGGCCAGCTCCACACACTGCCGGAGGGCGTGGAGCCCGCCATCTCGCCGTTGTCGCCCATCGGCGAGATCATGCGCTACCGGCTGGTAGGGCCGCCGGGCTACTCGTTGGCGGACCTCAAGACCTTGCAGGACTGGGTGCTCGACCGGCGCTTCAAGCGGGTGGCGGGCGTGGTGGACGTCACCTCCTTCGGCGGCCTGTCCAAGAGCTACAACGTGGTGGTGGACCTGCCGCGGATGGCGGCGCACGGACTGAGCCTGCCGCAGGTGATCGCCGCGGTGCGGGCCGGCAACGCCACGGTCGGCGCGGGCACCATCCGTATCGGCGCCCAGTCCGCGGTGGTGCAGGGCATCGGCCTGATCCGCGGCCTCGACGACATCCGCAACGTCGTCCTTTCGGCCGAGAACGGCGTGCCCGTGCTGCTGTCCGACGTGGCGAAGGTCGAGGTGGGCAACCTCCCGCGCCTCGGCGTCGCCGGGCACGCGGAAGACGACGACGTGGTGCTCGCCACCGTGCTGATGCGCCGGGGCGAGCAGACCCTGCCCACCATCCGCGGCGTGCAGGCGGAGGTGGCGCGGATCAACGCCGGCGGGGTGCTGCCGCCGGGCGTCCGCATCGTGCCGCTCTACGACCGCGAGGACCTGGTGAAGGTCACGACGCGGACGGTGGTGAAGAACATCATCGAGGGCGTTGCGCTGATCCTGGTGATCCAGTGGCTGTTCCTCGGCGATTTCCGGGGGGCGCTGGTGGTGGCGGCGACCATCCCCTTCGCCTTTCTGTTCGCCATCCTGCTGATGATGGCGCGCGGCGAGAGCGCCAACCTGCTGTCTCTCGGCGCGCTCGACTTCGGGTTGCTGGTGGACGCCACCGTGATCATGGTGGAGAATATCTACCGGCACCTCGGCCTCGCCCGCGCTCGCGGGCAGCGTCCCATCGGGCCGCCACGCGGCTCGCGCGGGCTTTCGGGCCTGTCGCTGACCGTGCTGCGGGCCGCAGGCGAGGTGGACAAGGCCATCTTCTTCTCCGCCCTCATCATCATCGCCGCCTTCATCCCGCTGTTCACGCTCGGCGGCATCGAGGGGCGCATCTTCGGCCCGATGTCGAAGACCTACGCCTACGCCATCGTCGGCGCCCTGCTGGCCACCTTCACCGTCACGCCTGCGCTCGCATCGGCCCTGCTGCGCGAGGACAGCCAGGAGCGCGACACGCTGCTGGTGCGGCTGCTGCGCCGGGCGCACCGGCTGCTGTACGCGACGGCCATGCGCGCCCGCGCCTTGTGCCTGACGCTGGCGGCAGCCCTGTTCGCCGGCGCGGTCTTCCTGTTCTCCCTGCTCGGCGCGGAGTTCCTCCCGGCGCTGGAGGAGGGCAACCTCTGGGTCCGCGCCACCATGCCCGGTACCATCTCGCTGGAGGAAGGCAACGCCACGGTGAACCGCATCCGCGGTGTGCTGCTCCAATTCCCCGAGGTCGTCACCGCCACCTCGCAGCAAGGGCGGCCGGACGACGGCACGGACAGCGCCGGTTCGTTCAACGGCGAGTTCTTCCTGCCGCTCCGCCCGCCGGAGCAGTGGCGGACGGCGCCCACGCGCGACGGGCTGGTGCAGGCTTTCCAGGAGCGGCTGTCGCGCGAGTTCGTGGGCGTGGACTTCTCCTACTCGCAGGCCATCAGCGACAACGTCCAGGAAGCGGCATCCGGGGTGAAGGGCGCCAACGCGGTGAAGGTGTTCGGGCCGGAACTCGACATCGTCACCCGCAAGGCCACCGAGGTCCGGCAGGTGCTGGCGACTGTGCCGGGCGTGGCGGACCTCGCCATGTCCCGGTCGCTGGGCCAGCCCACCGTGGCGGTTCAGATCGACCGCGCCCGCGCGGCGCGCTACGGCCTCGGAATCGACGACGTCAACCAAGTGGTCCAGGCGGCGATCGGCGGGCGCGAGGCGGGGCGCCTCTACGAGCCGGGCGGCGACCGCAACTTCCCCGTCATGGTGCGGCTGGACGCGCCCTACCGCTCCAGCCTC
The DNA here is from genome assembly GCA_902805625.1 of uncultured Acetobacteraceae bacterium. Taxonomy (GTDB): domain Bacteria; phylum Pseudomonadota; class Alphaproteobacteria; order Acetobacterales; family Acetobacteraceae; genus Craurococcus. The sequence continues at coordinate 9,041 of CADCTL010000068.1, forward strand.
GACGCCATCGGCCGCATCCCCGTGGGCGGGCCGCGCGGCGCGACGCTCGCCGACGTGTCCGAGATCAGGCTGGTGTCGGGCACCTCTTACATCTACCGCGAGGACGCGAGCCGCTACCTGCCCATACGTTTCAGCGTGCGCGGGCGCGACCCCGCGAGCACGGTGGCCGAGGCGCAGGAGGAGGTGGCGCAGCGGGTGGAACTGCCGCCGGGCTACCGCCTGGAATGGGTGGGCGAGTTCCGCAACCTCCAGGACGCGCTCGGCCGCCTGGCGGTGGTGGTGCCGGCCGCGCTCGGCCTCGTCCTCGTGCTGCTCTACGTCCAGTTCAGCAACCTGCGCGAAACCCTGCTGGTCTTCGCCATCGTGCCGATGTCGATCATCGGCGGCGTCGCGGCCCTGGCCGTGGCCGGGCTCAACTTCAGCGTTCCGGCCGCGATAGGATTTCTGGCATTGTTCGGCATCACCGTGATGGAGGGCATCATCATGATGTCCCATTTCAACCACCTGCGGGTGGAAGGGCTGCCGTGGCGCCGGGCGCTGGACCAAGCGGGCGAGGACCGGATGCGCCCGGTCTTCATGACCTGCTTCGCGTCCTTCACCGGCCTGCTGCCGATGGCGCTGGCGACCGGCATCGGCGCCGACGTGCAGAAGCCCCTGGCGCTGGTCGTAGTGGGCGGCATCGGCCTGGTGCCGGTGTTCATCCTGGTCGTGTTCCCGGCGATGATCGACCTGTTCGGCCGTTCGCGCCGGGCCCGGCAACTGGAACGCTCGGCCGCCGCGGCCGCCGCCGCGCGGGCATGAGGCGGCTGGCGCGAGGGGCGGCGTTGGTCGGCCTCGTCCTGTCCGCCGCGGCTGCGGCCCCCGCGGCCGGAGCCGAACGCCACATCCCGCTCGGCCTCGCGCCGTTGCCGCTGGCCCCGCGCGCCGGGCCGCTCACCCTGGACGAAGCGGAGCGCCGCCTGATCGAGCGCAACCTCTTCGTGGTCGCGGCGAAGCGGGGCGTGGACGTGGCGCGGGCGCAGATCCTGGTCGCCGGCTCGCTCCCGCCGCCGCAGGTCACTGTGGGGACCGCCTTCGGGCAGGTCCTCGAGCCTGCCAGCGGCCGGACGGTGCGCTACTACAGCCCGGCCAGCAACGTGCTGGTCGGACTCTCCGTCCTCGTGGAGCGCGGCGGCAAGCGCACGCTCCGCAGCCGCCTCGCCGACGAGCAGGTGGGCATCGCCGAGGCGCAAGTGCTGGACGCGCTCCGCTTGCAACTCTTCCAACTGCGGCAAGCCTTCCTCTCCGCCCTGCTCGCGCGGGCGAACCTGGAGGTGGCCTTCGCCAACCGGCAGAGCCTCGACCGCACGGAGGCGCTGCTGCGGCGTCAGTGGCGCGAAGGCGCGGTGCCGGAAGGCGACCTGCTGCGCTTCCAGGCGAGCCGCCTCCCGTTCGAGGCCGACATCACGGCCGGCGCCCAGGCCTACGCCGCCGGCGTCGCCGCCGTCGCGGCGCTGCTCGGCGAGGACGCGGCCGTTGTCCAAGCCGGCGCTGGGCAGTCCGGCGCTTTGAACCTCCCCGCGCCGGGGGCGCCTCCGTCCTCCCGGCCGGGCCCGACCAACGCGCCGACCACGGTTCGGACGGTGCTCTCGCCCGTGGCCTTCGACCTGCGCGGCCGGTTCGCGGTGGCGCCGGAGCTCGGCGTCGGGCGCGAGGAGTTGGCCAGGGCGGTTTCCACCCGCGCCGACGTGGTGGCGGCGGAGCGCCAGGTCGCCGCCTCCGCCGCGAACACGCGCCTCGCCGAGGCGAGCCGGCTGCGCGACGTCACCGTGAACGGCACAGCGGTGCGCTCCCAATTGCCGCAGGACATACCGGACTCGGCGCGGCGTGTGGACGCCATCAACCAATTCAGCATGTCGCTTTCCATCCCGATCTTCACCGCGGGCATCGTGGAGGGCAACGTCACCACCGCGCAGGCCCAGCAGGGCCAAGCCGAAGCGCTCTCGCGGGCGGCGCTGCTGGGGGCGCGGGCCGAGTTCGCCGCGGCTTGGGCGACCTACGAGCAGGCGCGCGCGCTTCTCGAGCTGTACACGTCCGCGGCCACGAACCGGGCGGAGGAAGCGTACCGCAGCACGGAACAAGCCTACCTCGCCGGCGGCCGCTCCCTTGTGGACGTGCTGGACGCGCTGCGGGTTCTGAACGCCACGCGCCTGCAAGCCAACCAAGCGCGGCACGCCTACCTGCTGTCCCTCGCGGCGCTGGAGCAGGTCAGCGGGGTGTCCGGAATCGCGCCGCGGCTCTGACCGCCCCGCTCCGCCGGTTCCGACCGGCCCGGAATCGGCCTAGCTTCGCGCATTCTGCGGGAGCGGGGAGGGACGTGCGATGGACATGGGCTTGGCCGGCAAGCGTGTGCTGATAACCGGGGGCTCGAAAGGCATAGGCTTGGCTTGCGCCGAAGCCTTCGCGCGGGAGCAGTGCGACTTGGTGCTGGCGGCGCGCGACGGGGCCGCCCTGGAGCGGGCGCGCGCGGACATCACGGCGCGGCACGGCGGCGTGTCGGTGGCGCTGTACGCCGCCGACCTCTCGGACTCCGCGGCGCGCGAGGGGCTGCACGCGGCCCATCCCGACGTGGACGTGCTGGTGAACAACGCCGGCGCGATACCGGCCGGCACCCTGCACGACATATCCTTGCCGCGCTGGATCGAGGTCTGGAACCTCAAGGTCTTCGGGTTCGTCCACCTCTGCCAACTTTACCTGCCGCGCATGGAAGCGGGGGGTGACGGCGTAGTCGTCAACGTGATCGGCATGGCCGGCCGCGCCCCGCGCGCCGATTACGTCTGCGGCGCCGCCGGGAACGCCGCGCTGATCGCGCTCACTGCCGCGCTTGGCGGCCGCAGCACGGACAAGGGCGTGCGCGTGGTGGGCGTCGCCCCGGGCGCCACCCGCACGGAGCGCATCGTCCAGCTCTCCAAGAGCCGTGCGAAGACGCGCTTCGGCGACGAGTCGCGCTGGGAAGAGATGCTGCGAGGCTTGCCGCTCGGCCGTCCCGCGCATCCGGAGGAGATCGCGGACCTCGTGGTGTTCTGCGCCGGCCCGCGCGGCGGCTACCTCAGCGGCACGACGATCGAGGCGGACGGAGGGGCGCAGTTCCGCGGTTGACGCCCGCCGCTAGCGCGCCCGCGCCGCCTTTCGCAGCAGCACCAGCGTGGTGCCGTCCGGTTCGTCGCGCTGGCCGAGCAGGGCGTGCCCCTGTTCGAGGGCGGTGCGCGGGACGTTGCCGCGGGGCTCTTCGCCGCGGAGGCGCACCAGGAGGGTTTGCCCATCGGCCATGCGGTCCAGCATCAAGCGGGTCCGCACGAAGGTCATGGGGCAAGTCTCCGCGGTTATGTCCAGCGAAGAATCCGCAACGAAATCTTGCGGCGCTGCGAAATCGACTTCCATCCCCCGCACTCCTCAGAAAACGCATTGCGAAACGGCCATGATCGCCAATATAAAAGCCCGACTACGGTCGGAAAGAGACGTGATCATGGTTGAACAAGCGCCGGCGGCCGATCTGCTCGGATTGACGGCAGAAATAGTGGCCGCGCATGTGTCGAACAATCCGGTGGCGTTGGGCGACCTCCCGAACCTGATACAGGAGGTCTACCGCACCCTGTCCACGGTCGGCCGGCCCGTGGCGGAACCCGAGCCCGAACGGCCCCAGCCGGCGGTGCCGATCAAGAAGTCGGTTACTCCGGAGTACCTGATCTGCCTTGAGGACGGCAAGAAGCTGAAGATGCTGAAGCGGCACTTGCAAACCTCGTACAACCTCACCCCCGACCAGTACCGGGAAAGGTGGGGTCTTGGGCCGGAGTACCCAATGGTCGCCCCCAACTACGCCAAGCATCGGTCGTCGCTGGCGAAGAAGATCGGCCTCGGCACCAAGCCGCGCGGTCGTCCGGCCGGCAGCGGGCGCCGCCGCGAGCCGGGGAGCGCTGCGAGCCGGACCGTCTGATCCCGGGTTCTGACCCCGGGTACGGACGCGGGTGTTCCGGCTAGACCGGGCGGTGGCGGCGGCGCCCGAGCAAGACCTGCGCGGATTCCGCCGCAGTCGCCGCTCGTCTCGCGCGCGCGCCGGGGGCCATGGTTCAGGGCGCTTGCCCTTTGTTGAAAACATCGGCACCACGGATCGCATGTGCATCCGCATTTCTCTCCCGAGCGGCAAGCGCGCGGCGCGCGGGCCGCTCCAGCCGGCCGACGTCTTCTTTCGCGGAGCGGTCGCCGCGTGATGCCGGGCTTCATGTCGCGGCTTTCCGAAGCTCTACCGAGAAGCGTCGCCTTCGAGGAGTTGCGGGCGGGGAACCTCGGCGTGCGCCTCGCCACGACGCCCGCGGAAGCCGACGCAAGTTTCGCGTTGCGCTTCCGCGTCTTCTACGACGAGATGGGCGCCCATCCGGACGCCGCCGCGGCGGCCGCGCGCCGCGACACCGACGCGTTCGACGCAGTGGCCGACCACCTGCTGGTGCTCGACCACGACCTCGGAAACGGGCCGGCGGCGGTGGTCGGCACCTACCGCCTGATCCGCCGCGAGGCGGCGGCGCGGATCGGCGGGTTCTACTCGGCCGAGGAGTACGACATCTCGCCGTTGCTGGCGTATCCGGGACGCATCCTGGAGCTGGGCCGGTCCTGCGTGCACGAGGCGTACCGCACGCGGGGCACGTTGCAGCTCCTGTGGCGCGGCATCGCGGCCTACGTTTTCCAGCATCGCGTGGACCTCATGTTCGGCTGCGCAAGCCTGCCGGGCACCGACCTCGACGCCCTGGCACCGGCGCTCTCCTACCTGCACCACAGCCATCTGGCGCCGCCGGCCTTGCGCCCGCGCGCGCTTGCGCACCGCTACGTGCCGATGGATCGCCTGGACCCCGACGGGATCGACGTGCGGGCCGCCCTGGCCAGGTTGCCGCCGTTGGTGAAGGGCTATCTAAGGCTCGGTGGCTTCGTCGGGGACGGCGCCGTGCTGGATCCGCAATTCAACACCACGGACGTCTGCATCGTGGTCAAGACGGATCTCGTCACCGACAAATACTACCGGCACTACGAACGCAGGCTGGGCGGGCCGGGAACCGGCGAGTAGGCGGCGGCGCCGAGTTCTTCAGTGCACCCGGCCGAGGTGGTGCGGGCTGTCCAGGCTGAAACCGGGGATGGCGACGTCGAAGGCCTCCCCGGTCGCGGCCACCACCATGTGGTAGGCGCCACGCATGAAGCCTGACGGCGTGGAAAGGGGCGTGCCGGAAGTGTACTCGAAGCTCTCGCCCGGATCGAGCACCGGCTTTTCGCCCACGACGCCCTCGCCGTGCACGTGCTGGGTGCGCCCCTGCGCGTCGGTGATCGACCAGCTCCGCCGCAAGAGTTGCACCGTTTGCCGCCCTTCGTTGGTGATGGAGACGCGGTAGGCCCAGACGTAGTGGCTGCGTTCCGGCTCCGACTGGTCGATCAGGTAGAAGGCGCGCACCGTGACCCGGACATCCCTTGTGGTCGCGGTGAAGGCGGGGGGCGCGGCCACCGTTCGCTCAGGCCCGGGGGGCGGACGGCGGCGGCACGGCGCCGGCTTCGACCGGGGCGCCCCACAGCCGCACACCGAGCCAAACCAAGCAGGTTGCGCCAGCCCAATCCAGCAAGGCGAAGGCCGTGGCCGACGTCGCCAGCAACGCGCCGAGCCCGGCCAGCGACAGGACCATGCCGGAAAGGTCACCGGGTGCCACGCCGGCCACCAGTGGCAAGGCGTTGCGGCGGCCTGAGCCAAGCGATCGCCCCATGACCGGCAGGATGGTGGGCCCCAAAAGCGCCAGCATGGCGATCGCAGAGAGGGCCAAAGCGATCCAGGTCTCGATGGTCATCGCGTGTTCTCCCGCCGCGCCAGCCTGCCACGCCTCGACGAGGGCGCGCTACTCCGCGGCCCGCGCCGTCGTGCCGCGGCCGCCGACGGCGTCCAGCGCCTCCGCCAAGTCCTCGATCAGGTCTTCCACGTCCTCCAGCCCAACCGAGAGGCGGATGGTGCCGTCGGTGATGCCGAGGCGCGCCCTCTCCTCCGCGCCGATCCGCATGTGGGTGGTGGTCGCGGGATGGGTGGCGAGGCTTTTCGAGTCGCCCAGGTTGTTCGAGATGTCCACGACGCGGAGCGCGTCGCAGAAGCGGAAGGCTGCCGCCTTATCCGCGAGGTCGAAGGCTACGAGCGTGCCGCCGCCGCGCATCAGGCGCCGCGCGAGTTCGTGCTGCGGATGGTCCGCCCGGAAGGGGTAAAGGGCGCGCACCACCTCCGGCCGCCCGGCCAGCATGTCGGCGATGGCGGCGGCGCTCCGGCCCATGGCGTCCACACGCAGCGCCAGGGTCTCCAGCCCCTTCAGGATAACCCAAGCGTTGAAGGGCGACAGCGCCGGGCCGGTGTTGCGCAGGAAGGGCTGCAACACGTCCTCGACCCACTTCGCGCGGCCGAGCACCGCGCCGCCGAGCACCCGGCCCTGGCCGTCCATGTGCTTGGTGCAGGAATACACGACGACATCGGCGCCGTGCCGCAGCGGTTGCTGGAGCAGGGGCGTGGCGAAGACGTTGTCCACGACGACAATGGCCCCGGCTCGGTGAGCCATGGACGCCACGGCGGGCAGGTCCACGAGTTCCAGCATGGGGTTGGACGGCGTTTCGAGCAGCACCATCGCCGCCGGCCGGGACAGGGCGCGCTCCCACTGGGCGAGGTCGGCGCCGTCCACGAACTCGCTCTCGATGCCGTAGCGCGGCAGCAAGGTGGAGACGATCCAGTGGCAGGAGCCGAACAGCGCGCGCGACGCGACGACGCGGTCGCCGGCCTTCAGGTGCGACAGCATGGCAGCGTGCACCGCCGCCATGCCGGTCGCCGTGACACGGCAGGCTTCGGCGCCTTCCAGCAGCGCCAAACGTTCCTCCAGCATCGCCACGGTCGGGTTGCCGAAGCGGGAGTACTGGTAGCGTTGCTCCTCGCCCTTGAAGGTGGCTTCCGCCTGCGCGGCGCTGCCGTACACGAAGCCCGAAGTGAGGAATAACGCTTCGGAGGTCTCGCCCCGTTCGGTGCGGTCCGTGCCGCCGCGCACCAGCAGGGTGGCTGGGCGGAGCGGGCGAGAAGATGGAAGCTTAGGCATGTCCGGCGAACACCTAGAGCAGTGCGCTTGGGCGCGGCGTCCGGCCCGTTCTCCGGGTGCGAGTGGCGCCGTCGCGCCCACCTGCGGCCGTTTAGCGCGTTTCTTTAAGCTCGCCGCAAGCTGGCCGGACAAATCGCGAGCGCCATGCGGGAAGTTCCGCCGGCGACTCGTGTTAGCGCCGCGAGGCAGCCGGGGCAAGGGCCAGAGGGCGAGCGGCGGAGAAGAAAGATTGTCCTTTGTGGTCGCGAACATTATGGTCACGTAACGCAAACGGAATTCGCGAGCAATGGCCATCATCCCGGGCACAAACGACGCTGACGACCTGACCGGCACGTCCGAGGACGACGTGATCTCCGGTCTGGGCGGCAGTGATGCCTTGTTGGGTGGCGCGGGCGCCGACACGCTTGAAGGCGGCGACGGCGCCGACTTCCTTATGGGGCAGGAAGGCGCTGACCTCATCCTGGGCGGCGCAGACAACGACACGGTCCGGGGTGACGGCGGTGATGCCGGCGACACGATCGACGGCGGCGACGGCGTGGACATGTTCGATTATTCCGGGTCGGGCAACCTGGCCGTTGATTTGACGCGGGGCTTCTCGTCGTCGGGCGCTTCACTGGTCAACATCGAAAACGTTTGGGGCAACGCCGGCAACGACAGCATCCGTGGCGGCGACGAAGTCAACGAGTTCTACGGCTACGAAGGCGATGACACGCTAGAGCGCGGCGGGGCGGATCCGCTGGACGGCGAGGAAGGCACCGACACCGGGTCATACGGGGAAGCTTTGGCGGGGGTGGTCGCTTCGCTCGCCGCCCCGGCGACGAACACGGGGGACGCGGCCGGGGACACCTACGCTTCCATCGAGGGGCTGCGCGAGTCCGCCTTCGCCGACAGATCACCCGCGCGCGGGCGCGCACCATCATGGCGAGGAAATGGGGGTGCGCTGGTCCGGGACGGATGGCGCTCCATCTCTGTCCCCGGTGGCCGCTGGGAGGCCGAAGGAGACTGGGTGATCCAATCCCGCCCGACAGATCGGTCCGCGCCGTTCTCCGGCATCATCCTTTGTCGCCGCCGGTCCCGGCGAGCACGAGCAGCAGTGTCTGACTTCATCCGCGGCGTAGCGGCTGCCACCCCTCCCTCGCTGACGGCAGGTGGCCCATGGAAGTCCTCCTCGAACGTTGTGCCGGCCTGGACGTGCACCAGGCCAGCGTCGTCTGCTGCGTCCTGATCGGCGTGTCAGGGCGCAAGCCACAGAAGCTGCTGCGCAGCTTCGGCACGACCACACGCGAACTGGAGGCGCTCAAGGCCTGGCTGGCCGAGCACGGCGTCACCCAGGTCGGCATGGAGAGCACCGGCGTCTACTGGAAGCCGGTCTACGCCGTGCTCGAGGGGCACTTCGACCTGATCGTGGGCAACGCCCACCACATCAAGAACGTGCCCGGCCGCAAGACCGACGTGAAGGACGCGGAGTGGATCGCGCAGCTGGTCCGCCACGGGCTGATCACCAAAAGCTTCGTCCCCCCGCCCGCGATCCGCGACCTGCGCGAGCTGGTGCGGTGCCGCCGCACCCTGATCGAGACCCGGACGGCGATGCGCAACCGGGTGCTGAAGCTGCTGGAGGGCGCCAACATCAAGCTCTCCGGCGTGGCCAGCGACGTGTTCGGCGTGTCCGGCCTGGCCATGCTGGAGGCGCTGGCCGCGGGCAGCACCGGCGCCTCCGAGATGGCCCGCCTGGCGCGGGGCCGGATGCGGCGCAAGCACGCCGCACTCGAGGCCGCGCTCGAGGGGCACATGCGCGAACACCAGCGCTTCCTGCTGGCGATGCAGCTCCGGCAGCTCGGAGCGGTGGAGCGCGACCTCGAGGCGCTCGACGCCCGCATCGACGCGCAGCTCGAGCCCTTCCGGGCCCGGCACCAGCTGCTGCTGCAGATCCCCGGCGTGGACCGGGTCACGGCGGCCGCCATCCTCGCCGAGATCGGCATCGACATGGGCGTCTTCGCCACCGCCCGGCGCCTCGCGGCCTGGGCCGGGCTCGCGCCCGGCAACTACGAGAGCGCGGGCAAGCCGAAGGGGGCTGCCGTCCGGCGCGGCAACGTCTTTCTCAAGTCCGCCCTGTTCGCCGCCGCCTCTGCCGCCGTGCGGACCAAGGGCAGCTACTACCGCGACAAGTACAACCGGCTTCGGGCCCGCCGTGGGCCGGTGCGGGCACTCATGGCGGTCGCCCACAAGCTGCTCATCGCCGCGTACCACATGCTGGCCACCGGCGAGACCTTCCGTGACCTCGGCGAGAGCTACCTCGATCAGGTCACGCGCAAGCGCTCGACGGCCAGACTGGTCCAGCGCCTGAGCAACCTGGGATACGACGTCATGCTCGTGCCCAAAGCAGCGTGAACCGGGGGCCGTCCAGCGGCGGAGCCATTTCCGCAGCAGTATCGGTAGGAAGTCCAAGGCCGCACGGCCAGGCTTGCGGCGAAGCCGCTTTTCGGTCGGGGCATGGTCGTTTCCTTGTGGTTCAAAAGGGAGCCTCCACGAGGCGGGTCTCCGGGCGGACCACTTCGGAGGGGGAGGATCAGCCCGGGAGGCCGTGGTCCATGGCGAGCGCGGGCACGGCGTCCCTGCACCAACCCACGACCCGGGCCGGGACCCCGGCGACCGTCGCGCAGGGGGGCACGTCCCGCAGCACGACGCTGCCCGCGCCCACCTTCGCGTATCTCCCGACGGTGACACGGCCGAGCACCTTGGCGCCGGCCCCGAGCAGCACGCCGTCGCCGACCTTCGGGTGGCGGTCGCCGCGCTCCTTGCCCGTGCCGCCGAGCGTCACGCCTTGCAGGATCGAGACGTCGTTCCCGATTGTCGCGGTCTCGCCGACCACCAGGCCGGTGCCGTGGTCGACGAACACGCCCCGGCCCACCGGGACGGCCGGGTGGATGTCCACGGCGAGGGCGCGGGCGGCCTGGCCCTGGAGCAGGCGCGCCACCTCGCGGCGCCCCCGCCCCCAGAGCGCGTGCGTGACCTTGTGCAGCGCGAGCGCGTGGAAGCCCTTGTAGGACAGGAAGGGGAGCAGGGGCCCCGCCGCGGCCGGGTCACGTGCCTCCGCCGCGGCGAGATCGGATGCGACCAGGTCGAGCAACGCGGGTTCCGCCGCGGCCTCCTCCACCAAGTCCTCGATGGCGCCGCGCGGCAGGAGTCCGGAGCCGAGCACGCGGGGCAGGAGCGATGAGAGGGCGTCGCCCAGACCGGCGTGGCGCAGGACGTGGGCGTCGACCACGGGTCCGAGCATCGGCTCCCGGGCCGCGACGGCCTCCGCCTCGACGGTCAGCGCGAGCCAGAGGACGCGGCTGCCCGCCGCTTCGGTGGACGGCGCCGACGGTCCCGGCGGCGGCAGGAAGGGAGCCGCGTCGGTTTTCAGTTCGCCCGTCATCGTGCCTCCTCGCCGGCGGGTCTCCGGCCGCCTGAGACGATGCGGGTCACGGCCGCCAGAGCGGCTTCCGCGCGAGCGCCCGCACGTCGTAGTCGGTGAGGCCCGCGTCCCGCCGCTCGCGCGGGCCGAGGCCGAGGATCTCCTCGCGCTCGCGCAGCCGCCGCAGCAGGGCGCCGAAACAGGCCGACCAAGCCGGTGCGTGCCCGCGCCGGGACGTGCGGGACGGTGTCGCGGTGTGGCGGGTCGCAGCCGGGGGCCCGGGCGGGATACGAAGGCCGAGATGCATGGGTCAGCTCCCGACGCCGCGCATGGCGCGGGAGGGAGGGTCGCGGCGGGGCGTCGCAAAGGCGCGCCGCAGGCCGCGGGCGGCCCGGCGCAGCAGCGCGGCGATGTACCGCGCCCGCGCTGCATGGGCCTCGCGCACGATGCGCTGGACGTCGGGGGGCGGGCGAACCGGTTGGGGCATGGTCGGGGCTCCGGTCGTGGTGCCCCCAATCTGGGCCGGTGCCCCGGCCGCGATAATCGGCTATCCCGGACGCACACTGGTGAACGGAAGTCATTGATGAGCCGGCCTGACGAGATGGCGGCTTTCGTGCGCATCCTCGACAAGGGCGGCTTCGCCCCCGCCGCGCGCGACCTCGGCCTCACGCCCTCGGCGCTCTCCAAGCTCGTCGGGCGGATGGAAGCGCGGCTCGGCGTGCGGCTGCTCGCGCGCACCACGCGGCGGCTTTCCCCAACGCCGGAGGGCGAGGCCTACGGGGCCCGCGCGCGCGACATCCTCGCGCTGATCGAGGCGGCGGAGGTCGACGCGGCGGCGGGCCGCGCCCGGCCGCGCGGGCACCTGCGCGTCAACACCGGGACCGCTTTCGCCAAACACCGGCTGGTGCCGGCGCTGCCGGACTTCTTCGCGCGCTTCCCGGAGATCACCCTCGACCTTTGCGTCACCGACCGCCGGGTGGACCTCGTGGCGGAGCAGGCGGACGTGCTGCTGCGGGTCGGGCCGCTCGACGACTCGTCGCTGGTCGCGCGCAAGGTCGAGGAAGGGCGGCGGGTGATCTGCGCCGCGCCGGCCTACCTCGCGCGCCGCGGCGCGCCGCGGCGGCCGGAGGACCTGCTGGACCACGACTGCCTGGTGCTGCACGGGCTCGCGCGGTTCACCGCCTGGCCGTTCCGCGCCGGCGCGGCCGGGATCCGCACCCTGGCGGTGCGCGGCCGCGCCACCACGGACAGCGCCGAGGCGCTGCGGGACATGGCGCTGGCCGGCCTGGGCGTCGTCCGCGTGACGGAGTTCCTGGTGGCCGGCGACTTGGCGGCGGGCAGGCTGGTGCCGCTGCTCGGGGCGGAGCACGTGTCGGAGGAGGTGCCGGTCTGGGCCGTGATGGCCCCCGGCCGGCAGCGCATGCCGCGCGTGCAGGCCTTCGTGGACTTCGTGGCGGAGCGGGCCGGGGCGGGCTGACCGCGTTCACCCGGGTGTCCTCGCTAGGACGCGGTGACGGGAAACTTCGGCTGTTTGGCCGGAACTAACGAACGGCCCGTTCCTGTAGCATAGGCGGACGGAACCGGACCGCCTCGGCGGGATGGCCTGCCGGCACCATGGCGGGGGGCCGGCGATGTCGGGAAACGGGTGTTTGCCGGCAACCCCGTGGACGAGGGGTGTCCAGCGCTTTGGTGCCGTCCTTCTCGCGGAAGATGGCGTCCACCACATCGACGTCCATCCCGAGGCCGTATGGCTCGCGGAAGAGGACGAAGTCCTCGAAGCTTTGGAAGGGCTGACGCTTGTTGTCCGTCAGGGTGTGGAAGTGGCCGCCGTCGCACAGGGACAGCAGCGCTATCCGCAGTTCCTGCACCGCGAACTTGCCGTCCTTCTTCTGGCGCACTGCCTTGTCGTAGAGCGCGAGGCACCACGGCCGCGACCCGACCGGAGCGGAAGCGTCGCCGGGTTCACCGAGGATCAAGGCCGGCCGCGCCGCCGTTTGTCCTATGCGCTATTCGGTTTGGGTGTGGGAGCGTGCTGGGGTTAGGAAGCCACTGGTGAGCAACGACCGCCCAGCACGGGACGGGAGGAGGGGAATGATGGGCGAGCAGAACCCCCACGCCGAACTCATGCGTCTGGTCAACGGGTACCAAGTCTCGCAGGCCATCCACGTGGCGGCGACGTTGGGCATCGCGGACCTCCTCGGGGACGGGCCGCGCGGCAGCGACGACCTCGCGGCCGAGGCGGGCGTCCACCCCGGATCGCTCTACCGGCTGCTGCGCGCCCTCGCGGCCGCGGGCGTGTTCTGTGAGGGGGCGGACCGGTCCTTCTCCTTGGCACCCATGGGGCGGTTCCTCCGGTCGGACGCCGAGCGGCCGGTCGGACCCTTCGTGGCCTTCGTCGGGCGCCCCTACCAGTGGGCGGC
>CADCTL010000069.1 GCA_902805625.1 uncultured Acetobacteraceae bacterium
CCGCCGCCCTCCGAATTGAAGCTCCCTTCCAACCCGCCTCACATGCCGCCGATGTAGTTCGGCCCGCCGCCGCCCTCCGGCGTCACCCAGTTGATGTTCTGCGTCGGGTCCTTGATGTCGCAAGTCTTGCAGTGGACGCAGTTCTGCGCGTTGATCACCAGCCGCGCGCCGTCGGAGCCCGCCTCCACCGAGGCGCCCTCGCCCTCCGCTTCCGGGTCCGGCGTGCCGCGCAACTCCTTCTCCGCTTCCGGCCCCACCGCCTCGTACACGGCGGCCGGGCAGTAGCGGCTTTCGGGGCTGCGGTACTGCTCCCAGTTCACCGCCTTCCACCGCGCCGGGTCGCGCAACTGGAGGTGCGCCGGCTGGTCCTCCGCGTGGTTGGTGTTCGCCAGGAACACGGAGGACAAGCGGTCGAAAGTGAGCTTGCCGTCCGGCCGCGGGTACTCGATGCGTTTGGACTGCGAGGCCGGGCGTAGGGTTTCATGGTCCTGGTGGTGCCCCATGGTCCAGGGCGCCTTGCCGCGCAGCACGTAGGCGTCGAGCGCCGAGTAGGCGAGGCCGCCCCAGAAGCCGAGCTTGGCGAAGGCCGGGCGGATGTTGCGGGTGTTGCGCAGCTCCTCCCACACCCAGCTCGCCTCCAGCCGCTCCGGGTAGCCGGCGAGCAGCGCCGGCCGGGACTCGCCGGCGCCGAGCACGGCCGCCGCCGCCTCGGCCGCGACCATGCCGGACTTCATGGAGGTGTGCGTGCCCTTGATCTTCGGCACGTTCAGGAACCCCGCGCAGTCGCCGATCAGCGCGCCGCCGGGGAAGACGAGCTTCGGGATGGCTTGGAAGCCGCCCTCGTTGAGCGCCCGCGCGCCGTAGGCGATGCGCTTGCCGCCTTCCAGCATCGGCCGCACCGCCGGGTGCGTCTTGAAGCGCTGGAACTCGTCGAAGGGCGAGAGCCAGGGGTTCGGGTAGTCGAGGCCCACCACGAAGCCGATGGACACCAGGTTCTCGCCCAGCATGTAGAGCCAGGAGCCGCCGTAGGTGGTGTCGGCGGGCAACGGCCAGCCCACGGAGTGCCACACCAGGCCGGGCTTGTGGTTCTCCTTGGGGATCTCCCACAGCTCCTTCACGCCCAGCGCGTAGGTCTGCGGCGCCACGCCCTCGCGCAGGCCGTAGCGCTCCACGAGCTTCTTGGTGAGCGACCCGCGGCAACCCTCGGCGAACAGGGTGTAGGAGGCGCGCAGCTCCATCCCCGGCTCGTAATTCGGCCCCTTCTCGCCGTCCTTCTTGATGCCCGCCACGCCGGCAACGACGCCCCGCACCTGCCCGTCCTCCACCACGAGGTCGGAGGCCGCGAAGCCCGGGTAGATCTCGACGCCCAGCGCCTCCGCCTTGGCGCCGAGCCAGCGGCACACGTTGCCGAGCGAGACGACGTAGTTGCCCTCGTTGTGCATGGTGCGCGGCGTCGGCAGCCGCACGGCGCGCGTCGCGGTCAGGTACATGAAGCGGTCGTCGGTGGCCGGGGTGGTCAGTTCCGGCATGTCGTCGCGCCAGTCGGGCAGCAACTCGTCCAACGCGCGGGGCTCGATCACCGCGCCGGAGAGGATGTGCGCGCCGATCTCGCCGCCCTTCTCCACCAGGCACACCGCGGCCTCGGGCGCGAGTTGCTTGAGCTTGATGGCCGCGGCCAGCCCGGCGGGCCCGCCGCCCACCACCAGCACGTCGAACTCCATGGACTCGCGCTGTTCCGCCTCGGACATCCGGAGGCTCCTCCTTGTTCTCGATATGTCGTGTCTTGCGCCGGACATGTAGCGAGGGGGTGGGTTGCGCGTAACCCTGGCCCCGGCCGATATCTGCCTGGAAACAGGCCGGAACGAGGGCGCGCGCCATGGGGGCGGAGGTGGACGGGGCCGCGCTGCTGGCGGCGCTGCGGTTGCAGGTGGAATGGGGCGCCGACGAGGCGCTGGCGGACGCGCCGCTCGACCGCACCGCCCTTTCGGCCGCGCTGCCGCCCGCCGGCGCGCCCTTCCCGACGGCGGGTGCGCCGGCCGCGACCCGCCCCGCCGCTTCGCCCCTCAACCGCCGCGCGCCCGCCGGCGGCCTCCTCATCCCCGCGGCCGCCCCGCCCGCCGTGTCGCTGGCGGCGGAGCTGGCCGCCGCCGCCGGCAGCCTGGACGCCCTGCGCGAGGCCATGGCCGGCTTCGAGGGCAGCCCGCTCCGCGAAACCGCCACCAATCTCGTCTTCGCCGACGGGGTTCCGGGTTCCGGGCTCATGCTCATCGGCGAAGCGCCGGGCGCGGACGAGGACCGGCTGGGCCGCCCCTTCGTCGGCGTGTCCGGCCGCCTGCTGGACCGGATGCTCGCTTCGGTCGGCCTCGGGCGGGAGCGGGACTTCTACGTCACCAACATCCTGCCCTTCCGGCCGCCGGGGAACCGCACGCCGACGGACGCCGAGATCGCGCTGTTCCTGCCTTTCGTGCTGCGGCATGTGGAGCTCGCTTCCCCGCGCCTGCTGGTGCTGCTGGGGGGCACCGCGGCCAAGGCGCTGCTCCGCTCCCGCGAGGGCATCACCCGCCTGCGCGGCCGTTGGCACGAAGTCGCGCCGCGTGGAGAAGGCGGCGGTGCTCTGCCCGCGCTGGCCACGCTCCACCCGGCCTACCTGCTCCGGAACCCGGCCGCCAAGAAGGATGCGTGGCACGATCTGCTGCTGTTGCGGCGGCGGTTGGACGGGGCTTGAGCCGAGGCCCGAACCAGGGCGCGGACGCCGCCTTACGGCCTTACTTCCTTACCACCTTACTTTCCCGCCCCCCCCTGGCGCATGGGCGTTCGGACGAATGGCCGAGGCTCGGGTGTCGGCGGGTGGATTGTAGCTTTTCCGTTCCGGCGGCGCGAGCGCTTCCCCAGAGGGCCCATCGGGGAACGCAAGAGCGGCCGCGGAGGCGTTGAACCAGCACTGGATGCCCGGTAGGGCCTCGCGGCGCCGATGGCGGCGCGCCGCCCGGACGCGCTTCCGGTCGTCGGACGACACACCGAGGAGCCGGCATGGCCGCCCCCACCGAGATCCTGCTTCGCCGCCGGCCGTTGTCCGTGCTGCGGTCGTTCCTCGACAGCGAGGCCGCGGGCGGTTTGGTCCTGATGGCCGCGGCGGCGCTCGCCCTCGTCGTCGCGAACTCGCCGCTGGCGCCCGCCTACTTCGGCGCCCTGCACGCGCACATCGGCCCGCTCAGCGTCTCGCACTGGATCAACGACGGGCTGATGGCGGTGTTCTTCCTGTTCGTCGGGTTGGAGATCAAGCGCGAGCTGCTCGACGGCCAGCTCTCCACTTGGCCCCGCCGCGCGCTGCCCGGCATCGCGGCGGCCGGCGGGATGGCGGTGCCGGCGCTGATCTACGCGGCGTTCAACTGGGGCGACCCGGCCACCTTGCGGGGCTGGGCCATCCCGTCGGCAACGGACATCGCCTTCGCGCTCGGGGTGCTGTCCTTGCTCGGGCCGCGGGTGCCGGCCTCGCTCAAGGTGTTCCTCGCCGCGCTGGCCATCCTGGACGACCTCGGCGCGGTGGCGATCATCGCCGTGTTCTACGCGGGCGACCTGTCCTTGCCGGACCTCGGCCTCGCCGCCGCGGCGCTGGCCGCGCTGGCCGCGCTGAATCGCTTCGGCGTTTCGCGCCTCTCCCCTTACATGCTGGTCGGCGCGCTGCTTTGGTTCTTCGTGCTGCGCTCGGGCGTCCACGCCACCATCGCCGGGGTCGCGCTCGCCTTGACCATCCCCCTCCGCCTCGCGCCCGGCCGGCCGGACGACGTGGCGGGCTCGCCCCTGCACCGGTTGGAGCACCGCCTGCACGGCTGGGTGGCGTTCGGCATCGTCCCCTTGTTCGGCTTCGCCAACGCCGGCGTGTCCTTCGCCGGCGTGACCGCGGACGCGCTGCTGGCGCCCCTCACGCTGGGCGTCGCGCTCGGGCTGCTCGTCGGCAAGCTGGTGGGCGTGTTCGGCGCCGCGGCGCTCGCCATCCGCGCGGGCTTGGCGGACGTGCCGATGGGGGCGAGCTGGTCGCAGCTCGTCGGCGTGGCGCTGCTCTGCGGCATCGGCTTCACCATGAGCCTGTTCATCGGCCTGCTCGCCTTCGCCGACGACCCGGCGCTCCAGGACGAGGTGAAGATCGGCATCCTCCTCGGCTCCGGCTTGGCGGGCCTCCTCGGCTGGGCCGTGCTGCGCGTCGCGCCGCGGGACGTGCCGGCGCCGGGGTCGGGCGCGGCGGCGGTGCGGCGGCCCTAGGGTCCGACACCACCGAGCGACAGCCGCCCGCGACCCTGAGCGGTCCTTCGTGACGTGCGCTGCACGCGCGGCGGAGCGGCTATCAGGCCGCGAGGCGGGCTTTGCTGAACCGGAGCGAGGCCACGACCCCTTCGGGCCGCCAGTCGAACGCGACGGTTCCGCCGAGCTGGCCGACCACGCTCCGGGACACCAGCCTGCTCCCGAACCCGCCGGGGCCCGCGGACGCGGACACCGGCGGCCCGCCCCGCTCCGTCCAGACGACCGTGACGTGCCCGTCCTGGTCGGCGCACCGCACGTCGATGGAGCCGCCCGCGGCCGACAGGGAGCCGTACTTGACCGAGTTGGTGGCCAGCTCGTGGGCGACCAGGGCGAGCGTCGTGGCCGCGGTCTCGCCCACGCGCACCTCCGGCAGCGACACGCGGACGCGGTCGCCGACCCTCCCTTCGCTGTCGTAAGGGGCGAGGAACGCGGCGAACAGGTCGCCGAGCAGGGCGGCCTTGCGACGCCCCCTTTCCCCCGGCACCGGCCGGATGAGGTCGTGCGCGCGCCCCAGGGTCGCCAAGCGCTCCGTCAGGTCGCGGGCCATCTCCGCCGTGGTCGCGGCCGAGCGCGCCGCGATGGTGGTGAGGCCGGACGCGATGGCGAACAGGTTCTTGACCCGGTGGCTCATCTCGCCCGCCAGCAGCTCGCGGGCCTCCTCCGCCTCCTTGCGTTCCGTGCTGTCGAGGAGGACGCCGAACATGGCGCGGCCGACGATGCCCTCGTCGGCCCCGCGCCCGCGGGCCGAGACCCACCGGACGCCGTCGTCGCGCCGGATGCGGAAGTCGATCTGGTAGGGGCCCGGCGTCGTCCGGGTGGCGGCGAACGCGGCCTGCACAGCGTCGAGGTCGGGCGGGGCGATGCGGGATGAGAGATCCCCGAAGGTGAGCGGGCCGCGGGGCGGCACCCCCCACAGGGCGCGGCCGCGCTCGTCCATGGCGATCTCGTCGGTGTCCACGTCCCACGACCACAGCCCGACGCCGGCCGCGTCGGCCGCCATCCTGAGGCGCTCGGCGCTCCACACCGCGGCGTCCGACCCTTCCCACGACATCGGCGCGCCTCCATGCCCCGCGGACGCGCCGGAACCGCCGGCGAGGTCCGGGCCGCGACGCCTTCGCTGCCGCGCTTTGTACGGAAGATTACATAAGCATCGTGCCCGGCAACCATGAATGCAACAACCCGATCATGGGTGGAACGAGCATGGCCGATCGCCGCCGCGGCGGAGCCGGTTCGGGACGGGTGCCATGCCGAACGTGGTCGTCCGCGGAACAGGCGGAGCGCCGGAAATCCGGTTTCCGCCCGTAGCGGCGCTTCCCGACTGGGCCCTGACCTAGCGGAGGTGTGGTTGGGCAGGTGTGGCCGGTTTCCTCACCGGCTCGACGCGTTCGCCTTTTCCCGCCGGCCCAGCACCGCGCGCAGCTTCGTGGCCAGCTCCTCCACGGTGAAGGGTTTGCCGATGAGCTGCACGCCGGGGTCGAGCACGCCGTTGTGGATGACAGCGTTGCGGCTGTAGCCGGTGGTGAAGAGCACCTTCAGGTTCGGCCGCCGCCGCAGCGCCTCGTCCGCGAGCTTGCGCCCGTTCGCCTCCGGCATCACCACGTCGGTGAACAGCAGGTCCACCCCGTCCCCGTGCGCGTCGAGCAGGCCGAGCGCCGCGCCGGCCCCGCCCGCTTCCAGGACGCGGTAGCCGAGCTCGCGCAGCGCTTCCGTGGTGAAGCGCCTGACGTTGTCGTCGTCTTCCACGACGAGCACCGTTTCGCCCGACCCGCCCGGCAAGGAAAGGGGCCGGTCCTCCCGCCTCCCAGCGCCCGCCGCCCCCACCGGCTCGGCGGCGGCGCCCTCGTGCAGCCGCGGCAGGTAGATCTTCACGCTCGTGCCCTCGCCGGGCTCCGAGTAGATCTTCACGTGCCCGCCGGA
The DNA here is from genome assembly GCA_902805625.1 of uncultured Acetobacteraceae bacterium. GTDB lineage: Bacteria > Pseudomonadota > Alphaproteobacteria > Acetobacterales > Acetobacteraceae > Craurococcus. The sequence goes on from CADCTL010000069.1 coordinate 6,217, forward strand.
CTGCTTGACGAAGCCGTACACCTGGGAGAGCCCCAGGCCCGTGCCCTGGCCGACGTCCTTGGTGGTGAAGAAGGGCTCGAAGGCCTTGGACGCGACCTCGGGCGACATGCCGGAGCCGGTGTCCGACACGGCGATCATCACGTACTGGCCCGGGACGGCGTCCGGGTTGTCCCGCGCGTAGCGCTCGTCCAGGTGGGCGTTGGCCGTTTCGACCGTGAGCCTGCCGCTCCCGTCCGGCATGGCGTCGCGCGCGTTGACGGCGAGGTTGAGGATCGCGTTCTCGAGCTGGTTGGGGTCGGCGCAGGTCCGCCACAGCCCGCCGGCCAGCACCGTCTCGATCCGCACCGCCTCGCCCAGGGATCGCCGCAGCAGATCCGACATGCCGGCCACCAGCTCATTGGCGGCCACCGGCTTCGGGTCGAGGGTCTGCTTGCGCGAGAAGGCGAGCAGCCGCGCGGTGAGCGTGGCGCCCCGCTTGGCCGCCTCCGTCGCGCCCTGGAGGGAGCGGGCCACCCGCGCGTCGCCTTCCGGCATGCGCCGGCGCAGGAGGTCGAGGCTGCCGAGCACCACCTGGAGCAGGTTGTTGAAGTCGTGCGCGACGCCGCCCGTGAGCTGCCCCACCGCCTCCATCTTCTGCGCCTGCCGGAGCTGCTCCTGCGCCTGCGCGAGTTCGGCCTGGGCGGCCTTCTCGGCCGTGACGTCGCGCGCCATGCCGTGGACGAAGCCCCCCTCGGGCACCGCGGTCCAGGACAGCCAGCGGTACGAACCATCCTTGTGCCGGTAGCGGTTCTCGAAGCGCAGCGTCGTCAAGCCTCGAGACAGCCTGCCGGTCTCCGCGAGCGTGCGCTCCACGTCGTCGGGGTGGAGGAGGCCGGTGAGGCTCTCGCCGACCAGCTCGCCCTCGGTCCAGCCGAGCAGCGCCGTCCAGGCCGGGTTGGCGGCGACGATGGTCTTGTCGAATCGGGCGACCACCATGAGGTCGGTCGAGAGCCGCCACATGCGGTCGCGTTCGGCGGTGCGCTCGGCGACCCGGCTTTCCAGCTCCTCGTTCAAGCGCCGGAGTTCGGCCTCGGCGCGCTTCTCGCGGTCTATGTCGAGGGCCGCCACGACGCCGCCTGCGATCCGCCCCGCCTCGTCCCGGACCGGCGCCGCGATGAGCCGCACCCAGGCTTCGCGCTCGTCGCCGCGCAGGTAGAGCACCTCCAGCTCGGCGCGCTCTTCCCCGCCCCGCACCACGCGGGCCAGGGGGTACTCCGCGGCTTCCACCCGCCGCCCGTCCGCGTGGCGGCCCACCCACTCGCGGTAGTCCTCCACGCTGGGCGACGGGAGGACGGGGTGGCCGAACACGCGCTCCGCCTGCGTGTTGCTCCCGACGATGCGCCCGGACGGCGCTTCCGCGATCACCACCCCGACCGGCACCGTGCCGAGGATGGCGCGCAGCCGCGCCTCGTTCGCGCGCAGCGCCGCCTCCGCCTGCCGGCGCGCGGTCACGTCCACCGCGCTGCCGACCAGGCGCGCGGGCCGCCCGCCGGCGTCGGGCACCACGAGGGCGCTGTCCCGCACGCGGATCCAGCGCCCGTCCGCGTGGGCGACGCGGTACTCCACCTCGTAGCGCCCGGCCCCGCCCTCCATCGCCCGCGCGATCTCGCCCCAGGCGCGCTCCGCGTCGTCGGGGTGGATGCGGTCGCGCCACCAAGCGGCGGTGGGCTCGCACGCTTCGGCGCCGACCCCGGTGATGGCCGCGATGCCGGGCGTGCGCTCCACCCGGCCCGTGCGGAGGTCCATGTCGTACACGGCGCCCTGGTAGGCCATGGTGGCCAGCCGGAACCGCTCCTCGCTCCGGCGCAGCGCCGCTTCGCGCTCCCCGAGGGACGCCGACGCCGCCCCCAATTCGCCGGCCACCCGGTTCACCTCGCGGACGGGCGTGGCGAGCGGCGCCACCGCTTCGCCGCGGCCCAGCGCGGCCGCGCGGCCGGCCAACGCCCGGATGGGGGCGCCGATGCGCCGGCCGACCAGCGACGCGAGCAGAGCCGAAAGCCCCGCGAGGCCCGCGCCCAGCGCCCCGAGCAGGACGAGCGACCGGCGGATCGGCGCCGCGAGCGCGTCCACCGGCACCCCCACCGCGACGCGCCAGCCCGACAGGCGCGACCGCGCGAAGGCCCCGAAGATGGCCTGCCCGTCCGCGGTGGAGCCCGTCCACGTGCCTTCGGCGCCGTCCCGCGTCGCGTCCTGCATGTCGCGGGTCGCGGGCTTGCCGACGAGTTCCTCATGCAGCCTGGAGCGGGCCAGGATGGTGCCCGAGCGGTCCACGACGGCGATCGCCCAATCCGCGGGCACCCCGCTGGACGCCAACTCCCCCACCAGCGTCTGGCGCACCCGGTCCACGGGCAGGCTCAAGCCGAGGAGGTGAGAAACCTCGCCGCCCTCCGCTCCACCGCCGTCGCGCAGCACCGGCGCCTCGATGGCGAACAGCGGCGCCCGCGCGACCGCGCCCTGGAACACGCCGGAAATGACGGGGCGCTTGGTGCGGAGCACCTCGGCGTCGAGATCGGGCAAGGGGAGATGGGGCAGCGGCTCGCCCCAAGGCCGGCGCGTGTTGACGAGGTGCTGCCCAGAAAGGTCGCGCAGCACCACGTGGATGCCCGTCCGCTCCTGCACGGCCCGCACCTGGGCGTGGAAGGCCTGGAGGTCGCCCGTCCGGAGCGACTCGAAGAGCGCCACCACCTCGACCTTGGACACCAAGCCAGCGAGTTCCCGGTCCACGGCGAGGGCGCCCGCGCGGGCCACCGCGAGGGCTTGCCCCTCCAGCCGGGCGCGCTCCACGTCGGCGAACCGCCAAAGCAGGACGCCGGCGAACAGGGTGACGGGCAGCGCCAGCGCGAGGGCCAGGATGGCCAAGTGGTGGAGCACGGAGCGGTCGCGCGGGCGGAGGCGGGCGGCGGCGGTGGAAGGCATGAGGGCGGACGTTGCTCCTCCGGGAGTGTCATCGCTGGCGGGGCGTCGTTTCCGCCAGAACCGCCGCCCGTATGAACCATGTCGTCCATGGCCCTCAAGCCAAGCAACAACTCAGAAGCGAAAGTCACTCGCGGGACTCAAGTGACCGTCGGGCCGACCCACTCGGCTGGAGGGAGCAGGTACGGCTCCAACCCGTCTGCGCCCACGCATGGCAGGAACGGGGCGGCTTAGCCACCGGCGGCGACCCCGATGCGACCCGAAAACGCCCCTCGTTCACGGCCTTTTTCAGGATGTTTCCCCAGCCGTTCCTCCAAACGCCGCGCGCGTTCGTCACGGTTAGTTTACATCCACTGTGCACGCTAAAAGATTGAGAGGACGTCACCGTTACGAAACCTGCCGTGCATCTTTCACTGCGCGATTGCTTTGAACGTATGCCGAACAGTAACGGACCTGCGACATGAGAACGATCGCACCCGCGGCCCGGCGCGCCACCCGTCATCTCCTCGGCGGCATCGTGTTGGGTGTGGCGTCGTGCGCGGGGATCGGTGTCCTCGCCGCGACGCAAAGGGCCGAGAACCGTACGGAACAAGCGCACACCGCCCCGGCGCAAACCCAGGCGCCCGCGCCGGTGCAAACGGCGATGAGCCTGCCGCGCCCGTCCTCGCACGCGCCGGGCGGCGGCGTGGCCGGGCCGCCGACGGTGCTGTCCCCGTCCGAAGCCAGCCGGCTCCGCCGCGTCTTCGACCACCAGGCCGCGGGCGACTTCGCGGCGGCGGCGCGCGAAACGGAGCGGCTGGAGGACAAGCGGCTGCTCGGGCAGGTGCTGGCGCACCGCTGGCTCCAGCCCGGCGCCCAGCCCACGGCGGCGGAACTCCAGCTTTGGCTGTCCCGCCACGGCGACCACCCGGACGCGCCGCGCCTCCACGCGCTGCTCGGCCGCCTCCTGCCGCGCGGCGCCGCCCTGCCGCCGGCGCCGGCGCAGCGCGAAAGCCTGTCGCCCGAACTCTCCCTCGCCCCGGAGGAGCGCGACCCGCCGAGCGCCGCCGTGGTCCGCAACCCGGCGCTCGACCGCGCGGTGCGGGAGCGGACGCTGGCCGGCAATCCGGAGTCGGCGTTGGCGCTGGTGGACCGCACCCGCGGCATGACGCCGGCCTACGCCGCCCTGCTGCGCGCCGACGTGGCCCTGATCCTGTTTCGCGAGGGCCAGGACGCGAAGGCGCTGCGGATCGCCGCCGACGGCGCCCGCGGCGGCAGCCCGCGCGCCGCCTTCGCCACCGGCCTCGCCGCCTGGGGCACGAACCGCCCCGACATCGCCCTGGCCTTCTTCGAGCGCGCCGCCCGCTCCGAAGCCGCGCCGGCGTTGCGCGCCGCGGCGGCCTTCTGGACCGCGCGCGCCGCCGTGCGCGCCCGCCGGCCGGAGCTGTACACGCCGTGGATGATGCAGGCGGCGCAGGAGTCGCGCACCTTCTACGGGCTGGTCGCGCGCCGCTCCCTCGGCCTGCCCGCCAACTTCGCCTGGGAAGGCGAGCTGGCCGGCGACGCCGACATGGCGCCGGTGGCGGAGACGGCCGGCGGGTGGCGGGCGCTGGCGCTGCTCCAGGTCGGGCAGACCGCCCGCGCCGAGGCCGAGCTGCGCCAGCTCTGGTCGCAGGCGCGCAACCACCCCGGGCTGGTGCGCGCGATGCTGGGCGTGGCGACGGCGGCCAACCTGAACGGCCTGGCCTCGCAGCTCGCCGCCGCGTCGCAATCGGCGGACGGACGGCCGCGCGACTTCGCGCGCTATCCCTTGCCGCGCTTGCAACCCGCTGGCGGCTACCGGGTGGACCCGGCGCTGCTCTACGCCATCGCGCTCCAGGAAAGCCGCTTCGACGCCGCCGCCGTGTCGCCCGCCGGGGCCCGCGGCCTCATGCAGATCATGCCGGCCACGGCGAGCCACATCACGGGCGACCCCGCTTGGCGCGGGCCGGCGGCGCAGCGCTTGAACGAGCCCGGCCTCTCGCTCGACCTCGGCCAGCGCTACGTCCACCACCTGACGCGGCTGGACGGGGTGGAAGGCAACCTGATCCGCTTGCTCGCCGCCTACAACGCCGGGCCGGGCAATCTGGCCCGATGGCTGCCGGCGCACGGCCACCGCGACGACCCGTTCCTGTTCATCGAGGCCATCCCCTTCGACGAGACGCGGCACTACGTGCAGCAGGTGCTGGCCTATTCCTGGATCTACGCCTCACGCCTCGGCCTGCCGTCGCGGAGCCTGGATCAGATCGCGGCGGGCGAGTTCCCGCGCTTCGCCGGACCGGAGGAGGTCACGGCCATGCTGCGCCAGGGGCGGGCGCGGCTGCGCTGAAGCGCGGCGCGTCCGTTTTCCTCTTCAGCGGCAGTCCGACAGCGCGCGTTCGAGGCCCGGCATGGATATGTTCCACGAGTAGGACCGCTCGGCGTTGCTGAAGAACAGGACGCGGCCCCGCCATGCCGGGTGCTTGGCCACCGCCGCTTGGTACGCCCCCCGCAGCGCGGCCAAGTCGGCCGCGTTCTGACACAAGCAGGTTTCGGGATCGCCGCCCTTCTCGACGCAGGGCGTCACGATGCCGCTGATCCGATCGATGCCGGCGTTGAGCGCCTTCGCTTCTTCGATCTCCGCCGAAGCGGTCAGCTCCAGCGGAGGCTGCCTTTCGGCCAGCGCGACGGCGGGCGACGCCAGCGAAAGGAACGCCACGACAGCGCGGTTCATCTTTGACTTCTCCTCGGAGCGCCGACGACCGGCGCGAGGCGACGCCGATACCGTAACAAACGCCGGCGCCCATGCGCCATGTTTCTTTTGCCGGAATGGCGGCCGCGGAGGAGCGGCGAAGGCGACGCGCCCGCCCGCGCGGTACGGACGTCGTTCCGCCCGACCGCCTCGCCGCTTGCTCCTTAGAGTTGGCCGCCTTCGGTCCAGAGCCGGCGCAGGCCCCCGTCGCGGCCCGACACGGGGTCGCTGTCCGGCAAGGGCACGGCCGCGATGGCGCGCACCGCCGCGTCGTGTTCGGCCGGGTCGCCCCGGCGGATGTCGTAGTCCCCGCCGCCTGGGTAAGCGCCGACGACCAGCAGATCGGCGCTCCCGCCCATGTTGCGGTGCGCGACCCCGGCCGGGATCACGACCACGTCCCCGGCCCGCACCGACACCTCCCGGCCCGACGGGCCGCCGAACGCGACGCGCGCCTCGCCGGCGGCGATGCCCAGCACTTCATGGGCGATGCTGTGGAAGTGGTGGTAGCGAAAGATGCCGTCACGCCAAGCGTTCGACCAGCCGTGCGCCGCGAAGGCGCGCTCCATGGCGGCGGGGTCGGGCGGGAGCGCGCAGCGGTAGACGAGCAACGGGAAGGCCGAGTTCGGGAACCGGCCGTCGTCGGCGAAGCGGTGCGTCTCGGCGTCGCTCACACGGGGGCAACGCCGCGCGAAAGCGGCGGATGCATCCGGGCGGCGTCATCTCTGCCCGCTGCGCCGGCATGGAGACGAGCCTCAAGCGGGCACTCCGGCCCGCGCGGGGCCGTGGGCCAGCGCGTCGAGCAGCCCCGGGATCGCCTCGGCCGGCACGGGGCGGCTGAACAGGTAGCCTTGGCCCTCGGCGTGCCCCTCGGCGGCCAACCACTCCATTTGCTCCTCGGTCTCGACCCCCTCGGCCGTGACGGCGATGCCGAGGCTCGCGCACAGGCCCATGACGGCGCGCACGATGGCGGCGCAGTCGCCCCCCGCGTGGCCCAGGCCGCGCACGAAGGACTGGTCTATCTTCACCTTGTCGAACGGGAATCGGCGCAGGTGGCTGAGCGAAGAGTAGCCAGTGCCGAAATCATCCATGGCGATCGACACGCCGAGCGTTCCGACGCGGTGCAGGGTCGCCAGAGTCTCCTCCGTGTCTTGCAGCATCGCGGTTTCGGTGATCTCCAGCTCCAGCCGGGCCGCCGGCAGGCCCGAGGCGCGCAGCACCGCCGCGACCGTGTCGGCGAGCCCGCCCCCCGCCCGGAGTTGCACGGCCGACAGGTTGACCGCGACCTTGACGCCCTCCGGCCAGCGGGCCGCCTCCGCGCAGGCGCGGCGCAGCACCCACTCGCCGATCGGCCCGATCAACCCGATCTCCTCGGCGAGCGGGATGAACTCCGCCGGCGAGACGAGGCCCCGTTCGGGATGCCGCCAGCGCAGCAGCGCCTCGAAGCCGGTGACGCGGAGCGTGCCGAGGTCCACCAGCGGCTGGTAGTGCAGCTCGAACTGTTCCGCGGACAGCGCCCGCCGCAGGTCGAGTTCCATCAGGCGCCGCGCTTGCATGTGCGCGTTCATCTCGGGCTCGAAGAAGCGCCAGGTGCCGCGCCCGTCCGCCTTCGCCCGGTAGAGCGCGAGGTCCGCGTTCTTGAGCAGCGCGTCCGCCGTGTCGCCTTCGCCGGACGCCACCACGATCCCGACGCTCACGCCGATCTCGACGTGCTGCCCCTCGACCTCGTAAGGCGCGGCGAGCGCCTCGATGAGCCGCTGGGCGAGCGACGTCGCGTCCAGCGGCTGGTCCATCGCGGCTTGCAGGACGGCGAACTCGTCCCCGCCCAGCCGCGCCGCGGTGTCCGCCTCCCGCAGTTCCGCCCGGAGGCGTCCGGTCACGGCGCGCAGCAGCGCGTCGCCCACCGGGTGGCCGAGGGTGTCGTTGACCGCCTTGAAGCGGTCGAGGTCGAGGTAGAGCACCGCGAAGCCGCCGCCGCCCCGGCGGGCGCGCGCGAGCGCCTCGTCCAGCCGGGCGCGGAACAGCACGCGGTTCGGCAGGCCGGTCAGCGCGTCGTGGTGCGCCATGTGCGCGATGCGCGCCTCGTTGGCGCGGCGCTCGGTGACGTCCTCGAGGGTGAGCAGCCAGCCGCCGCTCGACATGGGGCGCGACGACACCGCGACCGACCGCTCGCCGCGGACCTCCTCGAAGGAGACGCTTTCCCCGTTCGCGAGCCCGATCCTCCGCCGCTCGGCGTAGACCTCGTCGAGCGTCAGCCCCGGGAAATGCCCGGCCGAGACGCCGACGCCGAGGACCTCGCGGTAGGTCATCCCCGCCCGCAAGCTGCCGGGCGGCAGGCCGACGACCTCGCACAAGCGGGCGTTGGCCACCACGAGCCGCTCCTCGGCGTCGTACATGGCCAGCCCCTGGGACATGTGGCCCAGGGCCGCGTCGAACCGCAGGTTCGTCCGCCGCAGTTCGACCGCGTTCCCGCGGAACACCTCTATCGCGGCCGCCATGGCGCCGATCTCGCAGCCCCACCCGCGCTCCGGCACTTCGGCCGCGACGTCGCCGGCCGCCAGGCGCGTGACCGCCGCCGTCAGACGCTGCACGGGCAGGACCAGGCGGCGCAGCAAAACCAGCACCGCCCCGCCCGCGAGCACGAGCAGGCCGAGCGTCGCCGCCGCGGCGGCGGCCAAGCGCGCCTGCGCGTCGGCGGCCAAGGCCTCGCCGTGCTCCACCGCCTCGGTGATGGCCGCGTCCCGCGCCGCGAGCGTCCCGCGTATCACCCCGACCGTCCACGGGCGCCACTCGGGCAGTGGCATGGGCCTCTCGCCCCCTGCCCGCGCGATGGCGACGAACTCCCGGTAGCGCGGCTCCGCGTCCCGGAAAAAGCCGTCGCGCGTCGCGGCCACCGCGGCCGCGAGCCCCGGCGGGTTGCCGACGATGAGGACTTGGCGTTGCAGGCGGTCCCAGGCGTGTTGCACCTGGCCGGTCATGTGCATCGCCTCGTCGAGCTGGGCCGGCGTGAGCGCCCGGCCGCCCATCCAACCGCTCAGGTACTGGCTGCGCCGGCCGGCGGCGGCGCGCATCTCGGCGGCGAGGCTGCCGACCGCGACCAGGGCGCCGACCGAGGCGTTGGCCCGCGCCGCCGCCCTCTCCGCCAGCGCCATGGCGCCCTCGACCGCGTCGAGCCGCTTGAAGAGCTGCGTCGTGATGGCCGGCACGAGGCCCGGGTCGCGCTCCGCCAGCGGGTGCCTGACGGCCTCGGCCACGCGGGCGCGCAAGGCGGCGAGCACCTCCCGCGCTTGCGTCACGGCCTCGTCCGGCAACCCCGCCGCGCGCAAGCTGCGCTCCGCGCGGCCGAGCAGGGCGTCGTTCCGGGACGCGATCTCAGCCAAGTCCTCGGCGCCCGCGCGTTCGGAAAGGGCGCGTTCCTGCAAGGCGCCGCGCTCGATCGACAACGCCTCGATGAGGTACAGGGCGTGGCCCATCGCCTCCGCCGTGCGGACGGCGGCCGCGGCGTCGGCCCACGCCGATTGGGCGCGCACCGCGATCCAGGCCGACCAGCCCACCGCGGGCAGGCAGGCCGCGGCGAAGCAGAAGAGGAAAACGGTTCTGAGCCTCATCCGTGCGCCCTTCGGCGGCCCCCGCGCGCGGCGAGCCGAAAGCGGATCGCAAGTGATCTTGCGGTGCGGCCGATTGACGCCGGGTTAAGCGCCGGGGCGCGAGGGCGAAGCCGTCCCTGCGGCCTCGGCCCGATGCCCGTGCCGCCACGAGCCGCGCTGGGATGCGCGCCGAAGCTCGCGCGGGCCTCCGCACGCGGCTTCCGAGGCGCGCGCCAGGACAGGCCCCGGCGGACCCGCGGAAATCCGCGCTCCTAAGCGGCCAAAATTAGACGGGTTCGGCGCATGCTCACCCCGGTGGCCGTCGGTTCGGCGGCATCGGTTCGGAGGGCCGCAGCACCAGTGCGGCCGCCCGGCCGGCGGGCGCCGCGAAGCTTTGCGAAGCGTTCCCGCTCTCCACCGCGCCGCCTTCGGCGACCGTTCCGGCCTCCGCGTCCACCCACCTGACCGCGAGCCTCTTGCCGGCGGTCCCGGACAGGTCGAGCGTGAAGCCGCCGCCCTCCGGCGCGTAGACCACGAAGTCGCCGTCCGCCGGGTCCGCCAGGGCGAAGCCCGTGGAGGAAAGCTCGCCGCGGCTCCTCATCCCGCGGAGGTCGAGCATGGCGGCCACGGCGCGGGTCTGCCGGATGCCCTCCCGGGCCGCGTCCTCCGCCGCCGCCTGCTCGGGCGTGGTGTCGTACCGCACGGACCGCCCGGCGAGGTCCGGGGTCCGGAGCGAGTCCATGGACAGGATGTTGTGGCCGCGGGTGAAGGTGCGCCAAACCCAGTCGAGGCTCTGGCCGCCGATGCCCCAGATGTGGTCGGTGTCCACGATGCTGACCTTGGCGCCGGTCGCGGGCGGCGGGTCCGCCTCGTGGCGCAGGCCGTCCGGGCTGGTCCAGTCGGCGGCGCTCCCGGCCAGCCGGACGTCTATGTCGGCCCGGTCGCCCATCCAAGCGGCCGCGGCCGTCAGGCCGATCGGGTGGCGGAGGCCCCGCACCCCGTCGTGCCGCTTCGCCACGCCGAGCATGTGGTTCTGCCAAGCCCAGGCCTCGTCCGTGTTCGCCGCCTCGTTACTGATCTCGAAGAGGACGTTGGGCAGGTCGTTGAGCGCGTCCAACACCGCGCGGACGTAGGGCTCCTGGATCGCCGTGACCGCCGGGTCTTTCAGCGTTTGGACGTCGGCGCCCTTGCCCGTGCCGCGCGGGTCGCCGTCGATGCCGTTGACGTTGTTGCCGGCCTTCCAGGGCGAGGCGTCGAAGGGATTCCGCGGCTCCCCGAATTGCAGGCCCCAGCCGTTGAACAGCATCTGGCTGACGTACATGCCGCGTTCGCCGGCCTCGATCGCGCGCCCGCGGATGCGGTCGAAGAAGGCCGCGTCGAACCGGAGGAGGTCGAACCGGCCGTCGGCGGCCCTGGCGTAGGGGAGAGGACTCGTCGGCCCGCGCACGCTGTGGTCGTCCTCGCCGTCGATCCCCCACATGCGGATGAAGTTGCCGCCGATGCGCTCTTGGAGCGCCAGGAAGCCGGGCCAGTCGAAGGCCGGGCCGCGGTCCTGCGAGGCGGGCCAGGTGTGGATGCCGGCCAGGTAGACCTGCCTGCCCTCGGCGTTCGTGAAATACAGGTCGCCCGGCTCGTGGCGCAGCAGGCTCGGCGAGGCTCGGGTTCCGCGCCGCGGCGCGCCGGCGGCGAGGCCCTGCTTGGTTTCGGCCTCGGCCCGGCGGCCCCGCCGCTCCGCTAAGACGACCGCTCCGAGGCCCAGGAGGGCGCGGCGACCCGGCATTCTCGACACCTCCGTGCTGTCGCCATCATGAAGGCATGCCCGCCCCACCTCGCATACCCGGGGCGCATCGCCCATCCTTGGGGCATCCACGGTCCACGAATGGCCCGAAAGGTCCCGCCCCGATGCCCATAGACGAGTCCCTCCCCTTCCTGCCGGTCAACATCGCCGTGCTCACCGTGTCCGACACGCGCGACATGGCGAGCGACCGCTCCGGCCAGACCCTCCAGGAGCGGATCGAGGCCGCCGGCCACCGTTGCGTCTCGCGCGAGATCGTCCGCGACGAGGCGGACGCCATCGAGGCCGTGCTGCGCCGCTGGGTCGCCGACCCGCAGGTGGACTGCGCCATCACCACCGGCGGCACCGGCATCACCGGCCGCGACGTGACGCCGGAGGCCTTCAAGCGCGTGCTGGAAAAGGAGATCGAAGGCTTCGGCGAGCTGTTCCGCATGCTGAGCTACCGCAAGATCGGCACCTCGACGATGCAGAGCCGGGCGATCGGCGGCGTGGCGGACGGCACCTACCTGTTCGCGTTGCCGGGCAGCACCGGCGCCTGCAAGGACGCCTGGGACGACATCCTGCTGTTCCAGCTCGACGCTCGCCACCGGCCCTGCAACTTGGTGGAGCTGATGCCGCGGTTGCGGGAGCACATGAAGGCGGCGTGATGCCTTTCGCCGGAGATGGCGCTCACCGCCCCATGAGCTTGTGATAGCGTTTTGCTAGCGAGCGGAGACAGCCGACGTGGCCCAGGCTCTGGTGCGTGATCTGCCCGAAGAAACGGTGGCGCGTTTGAAGTCCAACGCGGCCGAGGCCGGCCGCAGCTTGGAAGCGGAGCTGCGGGACATCCTCAACCGCGCGGCGCAACCGACCAAAGCACAGGAAGAACAGGAGGCACTCCAGGCGCTGCGGGACATCCGGGCCCGGTCGCGGCCGTGGCAACCCGGTGAGCCCACCGCTGCGGACATGATCCGCGAAGACCGCGACTCCCGTTGATCGTGGTGGACGCTTCCGTCGCGGTGATGCTCGCCACCGGAGAGCCCGGCAGCGACAGAGCGGACCGCATGCCCGAGGGCGCCCTCCGGGCCGCCCCGAACCTCATTCTGGCCGAAACGGCGAACGCGCTCTGGCGGAAGGCTCGGATCGGCAGCCTCACGCAAACCGATGCCGCGAGGGCGTCGCACGAGATCAGCCGCATGTTCCGCCGCTTGGTGCCGTCGCAGGAGTTGCGCGCGCAGGCCCTCGACCTAGCGCTCCGCCGCAATCATCCGGCCTACGATTGCTTCTACGTCGCCCTCGCGGTGCGGGAGGGCGCGCCGCTGCTCACCGCCGACCGCCGCCTCGCGCTGCGCTTCGCCGGGGACGTTGAGGTGCGCCTGCCGACAGCCTGATTCGGCACCAATCCCCTACCCACCCCCGAACAGCCGCCGATCCCAGGCCACCGGCCGCTCCTCGCCCACGGCGATCCGCCCCGCCTCCGGGTGGTCCGGGTTGACCACCGCGTTCAGGTCGAGCCCGCCCGTCGCCGCCGAGGGCACCAGCAGCACCGCGCTCCGCCGCTCCCGCAGCCACGCCCCGCCGAAGCCTTGCGCCGCGGCCGGGTCCGCATCCGCCCAGCCGGGCAGCGCGTCCGGATCCAGCCGCTCCACCGGCACGCCGTCCAGCACCGCCGCTTCCACGAAGCGCGCGCTGCGCGGCACGCGGCCGAGGTTGGCGTGGACCAGGATTTCCAGCGCGGCGATGGCGAAGCTGGTGCCGGCGTAGATGGCCGGCAGCCCAGGCGGGTTCCACCGGCCGCCGTGCAGACGCGCCCCCTCGCCGCCCCACACGGGGTGGCTCCCGGTGGCGATGCGCCAGAGCCGCAGGGGCACGCCTACACGGGCAGCCCGTGCTCGATGCCGTTCAGGATGGCCTCCACGCGCCGCGCCCCCAGGTCGGTGAGGCCCGCCTCCAACGGCGCGCGGCCTTCCAACTCCGGGTGCGGCCGGGCCAGGAACTCCCGCGCGTCCGCCGGATCGCCCAGCGCCCGCGCCGCCTGCACGTAGAGCCGCGCGAGCCGCTCGGTCTTCTCGCTTTCTTCCGGCGTCAGCAACCCGTCCTCGCCGCGCCGCGCGAGGGTGGTGCGGGGCACGATCCGGTGTTCCAGCGCCGCCGCCCGCTCCGGGTCCTCGACGATCTCGCGGGCGAGATGGCGCAGCGCGCGCCGCGGCAGGCCCTGCTCCACCAAACGCTGCATCAGGCTGAAGGAAGGCCGATCCTCGCCGGCACGGGCGGAAGGCGCCGCTTCCTCCGCGAAACCGGAGCCGCGCCCCATGAACGTGGAAGGCTCCGCGGCCGTTTGGCCGAAAGCGAGCCCGAGCGTCGCTGCCACCGCGATCGCGTCGTACTGCATGCAGGCCTCCACACCGCCTCTGACCATTTGGGTTCCATATAGATCCCAAATGGACGATGGGCAAGCCCTGGCCTACTCCACCGCCGGGACCACCCCCGCGCGCGGCTCGACCGGCAACAGCTTGTCGAGCCCCGTCAATCCCTCGAACAGCGCCGCCGCGGCCAAGGCCCGCTCGTCCCGGCGCGGCGGCGCCGCGATCTGCAAGCCCACCGGCCGCCCGTGCCGGTCGAAACCGCAGGGCACCGCGGCCGCCGGGCAGCCCGCCACCGTGATCGCGGCGTTCAGCATGGAGGCCGCCATGTAGTTCTCCAGCCTCGCGCCGCCGACGCTCTCCGGGTGGCGCAGCATGACGTCGAAGGCCGGCGTCGCCGCGCCCGGCGTCACGAACACGTCGAACTCGGCGAACATCGCGGCCATCCGCCGGCACCACGCCGCGCGCTCCCGCTCCGCCCAGGCCAGGCGGCTCGGCGTTTCGCGCAGGCCGCGCTCCGTGTTCCACACGATGTCGGGCTTGAGCAGTTCGCGGTGGTCGCGCAACTGCTGCTCGCGGTCCACCACGAAGTGCTGGCTCCGCAGCACCAGGAACGCTTCCTGCAAGTCGCCGAGGTCGGGTGCGAACTCCTCGACGGCGCAGCCCAATTCCTCGAAGCGCCGGACCTCCCGCGCGCAGATCTCGCGCGTTTCGCGGTCCACCGGCAGCGCGCCGCCGAAGTCCGCGGAAAACGCCACGCGCCGCGGCTTGTGCCGCTCCGCCTCCGCCACCGCCCGCGCGTAGGGCACCGCCGGCGCGTCGTGGGTGAGCGGGTCCAGCGGATCCCACCCGGCCATGGTGTCGAGGAACAGCGCCACGTCCGCGACGCAGCGCGCCATCGGCCCCTGCACGGACAGCGGCGAGAACAGGTTGTTCGGCGTGCCCCGCGTCACCCGCCCCGGCGAGGGCCGGAGCCCCACCACGGAGCAGTAGGTGCCCGGCCGCCGCAGGCTGCCCGCGTGGTCGCTCCCGTGCGCGAGCCAAGCCTCGCCCGTCGCCACGCTCACCGCGCCGCCGCCCGTGGAGCCGCCGCAGGTCAGCGCGGTGTTCCACGGGTTGCGCGTGCGCCCGAACACCTCGTTGAAGGTGGAACCGCCGGCGCCGAACTCCGGCGTGTTGGATTTGGCTATGACGATGCCGCCCAGCCGCTCGATCCGCTCCACCAGCGGGTGCGAGCGGGCCGGCACGTGGTCGCGGAACAGCGGCGAGCCGTAGGTGGTCCGCACCCCCGCCACGTCCGTCAGGTCCTTGATCGTCACCGGCAACCCGCCGAGCCACCCGGGGTCGCCCGCCGCTTCCCGCCCCTCGCCGCGCATGAGCCGCCGCGCGTGGTCGCGCGCGCGGTCGAGGCAGAGCGTGGGCAGCGCGTTCAACGCCGGCTCCACCGCGGCGATGCGCGCCGCCGCGGCCTCCACCAGATCGAGCGGGCTCACCTCCCGCCGTTGCAGCCGCGCCGCCGCTTCGGTCGCGGTCAGGCGGATCAGTTCCTCGGACACGCTGGCCACCTCCCGCGGCGCGACGCGGAGAACCGGGCTAGCGGGAAACGGCCGCCTCCGTCGGGCCGCGACGCTCCCCCAGCAACTCCACGGCGCGGTTGAACAGGCCGTCGTCCACCCGGCAGCCGATCCAGCTCTCGCCGCGCGGCGGCTGCGGGCAGTGGCTCGGGCCGATCTCCTGCGTCACGATGGCGTCGAGCAGGACCCGCAGCCGGTCCGGGTGGTTGATCTGCCCGTTGGGGCCGAACAGGTCGAGGCTGTCCGTCGGCTTCAGCCCGACCGCGCGCGCCACCCGCACCGCCGTCACCGGCGGGGTGGATTCGTTCTCCGGGCAACCGCCGCCGTCGCGCCGCTCGCTCGCCGGGATGGAAGGGGCGCCGGAGCAATCGCCGGGCGGCGAATAGCGCTTCATGATGGCCGCGGCGGAGCGGGCGTTGTGCTTGTCCTGGTAGAGCCGGATCAGCTCGACGAAGCCGCGGATCGCGTAGGCGGGGTCGTCGAATCGGGCGAAGCCGTGCGGGTTGGCGCCCGTCTGCCCCGGCCAGCGGCCGTCCAGGTTCGGCCCCTTCAACGAAACCCAGTTGTTGTTGCGGAGCCCGAAGGGCGCGTCGCCCGCGTCGAACTGCACCGGGCCGAAGGAGCCCTCGCCGCCCCGCGCCAGCAGGCCTTCCGCGGTCCGTTGCTCGCCGCGCCGCGGCGCTGCGGCGTCGCGCTGGGCCGAAGCCGCGCCGGCCGAAAAGAGCGCCAAAGCCACCACCGCCGCTCGGGCGGCGTGGGGAAA
>CADCTL010000070.1 GCA_902805625.1 uncultured Acetobacteraceae bacterium
CTACGCGGCGGTGAAGGCGCTGCTGGTCAACTACACCGCCAGCCAAGCGCAGATGCTCGCGCCGAAAGGCATCCGGGCGAACGGCGTGGCGCCGGGCTCCATCGAGTTCCCCGGCGGCTCCTGGGAGCAGCGGCGGACCAGCGACCCGAAGCTCTACGAGAGCATCCTGCGCTCCATCCCCTTCGGCCGGCTGGGCGCGCCGGAGGAGGTGGCGGAGGTGGTGCTGTTCCTCGCCTCGCCCCGCGCGCGGTGGGTGACGGGGCAGACCATCATCGTGGACGGCGGCCAGATGTGGGGCTAACCGGGTCGCCGGCCGCTACGTCATCGAGAGGTGGAGCGGGCGGGCGCGAGGCCGTTCAGGATCGGCTCCGCGCTCGAGCGTCCTGGCGCCCGCTTCGGACTCGTGTCGCCATTCGATGTGGATGATGGAAATGTTCGTCGCGCAGCGGTGGAGGCGGCGGAGTTCGGACATGACCGTCGCCAAGGACCGTCCCGGAATCCGGCCTTTCCAAGTCGCTTCCTCGGTCAGCGCGCGGTCAGAAGACATGCTGTAGCGGTACGCCACGACAACAAGAGACAAGTCGCCCTCCAAGGCTCTGATTGGCCCCAGAGCGCTACGGAGGACAAAAGCATTCGGATGCATCTCGGCGTCGAAACTTCTTGAGGCGGGCTTACGGCGCCTTCACGTCGCCCCGCTCGCGCGGCGCACGGCCAAGGGTTGCCGGACAGCCAAACGGTAAGCTGCGCAGCACCGAAACCGGCCGGAAGCGCACCAACTCAAGTCGATCGAGCCGGCCGGGGCGCGCCTCTCGCCAGAGCGGTGCCAACACCTCCAAGCCGCGACCGGGAGCGTCCGTCTGTCCCAACGTCACATGCGGCATCCAACGCCCCGGTTGGTAATGCGGGTGGCAGGGCGTGTCCGGCACCGCCGCGACCAGCGCCGCGTGCCGCGCCAGCAACGCCCCGGTCACGACCGGCGCCGCCCACAGCACGGCGGGCGCGCCCGGGAACACGCCGAACCCGGCCAGCGCCACCGGCATCGCGTCCCATTCCGCGCCGAAGCGCTCAACCGCCGCCGCCAGGGGCCCGACCGGCGCCTCCTCCGGCCAGACCGCCAGCGTCAGGTGCGGCGGGTAGCCGAGGCGCAGGCAGTCGTCGTCCACGCCGCCCTCCGCCAGCGCCCGCCACATCGCCCGGATCGGCACGGCGGCCGCGTCGTCCAACAGCAGCGTCATGGCCAGCGGCATCACTCACCCTCCGGCCTGCCGCGCAAGCGCTTCACCCCGGCGCGGCGCGTCTTGCCGTCCAACCGGCGCACCTTCGAACCGAGCGTGGGCCGCGTCGCGCGGCGCTTGGGCGGGGGCGGAGCGGCGGCCTCTCGCAGCAGCGCCAACAACCGGTCCAGCGCGTCGTTCCGGTTGCGCTCGCGGGTGCGGAAGCGCTGCGCGGTGATGACGATCTCCCCCGCCCGCGTCAGCCGGTGCCCGGCCATCCGCAGCAGCCGCGCCCGCATCGGCTCCGGCAAGCTGGTGGAATTCCGCGCGTCGAAGCGGAGCTGCACGGCGGTCTCCAGCTTGTTGACGTTCTGCCCGCCCGGCCCGGACGCGCGCAGGAAGCTTTCCCGCAGTTCGTCCTCCCGGATGGAAACGCCGTGCGAAACCTCGATCATGCCCCTGCCCTTCCGCGGAACATTCTGCCGTCAGCCCGTCCGGCTTGCCAGCGCCCCGGCTTCGCGGGATGTTCCGCCGAGCCCGAGGGGAAACGCATGGCGCAGCAGCGCGACGAGTTGGAGATGGCGCCCGACGCCGCCGAAGCGTGGCCGGACCGCATCTATGACCTCCTGAAGGAACACGGCATCCGCCAAGTGGCCCTGGTGCCGGACGCCGGCCATTCGCGCCTGATCCGCCGCTGCGAAGCCGACAACGAGTTGCGCGTGGTGACGCTCACCACGGAGGAGGAGGGCGTCGCCCAGCTCTTCGGCGCGTGGCTCGGCGGGCAGAAGGGCGTGCTGCTGATGCAGAGCAGCGGCGTCGGCAACTGCATCAACATGCTCTCGGTCGCCGTCGCGCACCGCACGCCGCTGCCGATGATCGTGACCATGCGCGGCGAGTTCGGCGAGTTCAACCCGTTCCAGGTGCCGATGGGCCAAGCCACGCCCGCCGTGCTGGAGGCGATGGGCACGCTGGTGCGGCGCGCCGACCGGCCGGAGGACGTGGCGCCCACGGTGGAGGCCACGCTACGCCTCGCCTTCAACACCTACCGCCCGACCGCGACGCTGATCGGCCAGCGCGTCCTCGGCGCCAAGACCTTCGGGAAGTGACGCCATGAGCGGGAGCATAGAAACGGGCAAGGGCGGCAAGATGAACCGCCGCGCCCTGGTGCGCGAGTTGCTCCGAGACCGCGGCGGGCTGCTGGCGATCGGCGGCCTCGGCGCCCCGGCCTGGGACATCACCGCTGCCGGCGACGTGCCGGAGAACCTGCCGTTGTGGGGCGGCATGGGCGGCGCGGCCATGATGGGCCTCGGCCTCGCCCTGGCGCAGCCCTCCCGCCGCGTGCTGGTCATCACCGGCGACGGCGAGATGCTGATGGGCATAGGCGCGCTCGCCACCATAGCGGTGCAAAGGCCGGCAAACCTCTCGGTGGTGGTGCTCGACAACGAGCACTACGGCGAGACCGGGATGCAGGAAACGCACACGCGCCACGGCGTGGACTTGGCCGGCATGGCGCGCGCGGCCGGCATTGCGGACTCGCGCCTCATCACCGACGCCAAGGATGCGCCGGCGCTGCGGGACGCGATCCTCACCGGCCAGGGGCCGCTCTTCGCGCAGGTGAAGGTGGACGAGTCGCCGGAGCCGCTGGTCCTGCCCCCGCGCGAAGCCGCCCTCCTCCAGGCGCGGATGCGCGAAGCGATCCTCGGCCCCGCCGCGCACTTGCAATAGCCTCGGGAGCCACGCCGCCATGCCCCACGTCCTCTGCCTCCGCCCCGTCCACCCGGAAGCGCTGGCGCGACTCCGCGACCACCCCGGCGTCACCGTGGAAGTGATGGAGAACCCGACGCCGGAGAACCTCGCGCCGGTGCTGCCCTACACGGAGGCGGTGATCGTCCGCGCCACGCGCATAGACGCCGCCTTCCTCGCCATGGCGCCGGAACTCCGCATCGTCGCGCGCCACGGCGTGGGCTACGACGCGGTGGACGTGCCGGCGCTCACCGCGCGCGGCATCCCCCTCACCGTCACGCCGGACGCCAACGCGGTGAGCGTGGCGGAGCACGCCATGGCGCTGCTGCTCTCGGTGGCGCGCCGGGTGAAGGACTACGACGCCGCGACCCGCGCGCTGGACTGGGGGCCGCGGGAGTCGCTGCCGACCTTCGACCTCGCCGGCCGCACCCTGCTCGTGGTCGGCTTCGGCCGCATCGGCGCCCGCACGGCGCGCCTCGCCGCCGCCTTCGGGATGCGCGTGCTCGCCTACGACCCCTACGTGCCCGGCAACACGATCAAGGGCGCCGGCTTCACGCCCGCGAAGACACTCGCCGCCGGCTTGGCGGAGGCGGACGCCGTCACCCTGCACTGCCCGAGCAACGAGGAAACGCGCCGCCTGGTGAACAAGGAATTCGTCGTCGCCATGAAGCGCGGCGCGGTGCTGGTGAACACCGCGCGCGGCACCCTGGTGGACGAGGAGGCGCTGGCCGCCGGCCTGCGCTCCGGCCAGGTCGCCGCGGCCGGCCTCGACGTGTTCTGGGAAGAGCCGCTGAAGGCCGGGATGCCGCTGCTCAACCTGCCCAACGTGGTGATGACGCCGCACAGCGCCGCCGCCACCGCGGAGAGCGTGCGCCGCATGTCCCTCTCCTGCGCCGATAGCGTCCTCGCCGCTTTCGAGGGTCGGCTAGACCCCGACGTCGTCATCAACAAGGAGGTGCTGCGCGGCAACGCGTAGCGCGCGAAACACCATGGCCACAGCGGCGAACCCGCTCTTAGCCCTCGCCGACCACGCCGCGTCCTGGCGCGACCGGCCGATGCCGCCCGAAGTGGCGCACCACGCGCGGCGCGCGCTCATCGACTGGTTCGCCGCGTTGCTGCCCGGCTGCCTCCACCCGCCCGCGACGCTGCTCGCCGCCGCCATGGCGCCGGAGCGCGGGACCGGCCGCGCGATCTGCTACGTGGACGGCACGGCGGGCGGGCTGCGCCACGCCGCGCTGCTCAACGCCACCGCCAGCCACTCGGTGGAGTTCGACGACATCTACCGCGACGCCGGCTACCACCCCGGCTGCCCCACCATCGGCGCGGCCCTGGCAGCGGCGCAGGCGCGCGGCGCATCGCTCGACGGGCTGCTGCGCGCCATCGTCGCGGGCTACGAAGTCTCCTGCCGCATCGGCGTCGCCGTGCAGCCGAGCCACTACCGCTACTGGCACACCACGGGCACGGTCGGCACCTTCGGCGCCGCGACCGCCACCGCGCTGCTGCTGGGTTGCGACGCGGACCGCACCGCGCACGCCGTCGCCACCGCCGCCACCTTCGCCGGCGGGCTGCAACAGGCCTTCCGCTCCAGCGGGATGAGCAAGCCCCTCCACCCCGGCCACGCCGCCGACGCCGGGGCGCTCGCCGCTATCGGCGCGGCGGCCGGCGTCACCGGCGCGCTCGACGTCCTGCACGGCCCGGTGGGCTTCGCCGCCGCCACTAGCGAGGACACCGGCAAGTGGGACAAGGCCCTTGCCGGCTTGGACGAGCGCTTCGCCATCACCGCCATGACCTTCAAGAACCACGGCTGCTGCGGCCACATCTTCGCGGGCCTGGACGCCGTGGCCGACCTGCGGGCGGAGCACGGCTTCGGCCCCGACGACGTCGCCGCCATCCACCTCGGCGGCTACGGCCCCACCAAGGACGTGTGCGACCGCCCGGAGGTCGGCACGGAGCAGGAAGCGCGCTTCTCCGCGCAGTACTGCCTCGCGGCGCTCCTGGCGTTGGGCGGCGTGCGCCTCGCCGCCTTCGAGCCCGCGGCGCTGGCCGACCCCGCCATCCGCGCCCTCATGCCGCGCGTCACCGTCTCGCTCGACCCGGAGCTGGCGGCGGACTACCCCGGCCGCCGCGCCGCGAAAGTGACGATCAAGCTCCGCGACGGGCGCGAGCTGTTCCGCTACCAGCCCACCCGCAAGGGCGACCCCGACGCGCCGCTCTCCGGCCGCGAGCTCTCGGACAAGTTCACCGAGCTGGCGGCACCGGTGGTCGGCGCCGCGGCGTCGCGCGCGTTGCTGGAAGCGCTGTGGCACGGCGACGCCCTGCCCGGCCCCGTCCCGTTGCTGGCCCACGGGGCGGCACGCCGCGCGGCCGAGTAGCAACGGAACCGGTTCCGTGTCGAGACGTTCACCGGGCGCCACCAAGGGGGACCCAGCATGATGTCCGAGGGACCGGACGCGCCGGACGACGACGCCGAAGGCATTCCGCTGATCGAAGGCTGGATGTTCGGTCGGCTGCTCTTCCCGCTCGCGATGGAAGAGGTCCAACGGGTGCCGCCGGCCAACGACGACGAAGGCTGAGGCCCGCCCAGCGCGAAAAGCTCGCCCCGCCGAAGCGGAAAAAGTACAATCACTCGTCAACACCCGAGCCGCGCCCGCTTGAAGGTTTCTGTGTCAGGAGGTGGCTCGGCTCCACCCGCTGGCGCGCCTCGGAAAGTAAGATGGTAAGGCAGTAAGGAGGTAAGGAGGTAAGGCGCCCTCCCGCCGAAGCCGGGCTGTTGCGCGTCGGTGCGCCTTGCCCTTCCGAAGCGGCTTGGCCAGCATCGCCCGATGCAGACCATTGAAGAAGCGGCCGAGGCGCTCGCCGCCGGCAGCACCTCCGCCGGAGCGCTGGTGGCCGAGGCGTTGGCGCGCATCGCAAACGGGGCCGTCCGCGGCACCTTCACGGCGGTCCACACCGACGCCGCGCGGGCGCAAGCGCAGGCAATCGACTCGCTGCGGAAAGCCGGCGCGGCACCCGGCCGGTACGCCGGCATCCCGGTCACGGTGAAGGACCTGTTCGACGAGGCGGGCCACACCACCGCCGCCGGCTCCGCCGTGCTGCGCGACGCCCCGCCGGCCGCGGCCGACGCGCCGGCGGTGGCGCGGCTGCGGCGCGCGGGCTTCGTCGTCCTCGGCCGGACCGGCATGACGGAGTTCGCCTTCTCCGGCCTCGGCGTGAACCCGCACCACGGCACGCCGCCCAGCCCGTGGGACCGCGCGACGGGGCGGCTGCCGGGCGGCTCTTCGTCCGGCGCGGCGGTTTCGGCGGCGGAAGGCATGGGCTTCGGCGGGCTGGGGACGGACACCGGCGGCTCCTGCCGCGTGCCGGCGGCCCTCTGCGGCGTGACCGGCTTCAAGCCGACGGCCCGGCGCGTGCCGCTGGCGGGCGCGCTGCCGCTCGCCCCCTCGCTCGACTCCGTCGGGCCGCTGGCGCGCACCGTGGCGTGTTGCGCCGTGCTGGATTCGGTCATCAGCGGCGACGAAACACCGGCGGCACCAGCGCCGTTTCCGGTTGCGGGGATGCGCCTCGGCCTGCCGCGCGGCACCTTCCTGACGGAAGACATGGACGCGACGGTCGCCGCCGCCTTCACCCGCGCCCTGTCGCGCTTGGGCGCCGCCGGCGCGCGGATCGAGCTGTTCGACCTGCCCGAGTTGGCCGAACTCCCGGTGGTGAACGCGACCGGCGGCTTCGCCGCGTCCGAGGCTTGGGCTTGGCATCGCCGGTTGATCGCCGAGCGGGGCGAGGCCTACGACCAGCGCATCCTGGCCCGCATCAAGCGCGGCGAGCGCATGGGCGCCGCGGACTACATCGAGTTGGTCAACGCCCGCGCCCGCATCATCGCCGCCGTGGCGCGGCGCACCGCCGGGTTCGACGCGGTGGTCTGCCCCACCTGCCCCGTCATCCCGCCCGCGATCGCGGAGGTGGAGCCGGAAGCGGAGTACAACCGGCTCAACCTGCTGCTGCTGCGGAACACGGCGGTCGGCAACTTCCTCGACCGCTGCTCGATCAGCCTACCCATCCACCGCCCCGGCGAGGCGCCGGTCGGGCTGATGCTGACCGGCGAGCACATGGCGGACAGGGCGCTGCTGGCCGTGGCGGCCGGGGTGGAAGTGGCCTTGGCCGAGCGCTAGCCGGCCCGCGCCCTTCAGTTCCTCTCCGCCGCGCGCCTGATCGCGGCCTCGATCGCGGCGGAACGGCGCGCGGCGAGGAAGTTGCCCACCGCGGCGAACCCGGACGCGGGGGCGGACGCGACCTTGGCCTCGTGGCGGCTCGCCAGTTCGCGCATGATCGTATCGACGCGCATCTTGCGGGAGGCGAAGGTGTCGGGCATCGGTGCCGGCGTCATGCTGAGGCTCCTTGGTTGGCGACGTCCGGCGGGACCATCGCTGCCTTTCCTGATAATCACGTATACGTAATAATATGCTCCACGTCAAGCGATCCGGGCGGAGGACCGCACCCGCCCGTCGGGCACGTTCCCGTCCCGCCGGCATGGCCCTAGGCTGGGCGCAACGGTCGGGGTCGAGGTGCGATGCGCGTCAGCGTGGTGCAGATGAACCAGGGGTCGGACAAGGCCGCCAACCTCGCCCAGGCGCGCGGCCTGATCGAGGCGGCGGTCGCGGCCGACCGGCCGGACCTCGTTTCCCTCCCCGAAACCTGGACCAACCTCGGCGGCGGCCGCGACGCCCGGATGGCCGCCGCGGAGGCGCTGCCGCCGCGCGGTTCGGGCGAAGCCGGCGGCGAGGCCTACGAGCTGATGCGGGGCCTCGCGCGCGCGCACGGCATCCACGTCCACGGCGGCAGCATGATCGAAGCCGGCGGCGACAAGCTGTTCAACACCACCGTCGTGTTCGACCCGGACGGCCGCGAGATCGCGCGCTACCGCAAGATCCACCTCTTCGACATCACCGGCCCGGACGGCACCGGCTACCGCGAGAGCGCGCTCTACGGCGCAGGCGAGGAACTCGTGGTGTTCGAGGCCGGCGGCACCACCTTCGGCTGCACGGTCTGCTACGACATGCGCTTCGCCGAGCAGTACACCGCGCTCCGCCGCATGGGCGCCGAAGCGATCCTCGTGCCCTCCAACTTCACCCTCCAAACCGGCAAGGACCACTGGGAAGCGCTGCTGCGCGCGCGCGCCATCGAGTCGCAGTGCTGGATCGTCGCCGCCGCGTCCTGGGGCCAGTACGAGGAGCGCGGCGCGATGCGCTCCGTCTACGGCCACTCGCTGGTCGCCGACCCGTGGGGCCACGTGGTGGCGAAGTGCAGCGACGGCGTCGGCTGGGCCACCGCGCGGCTCGACGCGAAGGTCACGGCGCGGGTGCGCCGCGACATGCCGGTGCTGGAGCACCGCGACGCCCGGCGCATCCGGCTCTGAACGGCCGCCGAACGTGACCGACAGCCCCACCGCTCCCCTCGGCCTCCAGCGCGCGCCGGACTTCACCGGCCGCGTCGCCTTCCTCGCGGCGGCGACCGAGGTGGCGGAGGCGGCGCGCGCGCGCCTCGTTTCGCGCTACGGGGACGTGGCGCCGGAGGAGGCCGCCGTCGTCATCGCCCTGGGCGGCGACGGCAGCATGCTGGAAACCCAGCACCGCCTGCTCGGCCGCAACCTGCCGGTCTACGGGATGAACTGCGGCAGCGTCGGCTTCCTGATGAACGACCACCGGGAAGAAGGGTTGCTACAGCGCCTGGCGGTGGCGCAGGCGGCCGTCCTGCACCCGTTGCGGATGTGCGCGACCGGCGCCGACGGCAAGAGGCGCGAGGCCCTGGCGATCAACGAGGTCTCGCTGCTCCGCGAGACGCGCCAAGCGGCCAAGATCCGCATCCTGATCGATGGCAAGGAGCGGCTGGCGGAACTGATCTGCGACGGCGTGCTTGTGTCCACCCCCGCCGGCAGCACCGCCTACAACCTCTCGGCGCACGGCCCGATCGTGCCGCTCAATGCCGGGCTCTTCCCGCTGACGCCCATCTCCGCCTTCCGGCCGCGGCGCTGGCGCGGCGCGCTGCTGCCCTCCGCCGCCCGGGTGGTGTTCGAGATCCTGGAAGCGGAGAAGCGCCCCGTCGCCGCCGTGGCGGACTACACGGAGGTGCGCGACATCCGCCGCGTGGAGGTGCATGAGGACCGCTCCGTCTCGCTCACCATGCTGTTCGACCCCGACCACGGCCTTTCGGAACGGATCATCGCCGAGCAGTTCACCGTTTAAACTGGCGAGACGATCCTGCTCTCGGGGCCGACGGGGCGCTTCACTGAAGGCATGGTCCTCCGCCGACCTCCATCGGGCTGAGGACGCCGCCGCTCAAGCCGGTCACGCGCCGATCTTCACCGAGTGTAGCCGTAGAGCCCCCGCACCGTTCCACCGACCGAGACGGTCGGGGCGCCCCCACCGCCGGTGGGAGCCGTCTCCGCCACCGGACGTGTCGGCGCCTCTGCGCAGGCGGCGAGCGCGGCGGCGAGGAGGACCAGCATCGCCGCGAAGTGCCCCGCCACGGCCTCAGGCCCGCGTCACCGGTCGCGCGCGACGTTGCCGCCCGCGCCGCCGCCGATGTAGGCGCCGCTCGTGCCGCGCCCGCGTTCGGCGCAGGCGGCGGCGACGGACAGCAGCAGGAGAGCGGCGAGCAGGTGGCGCATCACGGTCAGGTCCTGTCGTTCAAGTGGCACGCGCTGGTGTGGCCCGCCGCGACCGGCTTCAGCGCCGGCCGCTCCACGCGGCAGCGGTCGAAGGCGTGCGGGCAGCGCGGGTGGAAGTGGCAGCCGGGCGGCGGGTTCAGCGGCGAGGGTATCTCGCCCTTCACGCCCGCGAAGGCGCGCTTGCGCGTCTCGATGCGCGGCACCTCGGACAGCAGCGCCTGCGTGTACGGGTGGTTGGCGCGGCGGAACACCTCCTCGGCCGGCGCCGCCTCCACCACGCGGCCCAGGTACATGATGACCACGCGGTCCGACAGGTGCTCCACCACGCCGAGGTCGTGCGAGATGAAGAGGTAGGTGAGGTCCAGCTCCCGCCGCAGCTTCATGAACAGGTTCAGGATCTGCGCCTGGATGGACACGTCGAGCGCCGCCACCGCCTCGTCGCACACCAGGAAGTCCGGCTGCACCGCCAGCGCCCGCGCGATGCCGATGCGCTGCCGCTGGCCGCCGGAGAACTGGTGCGGGTAGCGGCGGCGGAAGGCGGGGTCGAGCCCCGCGCGGCGCATCTGCTCGTCCACGTAGGGTTCGAGGTCGCGGCGGCGGACGATGCCGTGGACCATCGGCGCCTCGCCCACGATCTCCGCCACCTTGAGGCGCGGGTTGAGCGAGGCGTAAGGGTCTTGGAAGATCATCTGCGTCCGCAGCTTCGCCTCGCGCGCGTCGGCGCCGTTGAGGCTCCGCAGGTCGCGCCCTCGCCACAGGATGGCGCCGTCGCTCGGCGGCAGGATGCCGGCCACCATGCGGCCGAGCGTGGATTTGCCGCAGCCGCTCTCCCCGACAAGCCCCACCACCTCGCCCTTGGCGATGGAAAGGTCCACGCCGTCAACCGCGTGGACAATCTCCTCCTTCACCGGCGCGCCGAGGCGCTGCGCGACCTTCGCCGCCAAATCGAGGCCGCGCGAGAAGCGGCGGGACACGCCGCGCAGTTCCATGACGGGCGCGCGCGGGGCCAGCCCCGCCCCCGCCACCTCCTGCACCGCTGCGCTCACGCCGCCATCTCCGGCACGTTGTACGGGTGGATGCAACGCGCGAAGCGGCCGGGACTGTACTCCGCCATGGGCGGCGGCTCGGCGCAGCGCGGCTCCGCGCGCGGGCAGCGGGCGCGGAAGGTGCAGCCGGCGGGCAGGTCGAGGAGCGAAGGCGTCATGCCCGGTATCTGCCGCAGCGGCTCGCCGCGCCGGTTGCGGCTCGGCACGCTGCCGATGAGCCCGACCGTGTAGGGGTGGAACGGCGCGTCCAGCACCTCGTCCACAGGACCCTGCTCCACCACGCGGCCCGCGTACATCACCGCGATGTCGTCCGCGAGGCCGGCCACCACGGAAAGGTCGTGCGTGATCCAGATCATCGCCGTGCCGGTCACGCGGCACAGCTTCTGCGCCTCCGCCAATATCTGCCCCTGGATGGTCACGTCGAGCGCCGTGGTCGGCTCGTCCGCGACGATGACGTCCGGCTTGTGCAGCAGCGCGATGGCGATGGCGACGCGCTGGCGCATCCCGCCGGAGAACTGGTGCGGGTAGCTCCGCAGCCGCTCGTCCGGGCTCGGGATGCCGACCTGGCCGAGCGCGTCGCGCGCCCGCTGCCGCGCCTCTTCCCGCGAAACGCGCTCGTGCGCCTGCACCGTCTCGATCATCTGCGTGTCGATCCGCAGGACCGGGTTGAGCGTCATCATCGGGTCCTGGAAGATCATGGCGATGCGGTTGCCCCGCAGCGCCCGCATCTCCTCCTCGGACAAGGAGGCGAGGTCGCGCCCCTTGAACAGGATCTTGCCCCCGGCGATGCGGCCGGGCGGGTCCACCAGCCCCATGATGGAGAAGCCGGTGACGGTCTTGCCGGAGCCGCTCTCGCCCACCAGCCCCAGCACCTTGCCCCTGTCCACCGCGAAGGAAACGCCGTCCACCGCGCGCACCACGCCCGCGCGCGTGAAGAAGTGCGTCTTGAGGTCCCGGACTTCGAGGGTCGCCGTCAACGCTTCAGCCTCGGGTTCAGCACGTCGCGCAGGTGGTCGCCGACGAGGTTGATGGACACGATCGTCACCAGCAGCGCTATCCCCGGATAGAAGCTGATCCAGTATTTCCCCGAGAGCATGTACTCGTAGCCGTTGGCGATCAGCAGCCCGAGCGAGGGCTCGGTGATCGGCACGCCGAGGCCGAGGAAGGACAAGGTCGCCTCCAGCGCGATGGCGCGCGCGACCTGCATGGTGCCCACCACGATCAGCGGCGGCAGGCAGTTGGGCAGCAGGTGGCGGAAGATGATGCGGCTGGTCGGCAGGGCGAGGCACTGCGCCGCCTCGATGTACTCCCGCCGCCGCTCCACCAAGGCGGTGCCGCGCACGGTGCGGGCGTAGTAGGCCCACTCCACGATCACCAGCGCGATCACGACGTTCAGGATGCCCTTGCCGAGGAAGGCCAGGATCATCAGCGCCGCGAGGATCGCGGGGAACGAGAGCTGGAGGTCCACCAGGCGCATGATCGCGCCGTCGGTCTTCCCCCCCGCGTAGGCCGCCAGCATCCCGAGCGAAGCGCCGACCATGCAGGCGACGATGGCCGAGCCGGCGCCGACCATGAGGCTGATCCGCAGCCCGTACATGATGCCCGAGAGCATGTCCCGGCCCTGGTCGTCGGTCCCGAGCCAGTGGGTGAAGCCGGCGCCGCCGACGCTTCCGGGCTCCAGCCGCCCGTCCATGATATCGAGCTGCGCCAAGTCGTAGGGGTTCTGCGGCGCGATCCAGGGCGCGAGGACCGCGATGAGGACGATGAAGGCGAACACGATCAGCCCCGCCAACGCGAGGCGGGACGCGGCGAATTCCGAAACGAAGCGCTGGAACGGCGTTTCGACCCGCGGCGGCGCCGGCGAGGCGGGCGCGACCGGGGCCGCGGGCGCGGTGGTGGTGCTCATGTGCCCTTGGCCTCCAACCGCACCCGCGGATCGAGCATCGAGTAGGTGAGATCGACCGCTAGGTTGATGACGATGAACATGAGCACGATGATCATCAGGTAGGCGACGATCACCGGCCGGTCGAGCACGTTGATGCTGTCGATGATGAGCTTGCCCATGCCCGGCCAGGCGAAGATGCTCTCCGTCACCACCGAGAAGGCGATGGTGCCGCCGAACTCCAGCCCCACCACCGTCACCACCGGGATCATGATGTTCTTCAGCACATGGACCGCGATCACCCGGCGCGGGCTCAACCCCTTGGCGCGGGCGAACTTCACGAAATCCATCAGCATCGTCTCGCGCACGCCGGCGCGCGTCAGGCGGATCACGAGGCTGATCTTGAACAGGCTCAGGTTCACCGCCGGCATGACCATGTGCGCCAAGCCGTCGGCCGTCAGGAAGCTCCAGCGCATCCCGAGCACTTCCACCGTCTCGCCCCGCCCGGTGGAAGGCAGCCAGCCGAGTTGCACCGCGAACACCAGGATGAGCATGAGCCCGACCCAAAAGGTGGGCAGCGAGAAGCCGAGGATGCTGGCCGCCATCACGCCCTTGCTGACCGGGCTGTCGGGCTTGAGCCCGGCGTAAAGGCCCAGCGGCACGCCGATCAGCAGCGCCACCACCGTCGCGCCGATCGCCAGCTCAAGCGTCGCCGGCATCCGCTGGAGGATCAGCTTCAGCGCCGGCTCGTTGAACACGAAGGACCGGCCGAGGTCGCCTTGCAGCGCCTTGCCGAGGAAGGTCAGGTACTGCTCCCAGAGCGGCAGGTCGAGGCCGAGCGCCTTGATGGCGCGCTCGCGCTCGAACTGGTCGGCGTCCGGGCTGATCAGGATCTCCACCGGGTCGCCGATGGCGTACACGCCGATGAAGACGATGACGGACATCGCCAGCACCACGCCGGCGGCCTGGATCAGCCGCCGGAGGAGATAAACCGTCACCGCGCCGCCGCCGCGGCCGCCGGGCGCACGTCCTGCGCCCGCGTCAGCTCGTCGTTGCGCGCGGTGTGCTGGATGCCGCGCCGCATCGCCCAGATGTTGGTCTGGATGTGCAGCGGGATGATCGCCACGTCCTCAAAGGCCCGGCGCTGCGTGTCTTGCAGCAGCTTCTCGCGCTTCGCGTCGTCCAGCTCGCCCATCGCCGCCTCGATCATGCGGTCGATCTCGGGGTTGGAGTACCGGCCGCGGTTGGAGGCGCCCCAGCCGCGCTCGCGGTCCCAGGTGGCGATGAGATTGCGGAGGGGGTGGGAGCCCTCCGGGTTTGAGCCCCATCCGATCAGGAAAGCGGAGAACTCCTGCCGCCCGGCCCGCGCGACGAAGGTGGACCAGGGCTGCGCCTCGATGGCCGTGCGGACGCCGATGCGCGTCCACATCTGCCCCACCGCCTGGATGATCCGCGAGTCGTTGATGTAGCGGTCGTTCGGCCCGTGCAGGGTCAAGCGGAAGCCCTGCGGGAAGCCCGCCTCGGCCAGCAGGCGTCGCGCGGCCTCCGGGTCGGGCTTGGGCGCCGGCAGCTCCGGCACGTAGCTGAAGACGCCGGGCGGGAAGAACTGCCCCGCGGGGGTGGCTACGCCCTCCATCACCCGCTCCACGATGGCGGGCCGGTCGATCGCCAGCGACAAGGCGCGGCGCACCCGCACGTCCTTCAGCGGGTTGCGCGCGATGGGCTTGCCGTCGTTGTCCGTGACGAAGGGCGAGGCGTCGGCGCGCAGGTGGTCCAGGCTGAGATAGATGATCCGCAGCCCCGTCACCTCTGACAGCGCCACCCGCTGCTCGTTCCGCAGCTTGGCGACGTCGCTGGTCGCCACCTGGTCGATGAAGTCCACGTCCCCCGCCAGCAGCGCCGCGGTGCGCGAGGCGTCGTTGGTGATCATGCGGTAGGTGACGCGCGCGTAGGCCGGCTTGTCGCCCCAGTAGGCGTCGTTGCGCTCGAACTCGATCCGGTCGCCGTTGCGGTGCGTGACCATGCGGTACGGGCCGGTGCCCACCGCGACGCGGCCGCTGTTGAAGTCCTCCGTCGCGGCCCCCTGGTGCGTTTCCTTGTCGAGGACGCGGATGCTCGTCATGTCGAGCGGCATCAGCGGGTACGGCCCCTCCGTCCGCATCCGGATGGTGTGGCTGTCCACGATCTCCATCGCCCGGATCGGCCGGGTGAAGATGGCGAAGGAGGACGGGCTGTTCGGGACGTTCGGCACGCGCTCCAGGGTGAACGCCACGTCCTCGGCGGTGAACTCGTTGCCGTTGTGGAAGCGCACGCCGGGGCGCAGCTTGAACTCCCACACGTTGGGCTCCACCGCCCGCCACTCCGTCGCCAAGCCCGGGATCGGCCGCGATTGCGCGTCCGTGCCCACCAAACGGTCGAAGATCATGTCCGCGACCGCGTTGTTGGGCGAAAGCTGGTGGTAGTGGGGGTCGAGCGACGTCACCGGCGCGGCCACCGCCATCGTCAGGGCCGGCGCCGTCTGGGCCGCGGCCGGTCCGGCCGCCGCCACGGCGAACGCGGCGGCGACCGCCGCCCTGACCATGCTTTTCATTGTCGCCCCCGAAGCCGCTCCGCCTACTCGTCTAGCAGCCGGTCCCCACGACGCCTAGCAGGCCCCGTGCCAACACCGGGGACGTGATGCCGCGCCCGGGTTCTGCCGGCGGCCCCGTGCCGCTAGGGTCGAACGGCGCACGCCGCCACCGCCGAGGAGACCCGACCCGGATGCCACGCCCCGTCCTGCACCGCAGCATCGCGACAGCCGCCCTGGCGCTGGGCCTCGCCGCCCCGGCGGCGGCCCAGAACCTGACCATCGGCATCGGCGGCTCGCCCACCTCGCTCGACCCGCACTTCTACAACGCGTCGCCCAACATCAGCCTGACCATGCACATCTTCGACCGGCTGGTGGACCAGGACGCCCGCGCGCGGGTCCGCCCCATGCTGGCGGAGAGCTGGCAGGCGGTCTCGGAAACGGTGTGGGAGTTCAAGCTGCGCCCCGGCGTGAAGTGGCACGACGGCCGCGACTTCACCGCCGACGACGTGGCCTTCACGGTCGCCCGCGTGCCCAACGTGCCGAACAGCCCCGCGACCTTCGGCGGCTTCGTGCGCGCGATCCAGCGCGTGGAGGTGGTGGACCCGCTGACCGTCCGCTTCCACACCCCGGCGCCGCACCCGCTGCTGCCCGTGGACCTCGCCTCGTTCCAGATCGTCTCGCGCCACGCCGGCGAGGGCGCGCAAACGGAGGACTACAACAGCGGCAAGGCGGCGATCGGCACCGGCCCCTACCGCCTGTCCTCCTACCGCGCCGGCGACCGAACCGATTTCGTCCGCAACGACAACTATTGGCGCGGCCCGGAGCCCTGGGCGCGGCTCTCCTACCGCTTCATGTCCAACGACGCCTCGCGCACCGCGGCGCTGCTCGCCGGCGACGTGGACATGATCGACCAGGTGCCGTCCAACGACCTCGCCCGGATGAAGCGGGATCCCCGCATCACCGTGTCCGAGATCCAAGGTTTGCGCTTGATCTATCTGGTGCCCGACTACTCGCGCGGCGAAGGCCAGCAGCCCGTCTTCGTCACGGACAACGACGGCAAGCCCCTCCCCCGCAACCCATTCAACGACGCGCGGGTGCGCCGCGCCCTGTCGATCGCCGTCAACCGCGACGCGCTGGCCGAGCGCGTCATGGAGGGCACCGCCAAGCCCGCCGGCCAGTGGCTGCCGGAAGGGGTGTTCGGCTACAACCCGGAGGTGCGCGTGCCGCCCTTCGACGCCGACGGCGCCAAGCGGATGCTGGCCGAAGCGGGCTACCCGCAGGGCTTCCGCATGACGATCACCACGCCCAACGACCGCTACCCGAACGACGCTCGCACCGCGCAGGCCGTGGCGCAGATGTGGACGCGCATCGGGGTGCGGACGGAGGTGGACGCGATCCCCTGGGCCGCCTACTCCGCCCGCTCGGCGCGGCAGGAATTCAACATGCGCCTCGTCGGCTGGGGCAGCTCGACCGGCGAGGCGAGCTACATGCTCGTCAACATCTTCGGCACCTACGACCGCGAGAAGCGCTGGGGCGCGGCCAACAACTCGCGCATCTCAGACAAGGAGCTGGACGCGCTGACGGAGCGCGCCTCCTCCATCCTGGACGACGAGAAGCGCGAAGCGGCGCAGCGGGAAGCGGTGAAGATGGCCACCGACCGCACGCTGGTGATCCCCCTCTTCCAGCTCGTCAACTCCTGGGCGCTGCGCAAGGGCCTCACCTACGAGGCGCGGATGGATGAGCGCACGGTGGCGATGGGGGTGCGTCCCGCGCAGTAGCGGCGGCTCACTCCTCGGTAGCCGGCGCCACGGGGAGGATCGCGCTCTCCTTCACCGTGGCGAGGGCGAGCAGCGTCTCCACCCGCTGCACGCCGGGCAGCACGCGCAACACCTCGTTCAAGAACGCGTCGAGCGCCGGCAGGTCGGCGACGCGCAGCTTGAGTAGGTAGGTCCAGGCGCCGGTGACGGCGTGGCACTCCAGCACCGCCTCCTCGCTCCGCATCCTGTCCCGGAAAGCGGCGTCGTCACGGCCGGGCGCGACGGCGGCCAGCACGTGCGCCAGCATGGGGCAGCCCACCGCGGCCGGGTCGAGGTCGGCCCGCCAGCCGCGGATGACGCCCCGCTCCTCCAGGCGCTTGACCCGCTCGGCGGTGGCGGACACGGACAGCCCGGCGACCTTCGCCAGCTCGGCCAAACCGGAACTGCCGTCCTCTTGAAGCGCGACGGCGATGTTCCGGTCTATCTCGTCCATGGCCGGAGCCTATGCGGCCTCGCTCCGCTTGTGAACGAGGAACGCGGCGCCCGCCCCGGGGCCGCGTCCCCGCCCGTCAAACGTAGTGCTCGGCCAGCGGCCGGAAGCCGTTGAAGTTCTGGCTGGCGTAGCTGGTCACGTAGGCGCCCGTCGCCAGCAGCTCCACCCGGTCGCCCGCGTCGAGCGAGAGCGGCAGGCGGTAGTTGCTCTTCTCGTACAGGGTGTCCGTGCTGTCGCAGGTCGGGCCGGCGATGGTGACGGGCCCCTCCGCCTCGCCGTCGCGCGGCGTGCGGAAGGCGTATTTGATCGCCTCGCCCTCCGTCTCGGCCAAGCCGCCGAAGCGCCCGATGTCCAGGTACACCCAGCGCACCGGGTCGTCCTTCGCCTTGCGCGACACCAGCACCACCTCGGCGCTCACCACGCCCGCGTCGCCCACGATGAAGCGGCCCGGCTCCACCACGATGTCGGGCAGCGCGTTGCCGAAGTGCTCCGCCATCGCGCCCATGATGGCGCCGGCGAAATCGTCGATCTCCGGCACCTCATGGCGGTAGCGCACCGGGTAGCCGCCGCCGAGGTTGACCATCCGCACCTTCACCCCCGCGTCGCGCAGGTCGGTGAACAGCATGGCCACCTTGGCGATCGCCGCCTCGTAGGCCGCGGTCTTCACCTGCTGGCTGCCGACGTGGAACGACAGGCCGAACGGGTCGAGGCCCAGCTCGCCCGCCAGCACCATCAGGTCGCGCGCCATCTCGACCTCGCAGCCGAACTTGCGCGACAGCGGCCACTCCGCCCCGTCGTTGCCGACTAGGATGCGGCAGTACACGCGCGCGCCCGGCGCGGAACGGGCGAGCTTGCGCAGCTCCGGTTCGGAGTCGAAGGCGAACATGCGGACGCCGCGCCCGTAGGCCGCGCGGATCGCGCTCTCCTTCTTCACGGTGTTGCCGTAGCTGATGCTCTCCGGCGCGGCGCCGGAGTCCAGGCAGGCCTGCACCTCCTCGAAGGAGGCCGCGTCGAAGCAGGAGCCGAGGCCGACCAGCCGGTCCAGCACGGGCGCCGCCGGGTTGGCCTTCACCGCGTAGTAGATGCGCGCCAACGGCAGCGCGGCCTTCAAGCGCCGGTAGTTCTCCTCGACCCGGTCGAGGTCCAGCACGAGGCACGGCGTTTCAGGCGCGGAATCGCGCAGAAAGGTTGCGACCTTAGGGGTCATCGCACCACCCTCCGAGGACAGAAGGACCATCCCTGTCGAGAGGGGGCCCCAAGTTGACGAAACGGTCGAACGAACCAGCGACCAGAGTGGGCCGCCCGGCTTGCGCCGGACGGGGTTGCCAGAACGCTTGACGTCGTTGCGTAAACCTTGCGCCGCGGTGACTCGGCTGTTGTGTGCGCCCCGAGTGGGCGCACCGAGTTCCGTGGGCCTGGGGCCAGAGGCACGTGCGTACTGCGTCTAAGGGCGCATATATGCCCCCCTCGCCGGGACGCAAAGAAAAAATGCGGCGCAGGCCGCAAATTTTTCCAACGCCCTGCGCCGCGGCCGGAAACTCCCTAGGTCTCGGGTGGGGTGCCCGGCCGAACGTCGCGTTGGATTGCGCTTTGGCCGGGAAACCACCTGTTCAAAGCGGACGGCCGGGGCTCAAGCCAACACGATGCCGTCCGCGACCAAGGGCGTCAGCTTGACGGTCATCTCCACGCTGTCGGCGAAGCCCGTCGCAACCTCGGCCCGGCTCCCGATCTCGGCATCGAGGAGGTGCGTCCAGTGGTCCAGCCCGGCGGAGTCGGCCGGGCGGTCCAGAGCGGTGCGATACATCTGCTCCACGAAGTCGCGGTTGGACAGGCCGCCGAAGCGCGCCTGGAATTCGTGGGAGGACATGAAGCCGTTGACCAGGTCGAACTGGCTCAGGCCGGCCTCGCGCGCCGCCGCCCAGTGCGCCAAGCCTCCGGCGTCGGGCAAGCGGTCCAGCACGGCCATGTAAGCGCGCAGCACGTCCACCGCGTCCGGGTCCGGGGTCCACAGCCCCTTGGCGAACACGGCGGCGGTCTTCTGCTTGTGCTCCGCGGCTTCCGAGAAGCCCAGCAGCACGTCGGCGCGGCTTTGGCCGGCGCGCATCGCGCCGGTCCAGAAGTTCAGCCCCGCCGCGTCGGGCGCCCGGCCGAGCACGTTCTGGTAGAGCAGCGTCACGAAGCCCGCGTCGGTCGGCGCGCCGTAGCGCGCGGCGAACTCCGCGGAGCCGGCGAAGCCCGCGGCGGCGTTGGAGAGGCTGGTCGCGCCAGCCTCCAGCGCCTGCGTCCACTGGCCCAGGCCGATCGGGTCCGGCGCCCGGCCGAGCGCGGCGCCGTAGAGGCGGTACGCTTGGCCGGCGTGGAGGTCGGCGTGGAAGCTCACCTGCCCGTCGAAGAAGCGGACGGTCTCGATGTTCTCCAGGCGGTCGGTGCCGCCGGGCAGGACCAACGACTTGCCCACGATCCAGTGCTCGGTCAGCGCCGCGTGCCGGCGCGGCGTCTCGGCCCAGAGGGTGTCGAAGCCGGCGCCGCCGTCCACGGTGTCCGCCCCGGTGCCGGGCAGGATGTCGTCGTTGCCGCCCTGCGTCCGGATGACGTCGGCGCCGCCGCCGGCGCGGACGAGGTCGCGGATGTCGAGGCCGGTGATGCTGTTGGCGGCGTCGTTGCCCGTCGTGACGAGCGACCCGCCCGGCCCGCGCGCCCAGCGCACGGGCGCCGCCGCTTCCGCCTCCTGCGTGCCGTAGATGTACTCGGCGGCGGCGATGTCGATGGGGCCTAGATGGGTGTAGTTGCCCGCCTTGTAGGACATGACCGTGTTGAAGGTGTTGTCCTCGCCCGCCGGCAGGGTGGGCGAGCCGCTGAAGGGGTGCTTCAACCCGATCGCGTGGCCGATCTCGTGCAACGCCACCCAGAACCCCTCGGTGCCCGGCCGCAAGGAGGCGTCCGCGTACATGCCACGCTGGAAGACGACCTTGGCGCCGGCGGGCAGGGCGGTGTAGGCGACGCCGTGCACGCCCGGCCCGAGGTTCTCCATTGCGAAGCGGATGCCGCCGAAAGACTCCTGCGTGGAGTCCGGCACCTCGACGAAGGTGATCCCGCAGACCCGCTCCCACAACGCGAGCGCTTCGGCGATGGAGGCGCGCTGGGTGGCGTCCAAGGCTTCGGAGCGGCCCGGCGAGAAGCCGTCCGCGGTCGGCGGTCTGCCGGAAATGCCGTAGTAGAGGGTGTCGCGCGTGGCGAAGGAGTAGGGCACCAGGACCGGGGCGCCGAGCTGGGCGCCGTTCCAGCCTGGAGTCGGCCGCATCAGCACCGTCGCCACTTTGGAGTCGCTCGACGTCGCGGCCACACCCGCGCCGGGCGGGCCCACGATCGCCGCCTCGACGTCCGGCACGCCCTCCACGTCGCAGGTGTCGGAGTGGTCGTGTTCCTGGTCGTGGTGGGCGGACATGGCGGGCTCCCGAAGGCAGGCCCGACTTATCAGTTACGAAATAGAAATGAAACAATAACCAGGGCCGCGGTTGGCCTGCGCAGCGCGCCGGGCGAGAGGCCCCAACCGCGCCTGAGCGAAATCGGCCCGCGCCCTCCCCGGCGGGCGCGCGAAGCCACGGCATCCCTCGCCGGGGCCGCAGCCCCGGCCAACCAGCCGCGGAT
Organism: uncultured Acetobacteraceae bacterium; assembly: GCA_902805625.1. Taxonomy (GTDB): domain Bacteria; phylum Pseudomonadota; class Alphaproteobacteria; order Acetobacterales; family Acetobacteraceae; genus Craurococcus. The sequence goes on from CADCTL010000070.1 coordinate 21,014, forward strand.
CGCGCGTCGCCGACGACCGCCCGCGGCCCGCGTCACGCGAACAGGATGCCGTCCGCGACCATGGGCGTCAGCTTGATGGTCATCTCGGTGCTGGCGGCGAAGCCCAGCGCCACCCCGGCCCGGCTGTCGATCCCGGCGTCGAGGACGTGCGTCCAAACGTCAACCCCGCGCGCGTCGCCCGGGCGGTCCAGCGCGGTGCGGTAGAGCTGCTCCACGAAGTCGCGGTTGGACAGGCCGCCGAAGCGCGCCTGGAACTCGCCCGAGGACGCGAAGCTGTGGATCAGGTCGAACTGCCCGAAACCGCTCTCGCGCGCCGCCGTCCAGTACGCCAAGCCGCCGGCGTCCGGCAGGCGGTCCAGCACGGCCACGTAAGCACGCATCACGTCCACCGCGTCCGGGTCGGGCACCCACACCCCTCTGACGAAGGCGTCGGCCGTCCTCTTCTGGTTTTCCGCGGAATCGGAAAATCCGAGCAGCATGCCGGCGCGGTCCACCGCGGGGTTCTGCGAGGCCTTGACCCAGTAATCCAGCCCAGCCTGGTCCGGCGCGCGGCCAAGGACATTTTGGTACAACATCGACACGAACCCCGCCGCACCCGGAGCCCCATACCGGGCGGCAAACTCGGCCGAACCCATGACGCCGGAAGCGGCTTGGGAAAGGCTGATCGCGCCGGCCTCCAGCGCCGAAACCCAGTGGCCGAGGCCGATCGCGTCCGGCGCCCGGCCGAGCACGGCGCCGTACAAGCGATGCATCTGGCCCGCCGTGCCCCCGGCGCCGAGGACCAAGTCGCCGTCCAGGAAACGGATCGTCTCGACCTCGTAGAAGGTGTCCACGCCGTCTGGCAGCGTCACCGTGCCCCCGGCGACCCCGCCAGCGACCTCCGCCTGCAAGCGGAGGAACCCGGT
>CADCTL010000071.1 GCA_902805625.1 uncultured Acetobacteraceae bacterium
GCAGCAGGCGACGATCGCGGCCCTGAGCGCCGAGAACCAGGCGCTGCGGGACGAGATGGCGCGGCTGAAAGGGCTGCCGCCGCGGCCGCCGTCCCGGCCCTCGGGCATGGAAAAGGCGACCAGCCGCGGAACGGGGGGTAGCTGATCGGGAACATCAGGTACCACCGGACCGCCCAGAGGATTACTTCAGCGGTAAACTGCCGCCCCTTAAAGGACCCGCCCTGCTTCACCGCGGCCGTCCGACACCGTCTCGTCATGACCGGCTTCTATCCCGACGCCGCCACATCGAAAAGCTGCAACAGATCCCCTGAGAAAGACGCAATCGCGCTCGGCATCGACGCCGGTCACACTCTGGAGGACAGACACTCCTCGCAGCATCTGCTGGCTCAGGCCCATTACCGGATCTGCTGCGCTCGCTGGCCACCCTGCTCGGGGCGGAGATCGGCGTGCCCGACCACACCTGGTCACGGCCGAGGGTTTCGAGGACTGGCCCGAGATGCCGAAATCGGCGGTGGCCGAGCGCCTCGCGCAGCGGATCGCGCAGGCGCTCGGCTGGCCCGCCTTAAGGCCAGGCGAAGGGCGACGGGAAGGGCCGGCCGAAGGGCCTGCCCGCCTTCACGGTCTGCACCGGCTTCAGCCACTGCTCGCCCCGCCGGCGATTGCCGCGCGTGTCCACGAACTCCACCGGCTCCCGCACCAGCTCAAGGATCGAGACGTCACCCGGCGCGCCCAGCTGCAGCGTGCCGAGCTTCTCCACGCGGTCGATGATGCGCGCCGGCTTCACCGTGGCCATCTCCACCACCTGCTCCAGCGAGTAGCTGTTGTTGAGGAATTTGCTCCTCACCCAGGGCAGGAAGGGCATACCCGGGGTGTTGCCGGAGACGGCGTGGATGTCGCTGCTGATGGTGTCCGGGCCGAAGCCCTGGTCGCGCGTCGGCTCGAACACCGTATAGTCGAAGCTGCCGCCGCCATGGCCAACATCGATGATCACGCCGCGCTGCTTCGCCCTGATCGCCGCCGGCACGACTCGGCCGTTCTGCACCGTGTTGTTGCCGGCGCCCGAGAAGGCATGCGTCAGGATGTCGCCGGGGCGCAGCAGGTCCAGAACCTCCTCTATATTCCCCGGCGCATTGCCGATATGGCACATCACCTTCGCCCAGGGCCCGGCTATCTCGGCAGCGCGGACGGCGCGGCGCAGCGGCTCCAGCCCGTTGTTGCCGACCACCTCCTGCGTCATTCGCACCTTGACGCCGAGGCAGACATCGCGGTTCTCGGCCACGGTCTTCGCCGCCAGCTCGACCATGGCGTGGTCGATGTTCAGCATCTCCCCCACGGGGAAGCCGGCCAGGCCGAAATTGGCGATGTGGCAGAAGCCGAGCAGCCGGGTGCGGGACCGCGCCAGCACCGCGTGGCGGAACAGGGAGAAGGTGCTGCTGCCCGCATCCCCCGCGCTCAGAATCTGTACGCGAAATAACCCGGTTCATTATGTCGGTCCCGAGACATAGGTCAGTGCGTTGGCCTCGCCGCACCATTTGGGGCCGATGTCTCACGCCAGCCTCTTGAGCCCCGCTGATCTGCCGCCGCCTTCCATCCGGCCGGTTCCCCGGCCCAGCCGCGGTGACGGCTGGAATGCCTTGGCCGATGTGGAGGTGTTCATCTTCGCGGTCGAGGCGGAGCTGGAGGCCATGGACCGCGAGCGGGTTGGGGTGCATCGCCGCGGGTGCAAGCCGGATCTCGCCCTGCGGCGGCGGGTGATCGGGCTGATCTGGATGCTGACCTTCGGGGGCATGCAGTGGCGCATCGCCGGGCTGCTCTCGGGCATTCCCTTCACCACGTTGCACACGAGCTTCGCCCGCTGGTCCCGGCTCGGGCTGTGGCGCCGGCTGGGCCAGCGTCTGGCCCTCGACTGGCGCCTGGCCTGCGGCGACGAGGTCCTGCCCTCGGCGGTGGTGGTCGACAGCCGCTCGCTCCGCTCGGCCCCGAGCGCCTGGGCGCGAGGGTTCGACGGCGGCAAGCTGGTCAAGGGCATCAAGCTCTTCGTCGCCAGCGACAAGCACGGTTCGCTGCTCGATCTCGAGCTCCATCCGGCCAACACGGATGACCGGGCGGGCATCCTGCCGACGCTGCCGCGGCTGGCCGCGCTCGGCTTCGAGGGTGATCTGCTCGGCGACAGCGGCTTCAAGGGAGCACCTTTCGCCGCCGCGGCGCTCGAGCACGACATCCACGTCGCGGTCTCGCCCGGCGGCACGCGGGAGGGGCGCTTCCTGCCGAGCGGCATCCGCTGGGTCGTGGAGCGGTTGTTCGCTTGGCTGAGCCGCTATCGCCGCCTCAACATCGTCTATGACCGCGCGCCCGACCTCTTTGCTGCGCACATCTGGATCGCCATGATCTCCATCCTCTCACGCCGGCTCGTGGCACAAACCCAGCCGCAGTAAGGGATTTATTCGCGTACACACTCTCAGGAGGACGGCCATGGAGTTCGGCTACTTCGCCATGCCATCGCACCCGCCCGAGCGCGGCCTGAAGGCGGGGCACGACTTCGACCTGCAAACCCTGCGATGGCTGGACGAGCTGGGCTTCACCGAGGCCTGGATCGGCGAGCACCACACCGCGGCGTGGGAACCGCACCCCGCGCCCGACCTGCTGATCGCCCAGGCGCTGATGCAGACGAAGCGCCTGCGCATCGGCCCCGGCGGCTTCCTCTTGCCGTACCACCATCCGGCGGAGCTGGCGAACCGCGTCGCCATGCTCGACCACCTCTCCGAAGGCCGGCTCAACTTCGGCATCGCCGCCAGCGGCCTGCCGAGCGACTGGGCCATGTTCAACGTGGACGGCATGTCGGGCACGAACCGCGACATGACGCGCGAGGCGCTGGAGATCATCCTCCGCCTTTGGTCCGAAGACGAGCCGTTCCACCACGAAGGCAAGTACTGGAAGGTGGACAGGCCGGCCAAGATGTTCGGCTTCCTGGAACCGCACCTCAAGCCGCTGCAGAAGCCGCACCCGCCCATCGGCGTCGCGGGCTTGTCCAAGAACTCCGACACGCTGAAGCTCGCGGGCGAGCGCGGCTTCCTGCCCATGTCGCTGAACCTCAACCCCGCCTACGTCGCCAGCCACTGGGACAGCGTGGAAGCCGGCGCGCGCCGCTCCGGCCGCACGCCGGACCGGCGCGACTGGCGCTTGGTGCGCGAGGTCTTCGTGGCGGAAACCGACGAGGAAGCGTGGCGGCTGTCCGTCGGCTCCATGATGGGCCGGATGATGGGCGAGTACTTCTTGCCGCTGCTGTCGAACTTCGGCTTTTTGGAGTACCTGAAGCACAGCCCCGAAGTGCCCGACAGCGACGTGACGGTGGAGTACTGCGCGCGCCGCAACTGGCTCGTCGGCTCGCCCGCGACCGTCGCCGAGAAGCTGGAGCGCGTGTACGAGGAGGTGGGCGGCTTCGGGCAGATCCTGGTCTTCGGCTTCGACTACGCCGAGAACCCGGAAGCCCTGCGCACCTCGCTCGGACTGCTGCAAACCGAGGTGCTGCCGCGCGTGCGGCACCTCACGCCGAAGCCGGCGCTGGCCGCGGCGGAGTAGCGCCGGGCAGCTCGGGCGGGGCGCTCCGTGCGGGGCGCCCCGATGCGCAGCTAGCCGCGCGTTTCCGCGCGGTACACCTTGCTCACGATCTTCCACCCCGCCTTCGTGCGGTTCAGCACGAGGTAGTCGGTGAAGAACCGCGGCGGGATCTGGCAGGCGACCTTCACGAACGCCGTTTCCGGGCCGCTGATGTCGAGCAGGAGGATGCGGTCGTCGCGCGCCAGGCCGGACGCGGCGGGCGATGGACGGCCGCGCACCATCTCGAACCACTGCTCGCGCGGCACGTCCACCACCTCCCCGTCGCGTTCGCTGTACAGGTGGCTGACCGGGTGGAAGGCGGCTCCGAGCTTCTCGACGTCGCCTTCGTAAAGGCCGTCGAAGTAGGTCTGGATCACCGCCTCGATCTCGGCGACGGCGCCGGCCGGCGCGGGCTTGCCGCTTGCGTCAGGCATGGAACGTCCCTCCATTGGTGGTTCGCGGGAGCGTCGCACATCCGTGGCGCCGATCCCACAGCATAGGTCGCCGTCGAGGGAGATCCATGAGATGCCGATCGGCCGCCGTTCCTTGCTGTCCGCCGGCGCTGCTGTCCTCGCAACCGCGGCCCGCGCCCAACCCGCCGCCGCTTGGCCCACGCGCCCGGTCCGCTTGGTGGTCCCCTACGCCGCCGGCGGCGGCACCGACATCCTGGCGCGCGCCCTGGCCGAAGCCCTCCGCCCTTCCCTCCCCCAGCCCGTGGTGGTGGAGAACCGCGCCGGCGCCGCCGGAGTGGTCGGGTCCGAAGCGGTGGCGCGGGCCGAGCCGGACGGCCACACCCTGCTCGCCGTGGTCTCGACCCACGTGATGAACCGGCACAGCATGGCGCAGCTCCCCTTCGACCCGATCCGGGACTTCGCGCCGGTCGCCATGCTGACCCGCAACAGCATGGTCCTCGCCGCCGGGACCGCACAGCCCTTCGCCGATCTGCAAGGCATGCTGGAGCGCGCGCGACGTGAGCCGGGGCGGGTCGGGACGGGCTCGACGGAGGCGCTGAGCGCTTTTCTCGGCCAGGAACTGGCCCGCCGCGCCGGCCTGGACACGCCGGACGTGCAGTACCGCTCCGGCGGGCCGCTGATGAACGACATCGTCGCCGGCCACCTGCCCGTGGGCTGGACCAGCACCGCCAGCGTCACGCCGCACGTGCCGACCGGCCGCATCCGCGTGCTGGCCACGGCGGGAGCGTCGCGCACGCCCTTCTTCCCCGAAGCGCCGACCTTGGCGGAGGCGGGCATCCCCGGCATCGCGCTTTCCGGCTGGGTGGCGCTGCTCGGCCCCGCCGCCCTGCCCTCGGCCATCGCCGAACGCTTGCACGCCCTACTGCGACCCGCCTTCGCGGACGCGAACTTCCGCGCGCGCCTGACCACCCTCGGCATCGAACCCGACCTGCGCCCGGCCGACGCCCTGCGCGAGGAGATGCGCCGCGAAGATGCCTTTTGGGCCGCGGCGGCACGTGCCGGCACCTTGAAGCCGCCGGGGTGACGCGGCCCGTAATGCGAAATCGAAACGAACTCTTGCGCCGCGAAACGTCATGGGGCAGCATGCAACCAGCGATGAGGTCTGTCTGCGGTCTTTCTGTCGCATAAGTGGCCAGGGTTGTGTCTGCCTCGCCCAGCGTGGTCGCCCACGCGCCGAAGCTCGCCGACGCCGCACGATGCGACCCGAAAGCTCGCCTTGGCGGAGGGTGACCACGATGGCTCGATTGTTGCGAGATGCCAAGCGCGCCCTGGCCGATCGGAAAGGCGTGACCTCCCTGGAGTACGCCGTGATGCTGATGGCGGTCTCCCCGGCCGTCATAATGGGTTACCAGAACTTGGCTGCGGGCCTCGGCAGGCTGCTCGCCTTGGTTGTAGGTGCCATGTAATATCGGCAACGCTCGCCGCAGCCGCTGCGATCGCCCACAGGATCTCTCCCGAGAAGGCCGGAAAGCTGCTCGTCGCCATCGTTTTCTGACGCCGAGCGGGCGGGCGTCTTGGGTTCGAAGCATAGTACACACCCGCACCGCCCGCCGGCCCCGCCCCGCCCCGGCTTGAGTCGGCCAGCGCTTCGGGGAACACTGCCCTCGCCTCGCAGCATCCACCCGCCGCGGCAAGGGAACCGCCATGTCCAGCCCCGCCCTCCGCCGCGCCTTCGAGGAGCGGCGTTTCGTCGTCGCCCCCGGCGTGTTCGACATGATAAGCGCCAAGGTTGCCGACGGCATGGGCTTCACCGCCCTCTACGTCACCGGCTTCGGCACCGTCGCTTCGCACCTCGGCTTGCCGGACGCCGGGGTCGCCACCTACACGGACATGCTCGGGCGGGTACGGACCTTCGCCGCGGGCTGCCGCACGCCGATCATCGCCGACGCCGACACCGGCTACGGCGGCCTGCTGAACGTGCGCCACACGGTGGCCGGCTACGAGGCGGCTGGCGTCGCCGGCGTCCAGCTCGAAGACCAGGAAATCCCGAAGAAGTGCGGCCACACGCCGGGCCGCCGCGTGATCCCGGCCGAGGAGATGGTCCTCAAGATCCGGGTCGCCGTTGAAGCCCGCCGCAGCCCGGACTTCCTCATCGTCGCCCGCACGGACGCCCGCACCGCCCACGGCCTGGACGAGGCGATCCGCCGGGGCCGCCTCTACGCGGAAGCCGGTGCCGACGTGGTTTTTATCGAGAGCCCGGAGTCGGAAGCCGAGATGGCGGAGATCGGCCGCTCTGTCGGCAAGCCGCTCCTCGCCAACATGGTGGAGGGCGGGCGCACCCCGATCCTGCCGGCCGAGCGGCTGGCGGAACTCGGCTACGCCATCGCCATCTACCCGGCGGTGGGCTTCCTCGCCGCCGCGGCGGCGCTGGAGCGCGCCTACGCGCACCTCAAACGGCACGGCGACAGCAACGGCCTGCCGCCGGAGGAAAGCTACGGCTTCGGCCGCGTCTGCGAGCTGATGGGCTTTCCCGAGGTCTGGGATTTCGAGAAGCGGTGGGCGGAGCGGGGGCCGCGGTGATGGACGCGGTCAAGGCCCTCGTCTTCGACGTCTTCGGCACCGTCGTGGACTGGCGCGAGGGCATCGCCCGCGACGCCGCCCCCTTCCTCGCCCGCCACGGCCGCCCGGACCTTGACCCGCGCGCCTTCGCCGACGCGTGGCGCAAGCGCTACCAGCCCGCGATGGAGGAGTGCCGCACCGGCCGCCGCCCCTTCACCCGGTTGGACGTGCTGCACCGGGAGAACCTGGAGAACGTGCTGCGCGACAACGGCATGGACCCCACCCGCATCGGCGAAGCGGAGCTGGAAGCGATGAACCGCGCCTGGCACCGCCTCGACCCTTGGCCGGAGGCGGTCGCCGGCCTCACCCGCCTGCGGCGGCGCTTCGTGCTGGCGCCGCTCTCCAACGGCAACGTGTCGCTGCTGCTTAACATGGCCAAGCGCGCCGCCATCCCGTGGGACGCCATCCTCGGCGCGGAGGTGGCGGGCGCCTACAAGCCGCAGCCCGAAGCCTACCTCCGCACCGCCGACATCCTCGGCATCCGCCCCGGGGAGCTGTGCCTGGTGGCCGCCCACAACGGCGACCTCCGCGCCGCGCGCAAAGCCGGCCTCGCCACCGCCTTCGTCCTGCGGCGGACCGAGCACGGGCCGGAGCAGAAAACCGACCTCGGCCCGGAGGAGCCCTGGGACGCGGTCGCGGCGGATTTCCAGGACTTGGCGCACAAGCTGGGCTGCTGACGCCGCCCCTTCAGATCGCCGGCGCGTCCGTGACCTCGAAGAGCCCACCGCCGTAGCCTGCTTCGACGGGAATGCTGATGCGCCAGCCTTCCCCGGCGCGCACCATTTCCGGCTGCACCCGCACCACGGGCGCGGTGCGGGCCGCCGCCATCGCGTCGGCCACGGTGGCATACTGCGCCAGCTTCTCGAGGTTCTTGCGGGTGGCGAAGACCAGCCGCCGCTGTCCGGCGTCCGCTTCCGCGACGGCCTGCGCGGGCGCGATCCAGACCGACTCCACCGACTCCAGCCCGTCGTGCACCGCGAGTTGGTCCGGCGGCGCCGCTGCCAGGAAGAACTGCGTATCGAAGCGCTTGGAGCGCGACGCCGGCGTGACCCAGTGCGCGAAGTGCGCCAGCGCGTCGGTGGCCGGCTCCAAATTCTCCGCCGCCAGCACCTCCGGCAAGGAGCGCTCGCCGCGCCCCAGCGCCGCGTGGTGCCGGTCCGCCACCGCCAGGAGGCGATCGGCCCGGATCATCTCCGCCTCGCCCCGCGGGCGCGCCAGCAGCACGCCGCACTCCTCGAAGGTTTCGCGGATGCCGGCGACGCGGAAAGCGCCGAGCGGGTCGTCGCCGGCCAGCGCGCCGTCCGCCCCCTCCACCCGCCCGCCGGGGAACACCAGCGCGCCGCCCGCGAATTCGATCTCCCGGTGGCGGACCACCATGAACACCTCCAGCCCCGCCGGACCGTCGCGCAGCAACAGCACGGTGGCGGCCGGCCGTGCGGGCACGGGTGGGGCGTCGGCCATCGCCGCCTACTCCGCCTTGATGCCGGCGGCGCGGATCACCGGCACCCAACGCTCGTTCTGGCCGCGGATGAAGGCACCGAACTGCTCCGGCGTGCCGCCCACCACCTCGCCCGCCTGGACCTGCTCCACCGCCTGCACCACCTCTGGCCGGCGGGCCACCGCGTTGAACACGCGGTTCGCGGCGGCGACGACCTCCGGCGTCAACCCGGCCGGGCCGACGATGCCGTGCCACACCGCCGCCTCGAAGTCCGGCAGCGTGGCGGCGAGCGGCGGCACGTCCGGCAGGGCCGCGACGGGCGTCTTGGAGCCGACCGCCAACGCCCGGATCTTGCCTTCGCGGATGAAGGGCAAGGAGGTGGACACGGTGATGAAGGCGCTTTCCGTTTCCTTCGACAGCAGGCTCCGCACCACCTCCGCGCCGCTGCGGTAGGGCACGGGCGTCATGCGGACGCCGAGTTGGCGCATCATCAGTTCCTGCGCCAGGTGGCCGATGTAGCCGATGCCCGGGTGCGCGTAGGGCATGTCCGGCTTCTCGCGCGCCAGCTTCTGCAAGCCGGCCACGTCGCGCGCCGGGCTGTCCGCCGGCACCAGCAGCACGAGCGGCAGGTTCACCAAGTGGCAGATCGGCTGGAAGGCGCGCAGCGGGTCGTAGGTGAGGCGCGCCATCTCGTGGCCGATGGCGTTGGCGCCGAGGTCGGCCATCATCAACGTGGCGCCGTCCGGCCGCGCCTGCGCCACCGCGGCGCCCGCGATGGTGCCGCCGGCGCCGCCGCGGTTCTCCACCACCAGATTCTGCCCGTTCGCCTGCGCGGGGAAGGCGTTCGCCACGGTGCGGGACAGGGTGTCGATCGCGCCGCCCGGCCCGAAGGGAACCACCAGCCGCACCGGCCGGTCCGGCCAAGCGGCTTGCGCGTGCGCGGCCCGGGACAAGGCGCCGAGCCCGGCGCCCAGGCCGAGGGAACCGAGGCCGCGTCGGCTGATCCGGCCCTCGAACGTCGGCATCTTGGCATTCTCCCTGCGCGTTTGGGTGCAAAATGCCGCTTGGCACGACGCCGCGCAACGCGGCGGCGCGCGACGCGGAGGAGCCTTTCCCATGACCTGGTCCATCGCCGCCCACGACCCGGAGACCGGCGCCTTCGCCGTCGCAATCGCCACCTGCGCCTTCGCCGTCGGCGCGAGTTGCCCCTTTGTCCGGTCCGGCGTCGGCGCGGTGTCCACCCAGTCCATCACCAATCGCTATCTCGGCCCGGCGGTGCTGGGCGCCATGGCGCGCGGCTTGCCGCCGGCCGACGCCATCGAGAGCGCTTTGGCCGGCGACGCTGGCCGGGGCGTCAGGCAGGTGCACGCGGTGGACCGGCACGGCCGCGCGGCGGCGCACACCGGCGCGAACTGCGTGGAGTGGTGCGGCAACCGCGCCGGCGGCCACGTCTCGGTCGCGGGCAACATGCTGGCGGGCCCGGCCGTGATCGCCGAGACCCTCGCGCGGTTCGAGGCGGAGGCGGCGCTTCCCCTGCCGGAACGCCTCCTGGCCGCGATGGACGCCGGGCAAGCGGCGGGCGGCGACCGGCGCGGCCAGCAATCCGCCGCGCTGGTGCTGACGACCACGGAGGAGTTCCCTGACATCGACATACGCGCGGACGACCACCCCGCGCCGCTCGACGAGTTGCGCCGCCTCCTCGCGCTGTGGCGGCGCGACCGGGAGCCGGGGCTGCGGAACGCGCCGAGCAAGGCCAACCCGTCCGGGTCGCTTGACCTGGACGCGATCGAGGCCGGCTGGCGGGCACGCGGCCTGGACTTGCGGTTCCGCCGTTAGTCGATCTTGATGCCGGCGGCGCGGATCACCGCTTCCCACTTGGCGACCTCGTCCGCCATCCACTTGGTCGCCGTCTCGGGCGTGGTGTCGCTGCGCACCGTCATGGTGAGGTCGGACAGGCGCTTCTGCACGCTCTCCATCGCCGCCACGCGGTTGAACGCGGCGTTGGCCGCTTGCACTACCGGCGCGGGGGTGCCGGCGGGCGCCAGCACCATGTGCCAGGTGTAGGATTCGGCGTCGCGCACGCCGCCCTCGGCGAAGGTCGGCACGTCGGGCACCTGCGGCAGCCGCTTGTCGGCAGACACGCCGAGCGCCCGCGCCTCGCCCCGCTGGTGGTAGGCGATGCCGCCCGCCGCCACGTCCATGAACATGGCGAGCCGCCCGGCCAGCAGGTCGGGCATTCCGGCCGCGGAGCCGCGGTAAGGCACGTGGCCCACCTTGAGGTCGCCGGCCCGCTTTAGGAACAGCTCGGTCGCCAGGTGGACCGCGCCGCCGTTGCCGCTGCTGCCGTAGTCGTGCTTGCCCGGCTCCCGGCGGAACAGCGCCACCAGCTCGGGCAGGGTTTTTGCCGGCAGGTCCTTGTTCACCAGCAGCAGCATGGGGATGACGCCCAGCAGCGCCACCGGCTGGAAATCGGCAATCGGGTCGAAAGGCAGGCGCGGGAACAGTGGGCGCAGGACGGAGTGCGCGATGGTGTTGTAGAGCAGCGTGTGGCCATCCTTGGGTGCCTTTGCCGCCACCTCCGTTCCGACAACCACGCCGGCGCCGGTGCGGTTCTCCACGATCACCCGCTGCGGCAGCACCTTGGAAAGCTCGTCGGCGAACAGCCGCGCGGGCACGTCCGTGGGCCCGCCCGCGGCGAAGGGCACGACGAGGCGCACCGGCTCGCTGGGCCAAGCGCCTTGCGCGATGGCGGGGCGGGCGAGGGTCGCGGCGGCGGAGGCGCCGAGGGCGAAAAGGTCGCGGCGGTGCATGAGGTGTCTCCTGGCTCCGCAGGCGTTCCTGCCCGCGCTGGCGTCCGAACGCGTCTGGTAACGAACCGTTCCAGCCATCAACCGACGGCGTCGAGCCGCGCGCCCGTCTCGGCGTCGAAGACGTGCGCCTCGCTCGCCTGGATGGACAGGCGAAGCGCGCCCTCCACGCCCGCCACCAGACCGGGCACCCGCGCCGTCACCGCCTCGCCCGAGGCGAGGCGCCCGTGCAGCACGCTCTCGGACCCGAGCGGCTCGGCCAGTTCGAGCGACACATCCAGCGGCGCTCCGCCTTCCCCTTCCGCCACCGGCCGCAGGTGCTCCGGCCGCACGCCGACCAGAAGGCGCCGTCCCGCCGGCCCTGGCCGCGCCCCGTCCGCGAAGCGCAAGCTCGGCCCGGCGCGCAGCAGCGCCGCCCGCCCCTCCTCGGCGAGTTGCGCTTCCAGCAGGTTCATGGAGGGGCTGCCGATGAAGCCGGCCACGAAGGTGTTCGCCGGCCGCGCCCAGATCTCCATGGGCGTCGCCACCTGCGCGGCGTGCCCGGCGTGCATCACCACCAGCCGGTCGCCCAAGGTCATCGCCTCCGTCTGGTCGTGCGTCACGAACAGGCTGGTGACGCCGAGCCGCCGTTGCAGCCGCCGGATCTCGGCCCGCATCTGCACGCGCAGCCGGGCGTCGAGGTTGGACAGCGGCTCGTCGAACAGGAACAGCGCCGGCTCCCGCACGATGGCGCGGCCCATCGCCACCCGCTGCCGCTGCCCGCCCGAAAGCTGGCGCGGCCTCCGGCCGAGCAGCGCCCCGATGCCGAGCAGCTCCGCCGCCTCGCCCACCCGGCGCGCGATCTCGGCCTTGGGCAGGCCGCGGATGCGGAGCCCGTAGGCCATGTTCCGCTCCACCGTCATGTGCGGGTAGAGCGCGTAGTTCTGGAACACCATGGCCACGTCGCGGTCCGCCGGCTCCAGCGCCGTGACGTCGCGCCCGCCGATGCGGACGCGCCCGGCGGTGGGCTCCTCCAGCCCGGCGACGATGCGGAGCAGGGTGGACTTGCCGCAGCCGGAGGCGCCCACCACCACGATCATCTCCCCCTCCGCCACGCGGAGGTCGATGCCGTGCAGCACGGGCGTGGCGCCGAAGGACTTCTCCACGCCGGACAGTTCGAGGGTCGCCACGGGGCGTTACTTCTCCGTTTCCGTCAACCCGCGCACGAACCAACGCTGCATCACGACCACCACCGCGACGGGCGGTAGGAGCGCCAGCACGGCGGTCGCCATGATGACGTTCCACTCGTTCTGCGCGTCGCCGTTGCCGATCATGCGGGTGAGGCCGACCACCACCGTTTCCAGCGACCGGTCGTTCACCACCAGCAGCGGCCAGAGGTACTGGTTCCAGCCGTAGATGAAGAGGATCACGAACAGCGCCGCGATGTTGGTGACGGAGAGCGGCAGCAGGATGTCGCGGAAAAACCGGAGCGGCCCCGCGCCGTCGATCTTCGCCGCTTCCACCACCTCGTCCGGCACCGTCAGGAAGAACTGGCGGAACAGGAGGGTCGCGGTGGCGCTCGCCATCAGCGGCACGGTGAGGCCGGCCATCGAGTCGAACAGGTCGAGGTCCACGATCACCTGGTAGGTCGGGATGATCCGCACCTCCACCGGCAGCATGAGGGTGAGGAAGATGGTCCAGAAGGCGAGCATCCGGCCAGGGAAGGAGAAGAACGCCACGGCGTAGGCGGAGAGCAGCGAGATGGAGATCTTGCCGCAGGCGATCAGCACCGCCATCGCCGCGCTGTTCCAGAGCATCAGCGCCGCCGGGCTGGAGCGGAAGCGCCCGGCGCCGCCCGTCAGCGCGGTCGCGTAGTTCTCCACCGCCTCCGCGCCGGGCAGGAGCGGCACGTCGCCCCGGCCGATGGTGGAGGCGTCGTGCGTGGAGCCCACCACCGCGATCCAGATGGGGAACACCACGGCCAGCACGCCCAGCAGCAGGATGGCGTGCGTCAACGCGCCGCTCCGCCGCCGCCGGCGGGTGGCCGTCGCCGCGGCGATGCGGTCGCCCTCATGGACCACGGCGCTCATCAGTAGTGGACGCGCCGCTCGACGAAGCGGAACTGCACCATCGTCAGGGCCACCACGATCACCATGAGGATCACCGACTGCGCGGCGGAGGAGCCGAGGTTGGTGTTCTGCACGCCCTCCACGTAGGCCTTGTAGATCAGGGTCTCGGTCGCCTTCCCGGGCCCGCCGCCGGTCAGGGCGTGGATGGTGCCGAAAGTGTCGAAGAAGGCGTAGACGAGGTTGACCACGAGCAGGAAGAAGGTGGTCGGCGAGAGCAAGGGGAACACCACCGTCCAGAAGCGCCGCACCGGCCGCGCCCCGTCGATGGCGGCCGCTTCCAGCACGCTCTTGGGGATGGCCTGGAGCCCGGCCAGGAAGAAGATGAAGTTGTAGCTCACCTGCTTCCACGCCGCCGCCAGCACCACCAGCGCCATCGCCTGCCCGCCGTTGAGACGCGTGTCCCAAGGGATGCCGTTCGCGTTCAGCGCCCGGCCGATCAGCCCGATGGAGGGGTGGAACAGGAACAGCCACAGCACCGCCGCCACCGCCGGCGCCACGGCGTAGGGCCAGATCAGCAGCGTGCGGTAGGCGCGGGCGCCGCGGATGGACTTGTCCGCCTGCACCGCCAGCACAAGCGCGGCCCCCATGGCGAGGCCGGCGACGGCCGCCGAGAACAGCGCCGTGTTCCACGCCGCCGCACGCCAGTCGGGGTCGGCGAACACCTCGGCGAAGTTGCGGAGGCCCACGAACTCCGTCCTCAGGCCCCACGCGTCCTGTTGCAGCACGGACTGGTAGACCGCCACGCCGGCGGGCCACAGGAAGAACACCGCCGTCACCGCGAGCTGCGGCGCCAAGAGCAGCAGCGGCAGCGCCGTGCCGTTGAAGATCACCCGACGCTGCACGGCTGCGCCCTAGCGCGACTGCCGCTCGAAGTTGCGGAGCACCTGGTTGCCGCGGGTCGTGATCGCGGCCAACGCCGCCTGCCCGCTCCCCTGCCCTTGGAAGGCCTTCTCCATCTCTTCCTGGATGATGTTGCGGATTTCCACGTAGCCGCCGAGGCGGATGCCGCGGGTGTTCTCCGTCATCTCGCCCCCGCGCAGGAGCTGCTCGATCGGCACGTCGGCACCGGGGGTCTGCGCGTAGTAGCCGGACGCCTTGACCTTCTCGTAGGCGGCGCGCGTGAGCGGCACGTAGCCGGTGTCGGTGTGCCACTTCGCCGCCACGTCGGTCTGCGACACGAAGCGGAAGAACTCGGCCAAGCCGCGCCATTCCTCCGCGCTGCGCCCGCCCTGCGGCCCGCGGTTCAGCGCCCACAGGCTGGCGCCGCCGATGATGGAGTTGCGCGGCGCGCCGGGCACGTCGTCGTAGTAGGGCAGCATCGCCGTGCCCCACTGGAACTTCGCCTCGCGCGTGATGCGGCTGCGCGCCCCGGCGGAGAGCGTGGCGATGGCGCACTCGCCGTTCGGGAACAGCCCGTCGGCCGCGGCGTCGCGCCCGCCGTAGCGGAACAGTTCCTCTTTCTGCCACCGGATCAGGTTGTCCATGTGGCGGACCATCAGGGGGTTGTTGACCTTCAACTCGGCGCCCAGCCCGCCGAAGCCGTTGCCGAGCGAAGCGAGGGGCTGGTCGTGGATGGAACTCACCTGCTCCACCTGGATCCAGCCGGGCCAAGAAGTGGTGTAGGGGCAGGCCACCCCGGCCGCCTTCAGCTTGCGGGCCGCGTCCTCCAGCTCCCGCCACGTCTTGGGCGGCGTCTCCGGGTCGAGCCCGGCGCGGCGGAACGCGTCCTTGTTCCAGTACATCACCGCGGTGGAGCTGTTGAACGGCATGGACATCTGCCGCCCGTCGTTGGTTTGGAAGTAGCCGCGCACCGCCGGCAGGTAGTCGCTGAAGTCCACCTGCACGCCGGCCTCGGACAGCAGCTCGTGCGTCGGCTTCACCGCGCGCCCGGCGGCCATCATCGTGCCCGTGCCGACCTCGAACATCTGCACCAAGTGCGGCGCGGCGTTGGCCCGGAACGCGGCGATGGCGGCCACCATGGTCTCCGGGTAGGAACCCCGGAAGGTCGGCACGATGCGGTAGCGGTTCTGGGATTCGTTGAACGCCGCGACCACGCCTTCGAGCTGCCCGCCGAGCGGCTGCGCCAGCCCGTGCCAGAATTGCAGCTCCACCGGCTGCCCGCCGCCTCCCTGCGCCCTTGCGGCGCTTGTCCAAAAGGGTGCGAAGCCGGCGAGGGCCGCCAGGGCGAGCGCGGCCAAGTTTCGGCGCAGCATGGGCGTGGTGTCTCCCGGATCGTTGGCGGCTCGGAAGCTGGCCGGGCCGCGTTGCGGGAGTGTGACAGACGCGCGGCGGTCCCGTGAAGGCCCATCCCGTCGCCCCTCAGCCCGTCGCCCCGACGAGCTTCGCGTGCAACGCCGGGTCCGTCGCGCCCTCCGTGCCGAGGAGCAGCACGCGGCTGTCTTCCGCCAACCCGAGCGCGGCGCGGCCGAAGCCGTCGCGCCCGGCGAGCAGCAGCGCCGCCAGCCCCGCCACCGCGCTTTCCCCGGCCACGACCCGCGGCTGCCGCCGGTGCAGCGCGCGCATGCAAGCGACCGCCGCCTCGTCCGGGATGGACACGAAGCCGAAGGCCGCCCGCTCCAGCTCCTGCCAAGCGAGGAGGCTCGGCTCGCCGCAGGCGAGCCCGGCCATGACGGTGTCGAGCGGCCCGTCCACGGCGGTGAGTTGCCCCGCTTCGGCGCTGGCCATCAGGCAGGCGGCGCGATCCGGCTCCGCGACGACCAAGCGCGGCGCGTCCTTGCCGTAGCGCGCGCGCATCTGCACGGAGACGGCGGCGGCGAGCCCGCCCACACCGCCGGGCACGAACACGTGGGTCGGCGGCGCCGGCAGCGCTTCGGCCGCCTCCTCCGCCATGAGGCGATAGCCCTGCATCACGTCGCGCGGCGGCTCCGTGTAGCCCGGATAGGAGGTGTCGGAGACGACGAACCAGCCCTGCTTCTCCGCTTCCCGCTTCGTTGCCCGCACCGACTCGTCGTAGGTGCCCGGCACTTCCCGGACCTCGGCCCCGTAGGCCGCGATGGCGTCGCGCCGGCCCTTGCTGACGCCCGGGTGGACGAAGATCACGCAGCGGCAGCCGAAGCGCTGCGCGCCCCAGGCGACGCTGCGGCCGTGGTTGCCATCGGTCGCGCAGGTCACGGTGATCCCGCGCGTCGCCTCCTTGTGCTTGCCTTCGGCGAGGTCGGCCGAGGTGGCGGAGGGCGCCACGTCCCGCCGTGCCAGTTCGGCGGCCAGCACGCGCAGCACCGCGTAGGCGCCGCCCAGCGCCTTGAAGGAGCCGAGGCCGAACCGCCCGCTCTCGTCCTTCCAGTGGACGGAGCCGACGCGCGCCGCCTCCGCCGCGTCCGGCAGCGGCAGCAAGGGCGTCGGCGCGTAGCCGGGCCAGGAGGCGATCTCCTCCTTGGCGCGGCGGAAACCGGAGTCGGGCAGTACCACGACGCCGGGCGTGCCGTGGTGGCGGTTGAGCAGGAGTTGGAAGTTGTGTCGGCCGATCATGGCGGGGAATGTTGGCGCCGGCTCCGCGGGGCGGCAACCTGCCCGCGGCATCGGTTTCCGCGGCGAGGGAAGAAACGCCATGAGCATCACCATCCTGGGCGGCGGCGGCTTCCTCGGCGCCAAGCTGGCGCGGCGGCTCGCGCGCGACGGCCACCTCGGCGGCCGGCCGGTCGAGACTCTCACCCTGTTCGACCTCGCCCCGCCGGCCGCCCCCGCCGGCGCGCCCTTCCCGGTGCGCTGCCTCGGCGGCGACGTGTCCGACCCGGCGGCGCTCGCCCCGGCGATCCCGCCGGGAACCCGCGTGGTGGTCCACCTCGCCGCGGTGGTCAGCGCCCAGGCGGAGGCGGACTTCGACCTCGGCCTCAAGGTGAACCTGCACGGCACGCTTTCCGTGCTCGCGGCCTGCCGCGCCCTGCCAAACCCGCCGCGGGTGGTGTTCACCTCCTCCGTCGCCTCCTTCGGCGGCGGGCAAGGGGCGGTGTTGCCGGACGACGCGCGGCAGGTGCCAGGCAACAGCTACGGCGCGCAGAAGGCGATGGGCGAGCTGCTGCTGGCGGACGCGACCCGGCGCGGCATGGTGGACGCGGTGAGCATCCGCCTGCCCACCGTGACCGTCCGCCCCGGCCGCCCGAACCGCGCCGCCTCGTCCTTCGTCTCGGCCATCCTGCGGGAACCGCTGCTCGGCCTGCCGGCGGAGCTGCCGGTGGACGAGGATTTCGCGGTTTGGATCTGCTCGCCCCGCCGCGCGGTGGAGTGGCTGCTGCACGCCATGGCGATGGACACGGCGCCGCTCGGCGCCGACCGCGGCGTCAACCCGCCGGGGGTGAGCGCCCGCGTGGGCGACATGCTGGCGGCGCTGGAGCGGGTGGCCGGGCCGGACGCCCGCGCGCTGGTGCGGAAGGCGCCGGACCCGGCGGTGGCGGCCATCGTCGGCGGCTGGCCCGCCGCTTTCACAGCGGAGCGCGCCCGGGTGCGTCTGGGGTTCTCGGAGCAGGAGCCCTTGGACGAGCTGGTCCGCGCCTTCGTCGAGGACGATCTGGAGGAAACGCGGCGGGACCGCGGGTTGTAGACGCCGCTGGGTGCCCGCCGCCCCGCATTCTGTGTTCCGGGTAGCCGGGCCTGCGGCGCAACCAGCGAGACGAGGGGACGTTTCACTTTGTGTCGGTGGGCGCGTCCTGAGCTATCCCGGCCGAAACGGACGTTGCTCTGCCGAAGAACAAGAAGGAGGGCGGAAATGACCTGGAAATTGGTCGGCGCGGCTGCCTTGGTCTTGGCTGCCGCCGCCTGCGGCACGCGTGAACCCGACCGTACGGGCGGCGGCGCCGCGGCCGGCGCGGCCACGGGTGCGGCCGTTGGGGCGCTGGGTGGCCCGGTCGGCCTCTTGGCGGGGGCTGCCATCGGCGCCGGTGCCGGCGCCGCCACGGGCGCCGCCACGAGCCCGAGCGACGTGAACCTCGGCCGTCCGCCGTGGAGCAACCCGGAAGTCCGGACGCCGCTGGGCGACAACCGGCGCGGCAGGAACGCGAGGCGCGCCCGCGGCGAAGAGAGGCAAACCGCGGAAAGGCGTCGCGAGCCGCGCGACGAACGCGACCGGGCCTACATGGGCGGCGGCATGGTGGGCACCGGCACCACCGCACCGGCCGACGGCACGAGCAGCGCCGGGTCTGGCAACCAGCCGAGGGCGGGCGGCACCAGCCAGGCCCGCTGAGCACCCTCGGTGAAAGAACGCGCCGCCGGGACCTCCCGGCGGCGCGTCTCCGCCGGCGAGCAACCGACCGGCCCCGCGACCCGACGCCCCGCTTTCACGAATGGCGGCGCGTCGAAGCGGCACTCGGGCGAACGAGCCCCGCCGTGTCGCAGGGATCAAAGAGGCTCCCCAAGTGCCCTGCGCCAAGGGGCTGTTGCTCAGCCCTCCTCCACCGCCCCCTGCTCCACCAGCACACGCCGCGCTTCAGGCGGGATCGGCACGCGCTCGCCGCTGCCGTGGCGCACCAGCACCAGCACCGCGCGGCAGGAAAACGCCAAGCCGCCGCGCCACACCGCGTATTCGTGCGTGAAGGAGGTGCGGCGCAGGCTGCCGGGGCGGAGCGTCAACGCCACCTCGTCGTCGAAGCCGAGCGGGCGGAGGTAACGGGCTTCGAGTTGGGCCACCACCGGCCCCGCCTCGCCCGGCTCGAAGCGCCCGCCGAGCGAAACCCAGTGCGCGACTCGCAGGTCTTCGCAGAGCGTAAGGTAGGCGGCGTGGTTAACGTGCGCGTACATGTCGCACTCCGCCCAGCGGATGCGGTGGCGGCGCAGCACCGGCCACGTGCCCTCCACGCCGAAGCCCGCCGCCGCTTCCTCGCCCGTCATGCGCGTCTTCCCTTCGATGGCGGGGCATTCTGGCCGCCGCGCCCGGCGCCGCAACTGGGCGGGCGACTGTTGCATTTTCGCATCAAGCTTGGAGGAAGGGTTTGGATCGGCGCCGCAGCCGGAGGGCGCGCTTCAACCCCCACCCGCAAGCTCTTGCGCGGTTTCGTTTTGTTGTTGTTTCAGAAATCCTGGCGTCGGGTCCGGCGTGTGCTAGGTTCGGTATACTATACGCGCCCGAACCGAACCGTCTCGCGCGGCGTGTCGCCGTGTTTCAAAAAACGCGCATCTGTTCGCTTCACAGAACGAGTTATTCCATTTAGGATACGAAATGAAGCGAACAGGAAGGGCCTCAGGCCGTGGCACCGAGGAATCAGCACATGTGGGGCGGCGGCGCGTCTGACGGCGGAACGCCCACCACCGCGTTCTCCGAAGCCCGGCGCTTGGTGCCGGTGCAGCCCCGCACGATGGTGGAGCAGGCGGCCGAGGCCATCGTTTCCGCCGCCGCGCGCGGCGCCTTCCTCCCGGGCGACCGGCTGGTGGAGGCGGAGATCGCCCGCGATCTCGGCATCAGCCGTGTGCCGGTGCGCGAAGCGCTGCGCCTCCTGGAGTCACAGGGCATCGTCAACAGCACACCTTACAAGGGCATGCGGTTGATGGAGGTGACCAACAGCGGTGTCGCCGCCCTGATGCGGGTGCGCCTGGCGCTCGAAACCCAGGCCATCAGCGAGGCCCTGACGCAGCCGGGCGGCCCGGCGCGGTTCAAGCGGCTCGGCCAGGCCGCCGAGGACTACACGCAGGCCGCGGAGAAGGGCGACCCGGCGCTCATCGTCATGGCCGACGGCCACTTCCACCGTGAGTTGTGCCGCGCTTCCGGCAACGCGCCGCTTTTGGCGCTCTGGCAAGGCCTGTCGCGGCAGCTCGCCGTGGTGTGGGGCCTCGGCCGACAGGGCCGCGAACCGGTCCCCGCTGGGCGCGAGCACGCCGCGCTGGTCCAGGTGCTCCTGGCGGGCGACCGGCACGGCGCGGCGGACGCCTTGGCCGACCACATCAACTGGCACCAGCACTTCGACTTCGAGGCCGTGCTGCTGGAGCGGCGGGGCGCGACGGTGGCCTGAGGAACCGAACTCGATCGGCGAGCGGGCGCCTGCGGCGGCGCCCGCCTCCTTACCTCCTTACCATCTTACTTCCTTACCGTCCGCGTTTCGCCCGCGGGCCGCTCGCCGGCACGGGCGCGCCGCTTTCCTGCCCCGCGCCGTCCACCTGTCGCCGCCCCACGCCGCGCCAGGATGGGCTTGCGCCTCCTGCCCACCGCTTTCCGTAACCGGGCGGGTCCTTGCGGGCGGGGCGCGGCGGCGGGACCATGCCGGCCCGCCCTTCACTGCCGCAGGACGAGCCTTATGCCGCCGAGCGCTCCCGTCGCCGCCGCCCCGCATCGCACCCAGAACTGGCACGTCCGCAAGCCGCCGGCGCGGGGCCGCGCCGGCATGGTCGTGTCCCAAGTGGGCGCGGCGGCGGAGGCCGGCGTCCTCATGCTCGACGCCGGCGGCAGCGCCGCGGACGCGGCCGTCGCCACCGCGTTCGCCTTGGCCGCGTTGGAGCCGTGGAATTCCGGCCTGGGCGGCATCGGCTTCGCGCAGGTCATGGCGGCGGGGGGCGGCGCGGCCGAGACCTTCGACTTCGGGCCGGTGGCGCCCGCGGCGCTCGACCCCGGCGCCTTCCCGCTCACCGGGCGGACGAAGCAGGACCTCTTCGCTTGGCCGGAGGTGGAAGGCGACCGCAACATCCACGGCCCCTTGTCCTTCGTCATACCTTCGGCCGTCGCTGGCTACGCGCTGCTGCACGAGCGCCACGGCAGGCTGCCGCTGCGCGAGGTGCTGGCGCCGGCGGTCGCGCTGGCGCGGCGCGGCTTGCCGGCGGACTGGTACACCACGCTCAAGGTGGCCGCTTCCGCCGCCGTGCTGCGCCTCTATCCCGAGAGCGCGCGCGTTTACCTGCCGAACGGCCTGCCGCCGATCGCGCCCTACCAGGGCACGCCGGGCTTCTTCACCTTGGGCAACCTGCCCGCCACCCTGGAGCGCTTGGCCTCGGCCGGGCTGCGCGACTTCTACGAGGGCGAGGTCGCCGCCTCGGTCGCGCAGGACGTGCGGGAGATGGGCGGCCTCTTGTCCGCCGGCGACTTGGCGGGGTGCCGCGCCCGCGTGCTGCCGGCGGTGGAGATGCCCTGGGCGGGGCGCCGCCTGCTGCTCGCCAACGGCCTCACCGCGGCGCCGACCCTCCGGCGGGTGCTGGAGGGCATGGCGGGCGCCGCGGGCGGCGGAGGCGCCCCGTCGCCCGAGTGGTACGCGCGCTTCGCCCGCACCATGCGCGGCGCCTACGCCGAGCGCTTGGCCGGCCTCGGCGACGCGGAACCGCGCGCGGCGGAGAGCTGCACCACCCACCTCACCGCCTGCGACCGCGACGGGATGATGGTGGCGATGACGACCACCCTGCTGTCCTCCATGGGCAGCCGCGTGGTGCTGCCGCGCTCCGGCGTGCTGCTGAACAACGGCGTCATGTGGTTCGACCCGACTCCCGGCGCGCCCAACGCCATGGCGCCGGGCAAGCGGCCCCTGACCAACATGTGCCCGGTGATCGCGGCCGGCGCGCGCGGGCCGGAGATCGCGGCGGGCGCGTCCGGCGGGCGGCGCATCATGGCGGCGGTGGCGCAGATGCTGTCCTTCGTGGGCGAGTTCGGCATGGACCCGGAAGCGGCGGCGCACCACCCGCGCGTGGACGTGTCCGGGCCGGACGGCGTGACGGCCGACGCCCGGCTGCCGGCGGTGGTGCTGGACCAGTTGCGCGCGGACGGCCCGGTGGAGGTGGTGGAGCACGGCGTCATGCCGCTCAACTTCGCCTGCCCCAACTTGATCCAGCGGGCGCCGGACGGGGACGTGACCGGCATGAGCGACGTGATGTCGCCTTGGAGCGCGGCGGTGGCCCAGGGCTGAGTCGGAACGCGGGCCAGCGCGGCGGCGCCTTTGTTCCTTACTTTCCGCCCGCCTTACTTCCTTA